>NZ_JBZEGV010000017.1:0-146945 GCF_058312955.1 Mesorhizobium sp. LEGMi-168a
TGTCGAGCGTAGCTCGACGGAGTGGGGGTCGACTATTCATCAGGCCGAGACGAAGGATCAAAAATCGGTCGGCGCGCCGCCTTCGGCGCGGCGCTTTTCGACGAAGTCGTTGAGCTCTTCGCGGATGGCCGGGTCCATATACGGCTCTTCGTAGGCGGCAAGGCGCTCCTTCCACACCTTGTTGGTGCGCTCCAAGGCCGTCGGCGAGCCCGCCTCTGTCCAGGTCTCGAAATTGCGCCAGTCGGAGACGATCGGCGAGTAGAAGGCGGTCTTGTAGCGCTCCTGCGTGTGCTGGGTGCCGAAGAAATGGCCGCCGGGGCCGACCGACTGGATGGCGTCGAAGCCGAGCGCATCCTGCGAGAGATCGAGCGGGGTGAGGAACTCGGCCACCATCTGCAACAGATCGATGTCGAGAATGGTCTTTTCGTAGGAGCAGCGCAGGCCGCCTTCCAGCCAGCCGGCCCCGTGCATCATCAGATTGCCGCCGCCCTGGATGGCGCCCCACAGCGAGAAGACGCTTTCGTAGGCCGCCTGCGCGTCGACCGTGTTGGCGGCGCAGGTGTTCGAGGTGCGGTAGGGGATATTGTAGCGGCGGGCGAGCTGGCCGCCGACAAGCTGCGCCTTCATGTATTCCGGCGTGCCGAAGGCCGGCGCGCCGGATTTCATGTCGACATTGGAAGTGAAGCCGCCATAGCCGACCGGCGCGCCTTTTTTCACCATCTGCGCGAAGGCGATACCGGAGAGCGCCTCGGCGTTCTGCTGCACCAGCGCGCCGGCGATGGTGACGGGCGCCATGGCGCCGGAGAGTGTGAACGGGGTGACGATCACCGCCTGGCCCATGCTCGCCATCTGGATGATGCCTTCCATCATCGGCACGTCGAGCTTGAGCGGCGAATTGGTGTTGATGATGGTGAAGACGGACGGCTCCTGCATCAGCTGCTCGCGGCTGACGCCGCGTGCAATGCGGGCGATCTCGATGCCGTCGACATTGCGTTCCTTGCCGAGCGAATAGATGTGGAAGACCTTGTCGGTCAGCATGGCGAGGTCGCGGATGCATTCGAGATGCCGGACCGAGGGATGGATGTCGATCGGCTCGACCGGATAGCCGCCAGTGCACTGCAGGATGTTGTGCATCTGCGCCAGACGCAGGAAGTTGCGGTAGTCGGCCTGGTTGCCGGGCCGCCGGCCACGATCGAGGTCGGAGCAATTGGGCGCCGAGGCCATCATCGAAAGGATGACGTTGTTGCCGCCGAACCGCACATTGTGCGCCGGGTTGCGGGCATGGAGCGTGAATTCGGGCGGGCAGTTGGAAATGAGATCGAGGATCATGTCGCTGTCGAAGCGCACGCGCTCGCTGCCTTCGCGCACGTCGGCGCCATGCGCCTTCATGATGCGGCGGGCTTCCTCATGCAGTACGTCGACGCCGATCTCCTTCAGCACGCGCAGCGAGGCGAGGTGGATCGACTCCAGCTCGTCGTCGGACACAAATTTCGTCGGCGTCAGCGGGTTCTTCAGCTGCCGGAACGGCGGCTGCTCGAACGCCGCCGATCCGCCGGCACGCTTTCCCGCACGGCCGCCGCGGCGGGCGCGATCTGTTGCCAATGCCGGTTCGGCGGGATGAAGGGCGGCAGTCATGAGAAGCCTCGTGAGGATGCGAAAGTGGCCGGCATAATGGACCGGCGGCAATCTCGCCGGTAAGGAGGCGGCGACCACTAGGGCGAGGGAAGCGACATGACGAAACGGCATCCGCTGGCTTGCCGAATTGCCGCCGCTGAAGCACCGGCACGGCTTTTGTCGCTGCGTTCGACCGCTCTCATCGGGCCGGCGCTCCTGACAGGTATCGGCTGGAGCATGCGCTTTTGCCGGCGGTGGGCCTTACGGCAATCGCCGACAACGGCTAAGCCTCCGAGCGATTGGAGCAGGGATGATGGCTCTGGCAAAATCGGAGAGCGGCGAGAGGGTGCAATGGGCGGCGATCACCGGCGTGATCGCGACCGTATCCGTGTTCGCCATCGCGCAGGGGCTCTCCTATCCGCTGCTCAGCTTCATCCTGCAGCGGCAGGGCGTGTCGCCGGCTGTGATCGGCCTGTCGGCGGCGATGACGCCGGTCGGTTTCATTCTGTCCTCGCCGCTGATCCCGGGGCTGGCGCGCCGGTTCGGGGCAGGGCGCACCGTGCTCGCTTGCGCCGTGTTGTCGGCGTTGGTGCTGGCGCTGATCGGCTGGACGCAAGACGTCTATTTGTGGTTTCCGCTGCGCTTCCTGATCGGCGTGGTGACCAATCCGCTTTATGTGCTCAGCGAAATTTGGGTGATCGCGCTGGCGCCGCCATCGCGGCGCGGGCGCGTCATGGGCATCTATTCGACCATCATCTCGGCGGGCTTCGCGGCAGGTCCGCTCTGCCTGCTGGCGGTCGGCACCGAAGGCTGGCCACCGTTCCTGGTCGGCATCTTTGCCTTCCTCTTCTGCGGCGCCTGCCTGGCGATTGTGGTGAAGAGGCTGCCCAAGGTCGACGAGGCCGGCGAGAACGTTTCGGTGCTGGGCTTCATGCCGCTCGCCTGGCTGCTTTTGTCGGCGGTCGTCGTCGCCGCCGGGTTCGAACAGGCGGTGCTGGCGCTGCTTCCCGTCTACGGCACGCATTACGGCATTCCCGAGGCGCGCATGTCGGCGCTGCTCTCGATGATGATTGCCGGCAACATCGCCATGCAGGTGCCGCTCGGCCTGCTCGCCGAGAGGCTGACGGCCCGCCTCGTGCGGTTCGGCTGCGTTTCGGTGACGGTCCTCGGCTGCGCGCTCCTGCCGATGCTGATCGAGACGCCGCTGATCTGGCCCAGCGTTTTCATCTGGGGTGCCGTGTCCTACGGCATCTACACCATGTCCATCATTGAGCTCGGCGAACGTTTTGCGGGCTCGGCGCTGGTCGCCGGCAACGCCGCCTTCTCGCTGATGTGGGGCGTTGGCGGTATCCTCGTGCCGCCGCTCACCGGCGGTGTCATGGATGTCATCGGCGCGGCGGGTCTTCCGGTGACGCTCGGCGCGATCTGCGCGGCATTGGCGGCTACGACCATCATTCGCAGGCGGGTGGTGTAGGCCAGGCTGCCGCCGAACGGCTCAGGTGATCTGCTCTTGAATGTTCGCGCGGCGAACGCGATGTAGGCAAGGCCTGCCAGATGACATCCCGGAGACCTGCATGACCAGCCCGATGACCAAAACCCAGCCCGCGCCGGCGGCCGAGGACAGCTTCCTCTGGCTGGAAGACCGCGACAGCAAGGAAGCACTCGACTGGGTTCATCGCCAGAATGCGGTGACGGTCGCCGAACTGAAGGGCGATCCTTCTTACCAGGCGGCATTCGAGACCGCGCTCGACCTGATGACGGCCGAGGACAATATCCCGGTTGGGGCGGCCCTTGCCGGCCATGTCTATAATTTCTGGCAGGACAAGACCAACGCGCTGGGCCTGTGGCGGCGCACGCCGGTTGCTTCCTACAAGACCGACAAGCCGGACTGGGAGACGATCATCGATTTCGATGCGCTCTCAGCCGAGGACGGCGTGAAATGGGTGTTCGGCGGCGCCAGTCGGCTCTATCCGGATTTCGACCGCTGCCTGCTCTACATGTCGCCGGACGGCGGCGATGCCAGCGAGATGCGCGAGTTCGACATCGCGACAAAATCCTTCGTCGCGGACGGCTTTCGCGCGCCGGCCTCGAAGTCGGGTTTTTCCTGGCTGGACAAGGACACGGTGATCGTCTCGGCGGCTTTCGAGGAGGAAGACAAGACCCAATCCGGCTATCCGCGTGTGATCAAGCTCTGGCGGCGCGGCACGAAGCTGGAAGACGCAACGCCGATCTTCGAGGGCGAGAAGCAGCATCTCGCGGTCGGCGGCGGCGTGGATTTCGACGGCGACAAACGGCATGTGCTGCTTGGCAAGACCATCGACTTCTTCACCTCGCACAGCTTCCTGCGCCTGCCCTCGGGCGAAAACAGACGCGTCCCGTTGCCGGACGACGCCACCGACACGGCGATCTTCAAGGGCCAGCTCGTCTTCGGCGTGCGTAGCCCGTGGACAGCATTCGACGGCACGCGCTGCCTGCCCGACGGGCTCTACTCCGTGGATTTCGACCGCTGGATCGAAACCGGCGTGTTTGGACCATTCGAGACCGTGCTTGAACCGGCCCATCGCGTTTCCATCGCTGGCCTCGCCAGGACACAAGACCGGCTGTTCATCAACCTGATGGACAATGTACGGGGCAAGGTCGTCGTTTGTGATCGCACCGAGAAGGGCTGGTCGCTGACGCCGGTCGGCCTGCCCGACAACGGCAATGTCGGCATCGGCCATGCCGAGCATTTCGGTTCCAGCGTTTCCTTCTCCTTCACCGACTTCCTGACGCCCAGCTCGATCATCTGGTCGGACGACGATGGCGAGATGCTTCAAACGGTGAAATCGCAGCCGGCGCGCTTCGACGCCTCGCCCTATGTCTCGGAGCAGTTCGAGGCGCGCTCGAAGGACGGCACGATGATCCCGTACTTCGTCGTCAGGCGGCGTGATCAGAAGGGGCCGGTGCCGGCGCTGCTCTACGGCTATGGCGGCTTCGAAGTGCCGCTGCTGCCCGGCTATGCCGGCATCCGCGGCAGGCTCTGGCTGGACAAAGGCAATGCCTATGTGCAGGCCAATATCCGTGGCGGCGGCGAGTTCGGCCCGGCCTGGCATCAGGCGGCGCTCAAGGGTAATCGCCAGAAGGCTTTCGACGATTTCGCCGCGGTGGCGCAGGATGTGGTCAAGCGCGGCATCACCACGGCGTCTCAGCTCGGCATCCAGGGCGGCTCGAATGGCGGCCTGCTCACCGGTGTGTCGCTGACTCAGCGGCCGGATCTGTTCGGCGCCGTCATCATCGACGTGCCGCTGCTCGACATGCTGCGCTATACCGAACTGCCGCCCGGCGCCTCGTGGATCGCGGAATATGGCGACCCGTCGAAGCCGGAGGAGGCGGCATGGCTTGGCGCCTATTCGCCCTATCAGCATGTCGCGGCGGATGCCGCCTATCCGCCAGTGCTCCTGATGACCTCGACCGCCGACGACCGCGTCCATCCCGGCCATGCGCGCAAGATGGCGGCGCGGCTGCAGGCCGCCGGCCACGACAGGACGTTGTTCTTCGAGGAGACCGAAGGCGGACATGGCGGGCGCGGCGACCGCCGTCCGCAGGCCGCCCAAACCGCGATGCGCTATGTTTTCCTGCAACGGGCGCTCGCGGGTACGGCTTGAATTCGGGGGTGTAGGCGGCATAAGCTGCCGCCATGGTCCGCTTCAGCACATCAGGTGCCTTCGGGGTCGCGGTGACGCCGTCACCGCGGACCCTTCGTGCCGAGCTTTTGCGGCTGTGCGCCCGCATCGGCTATTCGCCGCCTGCCTTCCTCTGACGAATCCGCCCCGGCTGCTGCCGGATTGATTCAAGAGGAAAGATCAAACCGATGACCTATCAGAACTATTCGCTGAAACAGCTTCAGCAGATCGATGCCGCGCATCACCTTCATCCCTTCACCGACCACAAGGAGCTGCGCGAGGCGGGCTCCCGCATCATCACCCGTGCCAACGGCCCGTTCATTTACGATGCCGACGGCACCGAAATCCTCGACGGCATGGCGGGCCTCTGGTGCGTCAATGTCGGCTATGGCCGCGACGAGCTTGCCGAGGCGGCTTACGCGCAGATGAAGGAGCTGCCTTACTACAACTCCTTCTTCAAATGCTCGACGCCGACGCCCGTGCTCTTGTCGAAGAAGCTGGCCGAGCTGGCGCCCAAGCATGTCGGCCAGGTTTTCTACGGCTCGTCCGGCTCGGAGGCCAACGACACGGCGCTGCGGCTCGTGCGCCACTATTGGGCACTCGAAGGCAAGCCGGAGAAGAACCGCATCATCTCGCGCAAGATGGGCTATCACGGCTCGACGATCGCCGGCACTTCGCTGGGCGGCATGGAGCCGATGCACAAGCAGCTCGGCGGCGCGGTGCCCAACATCGTCCATGTGATGATGCCCTATGCGTATGAGCTCGCGCTGCCCGGCGAAAGCGACCATGATTTCGGCCTGCGCGCGGCGAAGGCCGTCGAGGACGCGATCCTCGAAGCCGGCGCCGACAAGGTCGCTGCCTTCATCGGCGAGCCGGTGATGGGCGCCGGCGGGGTAAAAATCCCGCCGATGAGTTACTGGCCCGAGGTGCAGCGCATCTGCCGCAAATACGATGTGCTGTTGATGCTCGACGAGGTGATCACCGGTTATGGCCGCACCGGTGAATGGTTCGCGGCGCAGACCTTCGACGTCGAGCCTGACACCATCACCACCGCCAAGGCGCTGACCTCAGGCTACCAGCCGCTGTCGGCGCTGCTGGTCGGCGACCGCATCAGCAAGACGCTGGTGGAGAAGGGTGGCGAGTTCTACCACGGCTACACCTATTCCGGTCATCCGGTGGCCTGCGCAGTGGCGCTGAAGAACCTCGAGATCATCGAACGGGAAGGCCTTGTCGATCGCGTCAGGAACGACACCGGTCCCTATTTCGCGCAGGCGCTGCAGGAGCGCATCGCCGGCCACAGGCTGGTCGGCGAGGTGCGCTCGATCGGCCTGATGGGCGCGATCGAGATCGTCAAGGACAAGGCGACCAAGGAACGCTTCTTGCCGTCGGGAAGCGCCGCCGTCGTTGTGCGCGACCATGCGATCGCGCAAGGCATGATGCTGCGCGCCACCGGCGACACGATGATCCTGTCGCCGCCGCTGATCTGGACGCGCGACACGATCGATATGGCCTGCGAGCGCATCGCCAAGGCGCTCGACCTTGCCGAGGCGGATCTGCGGAAGCGGTGAACAATGCGCCGGGCGCCCTACAGGACGGGCGCCCGAAGGCCCGATTCTTCCGCGTGCGGCGAAGCCATTCCGAAACGCAAAAACCGCGCCCCAACGGGAACGCGGCTTTGCCAGATACGCATGGCGTTTCGCGACGAGAGACTTGCGAAACTTACGGGCTCCGGTACGCGAGACCTTGATCCGGAGCGCCGGGCGGTTGCGATGTCCGCCTCGCAGTCCGTTTTAAAGACACATCGTTACCGGTGAGTTATCGAGAGCTTAAGCAAATCTAAATTTGCCGGCTTTCTGCCGAAAAAACTGGCTAATAACTCTTTGCAAGCAGCAGCTTAGGTTTTATCGCCGCGCAGGAAATTTATAATGCCGGAAAAATCGACGCCGGCATTCCCTTGCGCGTTGAACAGCGCGTAGAGCTGCGTCGCTTCTGCGCCCAGAGGCGTCGCCGCGCCGGCGCTTTGCGCGGCTTCCTGCGAAAGCTTCAGGTCCTTCAGCATGAGGGCCGCGGCAAAGCCGGGCTTGTAGTCGCGGTTGGCGGGCGATGCCGGGACAGGGCCGGGCACCGGGCAATAGGTGGTGAGCGACCAGCACTGGCCGGAGGAGGTGGAAGCGACGTCGAACAGCGCCTGATGCGACAGGCCGAGCTTTTCGGCCAGCACAAAGGCCTCGGCGACGCCGATCATCGAGATGCCGAGGATCATGTTGTTGCAGATCTTGGCGGCCTGGCCGGCGCCGTCGCCGCCGCAATGGACGATGCGGCCGGCCATCGGCTTGAGGATCGGCTCGGCGGCGGCGAATGCCGCGTCCGAGCCGCCGGCCATGAAGGTCAGCGTGCCGGCGGCGGCGCCGCCGGTGCCGCCGGAGACTGGCGCGTCGATCGATGGCAAGCCATGCTTCGCCGCAATGGCGTGGGCCTTGCGTGCCGATTCGACATCGATGGTCGAGGACTCGATGAGCAGCGCGCCTTTCTTGGCCTTCGGCGCAATGTCCTCGTAGACCGACAGCACATGCTTGCCGGCCGGCAGCATGGTGATCACCACGTCGGCGTCCTTCACGGCGGCGACGGCGTTGGCCATCACGGTGACGCCATGCTCTTTCGCAATAGTCAGGTTCTCGGGAACGAGATCGAAACCCAGCACCGTATGCCCCGCCTTGACCAGATTGGCGGCCATCGGATTGCCCATGTTGCCGAGGCCGATGAAGGCAATGGTGGTCATGATGGTGCTCCGTGCAGCTGGGTGGTGAATAGTGAATAGTGAATAGTGAATAGTCAGTAGTCTATAGTCTATAGTCTATAGTCTATAGTCTATAGTCTATAGTCTATAGTCTATAGTCTCTAGTATGTCCTAGATGACAACTCACTACTCACTACTCACTAAATTCTCTACCGCCCAATCAAAGCTCGCGCGATGATGACGCGCATGATCTCGTTGGTGCCTTCGAGGATCTGGTGGACGCGCAGGTCGCGCACCAGCTTTTCGATGCCGTAGTCGTGCAGATAGCCATAGCCGCCGTGCAACTGCAGTGCCTGGTTGGCGACGTCGAAGCCGATATCGGTGACGAAGCGCTTGGCCATGGCCGACCATTTGCCGGCATCCGGCGCTTTGCGGTCGAGCTTCGAGGCGGCGGCATAGAGGAAGATGCGGGCAGCCTGCAGCTCCGTCTCCATGTCGGCCAGCCTGAACTGCAGCGCCTGGAACTGGTTGATCTTCGATCCGAAAGCCTTGCGCTCGGCCGTATAGGCGAGCGCCTTGTCGAGCGCCGACTGCGCCCCGCCCAGCGAGCAGGCGGCGATGTTGAGCCGGCCGCCGTCGAGCCCGGCCATGGCGATGCCGAAACCGGCGCCTTCGGTGGCGAGCAGGTTTTCGGCCGGCACCTTGCAGTCCTCGAAGATGACCTGGCGGGTCGACTGCATGTGCCAGCCCATCTTGTGCTCGTTGGCGCCGAAGGATAGGCCCGGCGCATCTTTCGGCACGACCAGGGTCGAAATGCCTTTCGGTCCGTCGCCGCCGGTGCGCGCCATGACGACATAGAGGTCGCTGTCACCGGCGCCGGAAATGAACTGCTTGGCGCCGTTCAAGACATAGTCGCCGCCGTCCTTCACCGCCCGCGTCTTCAGCGCTGCGGCATCCGAGCCGGAGCCGGGCTCGGTCAGGCAATAGCTCGCCAGCCATTCCATCGAGGTCAGCTTGGGCAGGAAGCGCTGGCGCTGGTCGTCGCTGCCGAAGCGGTCGATCATCGACGCGGCCATGTTGTGGATAGAGATGAAGGACGAGAAAGCCGGATCGGCGCGGGCCAGCGCCTCGAAGATCAGCACCGCATCGAGGCGCCCGAGCGCCGAGCCGCCGACATCGTCGCGCACATAGATGCCGCCAAGGCCGAGCGGCCCGGTTTCGCGGATCACGTCGGCTGGAAAGTGCTTGGCCCGGTCCCAGTCGAGTGCGTTCGGCGCGACACGGTCGGCGGCGAATGCCTCTGCCATCTCCTGGATGGCACGCTGTTCCTCGGTGAGTTCGAATTGGCCAGTGCCCGCATCGACTGCCGCGTCCATGGCGTGCTCCCTGTCGTTTCAGGCCTTGTGGCCTGTCGTTTTTGGCTTTGCGCAGCGATCAATCTAGACCAATGATGCCGCCGCGCAACCCGGTCGCCCGCGGACCGGCTGTGCATGGATTGATCAACGGAGCCGTGCGTGCCGACAGTTTTCGATCAGTTGCTGGACCGGTTCCACAACTACCTCGCCGGCGTCGGCAGTGTGCTGGTCGCGGATGAGGTCGCGCGCATCGACTGGGACATGCCCTCCCGTCCGCTCGATCCGCATCAGCTTCCTTGCCTTCGCTATCTCGATCGTATTGCCGAACTGGCGCCGCCGGACGCCAGGCCGTTGGCGGAATTCCTCGCGATGCATCGCAACGAATTGCGCTGGGGCCAGACCTATAGCGCAGCCGATTTCGGCGCGGAATTCCTGACCAGATATGGCTGGCTGGAAGTGTTCGGCATGCGCGGGCATTTCGTCAATGACGCGGTCGCTGCCGGCCTGCTGATCCTCGGGCCCGGCATCGTCTATCCCGACCATCATCACATCGCCGAGGAGATCTACATTCCGCTGACCGGCGGCACCGAATGGCGCATGGGCGAGGGCGGCTTTCGCGCTCGCGAGGCCGGCGAGATCATCCACCATGCGTCCAATGTCAGTCACGCCATGCGCACGGGCAAGGAGCCGTTGATGGCGCTCTATGTCTGGCGCGACGGACCGTTGGCGCAGAAGTCGACCATCGGCTCGGAGGGCAGGAACTGATGGCCAAGGCGATCATGCTGCAGGGCACCGGCTCGGATGTCGGCAAGACCGTGCTGGTGGCGGGGCTCTGCCGGGCCGCGAGGAAACGCGGACTGAAGGTCAGGCCGTTCAAGCCGCAGAACATGTCGAACAATGCCGCCGTCGCCCATATCCCTGGCGACAACCGGCCCGGCGGCGGCGAGATCGGCCGCGGGCAATGGCTGCAGGCGCTGGCCTGCGGAGTCCGGCCGACGGTGCACATGAACCCGGTACTGCTCAAGCCGCAAAGTGACATCGGCTCGCAAGTCGTGGTGCAGGGCAAGGTGTTCGGCGAGGCGCGGGCGCGCGACTATCAGGCGATGAAAGCGCAACTGATGGACGCGGTGCTCGGTTCCTGGGCGAAGGTCGGGGAGGGCGCCGATCTCGTCATCGTCGAGGGCGCCGGCTCGCCCGCCGAGATCAATCTCCGCAGCCGCGACATCGCCAATATGGGCTTTGCGACGCGCGCCAATGTGCCGGTGGTGCTCGTCGGCGACATCGATCGCGGCGGCGTCATCGCCTCGGTCGCCGGTACGCATCTGATCCTGCCGGAGGAGGACCGGCGCATGATCGCCGGCTACCTCATCAACAAGTTCCGCGGCGACGTCTCGCTGTTCGAGGACGGGATCAAAGCGATCGAAAAATTCACCGGCTGGCGCTGCTTCGGCGTGGTGCCGTGGCTGAGGGCGGCCGCGCGGCTGCCGTCGGAGGATTCGGTCGTGCTCGAACGCCTCGCTTCCGGCGAGAAGCGGGCGCTGAAGGTGGCGGTGCCGATGCTTTCGCGCATCGCCAATTTCGATGATCTCGATCCGCTCAAGGCAGAGCCGGAGGTCGAGGTGGTGTTTGTGCCGCCGGGCGAGAAGCTGCCGGAGGACGCCGGGCTGGTGGTCATCCCCGGCTCGAAGTCGACCATTGGCGATCTGATAAAATTCCGCGAGAATGGCTGGGATCGCGACCTCCTTGCACATCGCAAGCGCGGCGGCCATGTCGTCGGTATTTGTGGCGGCTATCAGATGCTTGGACGCATGGTGCGCGATCCCGACGGCATCGAAGGCAGCGTCACCGAAGCGGAAGGTCTCGGCCTGCTCGATATCGAGACGGTGATGGAGCCGGAAAAGACGGTGCGCAATTCAAGCGCCCATTCGATGCAGTTCGGCCTGCCGCTCGAAGGCTATGAGATCCACCTCGGCCGCACCACCGGCCCGGATACGGCGCGGCCGTCGGCGATCATCAACGGCATCGAGGACGGCGCGGTCTCCGCCGACGGCAAGGTCATTGGAACCTATCTGCACGGGCTGTTTTCCGCCGACGCGTTCCGCGCCGCCTACCTGGAAAGCCTCGGCGTCAGGGGCGGCGGCATCGACTACCGCGCCGAGGTCGAGAACGCGCTGGACGAGGTCGCGGCCGAGCTGGAGAGGCATCTCGACTGCGACGCGATCTTTGCCTTGGCGCGATAGGTCTGGTTCCACCGCACGGGAGCTGGACCGGCCGGATATGCCTGAGGATCGCGTGCCTTGGTAATTAGCCGAGCCGCCTATGCGGTCGTCATTCTATGGCGGAGCAAGGAGCGAAGCGACGCGCGCAGACCATAGAATCCATTCCGTGACGTCAAGTCGTTGCAACCGTGCAGAATTCTGCTCCGCTGCATTCCTCGGCGGAAGCAACGGAATGGATCCTCGGGTCTCCGCGACGGAGCTTCGCTCCTGCTTCGCCCGTGGATGACGAAGTTGAGGCGCTGTCGCCATCCCCAATCTCAGCGAGACTTCCTACGCCTTCTCCCCGGCCTTCGGCCAATAGGTGCCGAAGGACCAGACATTGCCTTCCGGGTCGAGGCAAATGAACTCGCGGCTGCCATAGTCGCGCTCGACCAGGTCTTGGATGATTTTGGCGCCGGCTCTCTTGGCTTTGGCATAGGCGGCATCGGCGTCATTGACGGCGATGTAGATCGACTTGCCTCCGCCGCCGCCCGGCTCGCCGACCATCTTGCCGTAGTCGTCGTCGCGGGCCGTGCCCAGCATGATCATCGAGGAACCGAAGGTCAGCTCGGCGTGGTGGACGATATCGCCTTCGCCATAGCGGGCGCGCACCTCAAAGCCGAAGGCATCGCAGAGCCAGTCGATCATCCGGGCGGCGTTCCTGTAGCGCAGGGCGGGATAAATGCGGGGTGCTTCGGTTGCCGTGGGCATGAACGAACTCCTTGTCTCGGTCGATGAGCCCAGTGTCGACGAAAGCCCTTCCCACGTCTTGAAGAAATGTTACCTCCCTGGGGGCAGAGGCTTTTTTTGTTTTGACGCAATTCCGGACGGAAAACCGTTTCACACTTTTCCTGGAATTGCTCTAAGCCAGCGCAGCGAGCGCGGTCGGCGTTTCGCCGGCAAGCTGGCGGAACTCGCGCACCAGATGCGCCTGGTCGGCATAGCCGCAATCGGCGGCGATGCCGGCCCAGTCGTCTTCCTGCCGCTTCGATTGCGAAAGCGCACAGTTGAAGCGCACGATGCGCGACAATGTCTTCGGCCCGATGCCGATCGCATCAGAGAATTTTGCCGTGAGATGCTTGCGGCTCCAGCCGATCTCTCGAGCAAGCGCCGAAATCCGGGCGCGGCCACCGGAAGCGATGACCGTCCTGTAGGCCCAGGCGACTTCGGACGAAAGCGCGTTGGCTTCCGCAAGACGCCTGGCGACGAAGCCTTCGGCGATGGCAAAGCGTGCGTCCCAATCCCGTGCTTCGCCTAGCCGTTCGCGCAATGCGATGCCCTCGAAGCCCAGCGCATCGTCGAGGCCGATCATGCGGTCTCTGAGCTCGCTCATCGGCAGACCGAAGAATCGCCTTGCGCCAAGCGGGGTGAAATTGACCTGGACGCAGCTGGAACCGCCGAAGGATTCGATCACGACAGGACCGGCATAGAGACCGGCGGCGAAACTGGCGAAACGGTCGTTGTCGCCGGGATCGCGGCCGAGCCCGATGGCGAAGGCCTCGGCGAAGCTGATCACCAGCGGCACGGTGAGCGAGGCATATTCGACGATGCGGAAATGGCCGGGCCATATCTCGCGGTAGCCGCAGATATCGGTGACAATGCCCGCCAGCGAGGCGGCGGGCTTGCGCCGGACCATCTCGAAATGGAGGGCCGGGGACCGATTGTCTTGTCGATGGCGCTCTGTCTCGTCGGACATCGGTCGAGCCTAGCAGACCATGCCCACGAATCAAAAGCGCCCGGCAGGGCCGGGCGCTTCGAGTTGCCAGAGATTGGTGTGCTCAGGCGCCGCGCATCAGGCAGCCGGCGGCAAGCACGATATAGGCGATGAGCATGATCCACACCGCCGCGAGAGGAATGAACGCAAGAAGGCCAAGAGCGGCAAGAAGGCCGATGATGGCGATGACCAACGAAATAATGAACACGATCTGGGTGGGTGCACTGAGATTCATGTCTGTCCCTCCAACGTGATTCGCACACACGAATTCTACCAGCAGGATCGTCAGACACCAATTAGCTGGCGCAGGGGATTTGCCGGGTCGGCCAAGAGCTTCACCGCCAGCGCCAGGCAGACGATGACCAGCAGCGGCTTGATCAGTTTCGCGCCGATCCTGATCGCCAGGCTCGCGCCCAGGCGGGCGCCGAGGAACTGTGCCACACCCATCATCAGGCCGATCTTCCAGTCGATAACGCCGACGGCGGCGAAGACGACGAAGCCGCCGATGTTGGAGGCGAAGTTGAGCAGCTTGGTGTGGGCGGTCGCCTTGAGCACGCCGTAACCGGCAAGGCTGACGAAGGCGAGCATGTAGAAGGAGCCAGCGCCGGGGCCAAAGAGGCCGTCATAGAAGCCGACAAGCGGCGGAATGATGAGGCCGAACAAGAACGGCGAGAGGCGCTCGGCGCGGTCGACGTCGTTCATATTGGGTTTGAAGGCAAAGTAGAGCGCGATCGCGATCAACAGAATCGGCAAGAGCGCGCGCAGGAAGTTGCCGGGCACCACCGTCGCCAACAGGGCACCGACGGCGCCGCCGACAAGCGCCAGCAGCGCGGACGGAAGCTGTCGGCGCAGATCGACCTGGCCTTTGGCCGCATAGTGGATGGTGGCCGAACCGGAGCCGAACATGCCTTGCAGCTTGTTGGTGCCGAGGGCAGCGACGGGGGAGAAGCCCGCGAGAAGCAGCGCCGGGATGGTGATAAGGCCGCCGCCACCCGCAATCGAGTCGACAAAGCCTGCTGCAAAAGCGGCGGCGGTGAGTATGAAAACAGTCTGCAGGGTAAGGTCGATCATCGGGCTGGGGGTCACGGCGAGGGGAGCCGCAGCTTCCATCATGCCCGACCAGTTTGCGCAAGACCGGTTCCACGCTAGATCGGTTCACCGTTTCACGAAAACGCCGAACCGCTCTATCCTTCGTTTGGCGCAATTCCGGACGGAAAACCGTTTCACACTTTTCCTGGAATTGCGCTAACAATCAGAGCGGAATCGCAAAGGGGAGGCTGATGGCGATGGCGCTGCTGGACCAGATACGCTCGATCTTCGACGGCGATCCGGGCGTGCGCAAGGTGGCGGACGATCCGGTGCTTTCGGCGGAGCTTCTTATGCTGTTCCGCATGATCCTGGCCGACGGCTCGGTCTCGGAGAGCGAGATGGCCGCCTTCCGGCGCATCTGCAAGGAAGCCTTCGGCATCCCCGAAACCTCGATCGACAGCGTCATCGAATATCTCAACGATTTCGGCTACGAGACCAACGGCTCGCAGGCGATCGCCTTGTTCCGCGACCTCGACGTCGAGCGGCGCAAGCTGCTGGCACGCCACATGGCCGAGATCGCCAAGGCCGACGCCAAGCTTGCCGAAAGCGAGGTCAAGCTCCTGCGCCGCACGCTCGACCTGCTCGACATCAGCCCGGTCGATCTGGTCAAGCCGGAGAGCTGAGGGACAGGCCGGCCGTCTATCCCTGTTCCTGCATGCGCCGCGCGATCGCGCGGTGAAGGTCGGGCGCAGCCGCGACCAGCGCCTGTGCCGCTTCCGAGCGCGGATTGTCGAGTACCTCGGCGGTGCTGCCGCGCTCGACGATCTTGCCCTCATGCATGACCAGCACCTCGTCCGACATGGCGCGGGCGACCGTCAGGTCGTGGGTGATGAAGAGATAGGCGATGCCGAGCTTCTGGTTGAGCTCGGCGAAAAGGTCGAGGATCTGGGCGCGGATCGAGACATCCAGCGCCGAAACCGGCTCGTCGGCCACCACCAGTTTTGGCCGCGTGATGATGGCGCGGGCGATCGACAGGCGCTGGCGCTGGCCGCCCGAGAACTCATGGGGATACTTGTCCATGTCGCGCGGGCCGAGCCCGACCTCGTGCAGCGCCTGCGCGACCATCTCGCGCCGCTCGACCCTGGACGTCTGCTTCTCCAGAAGGTGCAGCGGCTCGGCCACCAGCTTCTCGACCTTCTGGCGCGGGTCGAAGGAGCCGTAAGGGTCCTGGAACACCACCTGCATGTCACGCCGGGCCGGCCTCAGCTCCGCTTCCGCCTTGCCGGTAATGGTCTCGCCGCGGAACCGGATCGCGCCCGCCGTCGGTCTGTCCAGCGCCAGGATCATACGGGCAAGGGTGGACTTGCCGCAGCCCGAGCGACCGACGAGCGCTACCGACTGGGCGGGCTCGATGGTCAGCGAGACATCGTCGACGGCGCGGATCGGCTCCGCCGGCCGGAACAAGGATTTGCGTCGGCCCGGATAATCCCGGCTGACACCTTCGATTTCGAGCAGCGGCCTTGCCGAGCCGGCAATATGGGTCTTCGGCCGCGCCGGCACATGCATCGAAGCAAGCGCCAGCTCGCGCGTGTAGGGATGTTGCTGCTCCGACAGTGTGCGGGCGGTATTGCCGGCTTCCATCACTTCGCCTCGGCGCAGGATGGTCAGACGATCGGCCATCTCGGTCACCACCGCGAGGTCGTGTGAGATGAGCAGCAGGCCCATGCGGTTTTCGCTGACCAGATCACGCAGCAGGTCGAGGATCTGCGCCTGCAGCACCACATCGAGCGCCGTCGTCGGCTCGTCGGCGATCAAGAGTTTTGGCTTCAGCGCGCAGGCGATCGCGATGATCACCCGCTGGCGCTGGCCGCCTGACAGTTCGTGCGGGTAGCGCGACAGCGGGAACTTCGCTTCTGGCAGGCCGACGCGGTCGAGTATTTTACGCGCACGCTCCTCGGCCTCGGCGCGGCTTGCCTTGGTGTGCCAGCGAATGCCTTCAGCCACCTGCTCGCCAATCGTCTTGACCGGATTGAGCGCCGTCATCGGCTCCTGGAAGACCATGCCGATGTCGTCGCCGCGCAGCGCGCACATCTGATCCTCCGTCGCGCCCAGGATGTCAATGCCGTCAAAGATGACGCGTCCGCCGGTGCGCGCCAGATGCGGCAGCAGCCGCATGACGGTCAGCGCGGTCATAGACTTGCCGGAGCCGGATTCGCCTACAAGGCCGACCACTTCGCCGGGTGCGATCGTAAGGTCGACGTCTTTGAGGATCGGCGTCTCGCCGATCGTCAGCGACAGGTTCTCGATATGGAGCAGGCTCATCGCTGCCGCCGCGATTTCGGATCGAGGATGTCGGCGATGCCGTCGCCGAGCAGGTTCAGCCCAAGCACGGTGACGACGATCGCCATGCCGGGAAAGATCGCCATCCAGGGCGCGGTCACCATGCGCGTCTGCGCGTCGAACAGCATGCGGCCCCAGCTCGGCATCGGCGGCTGCGCGCCCAAGCCAACGTAAGAAAGGCCGGCTTCGGCCAGGATGCCGAGCGCAAACTGGATGGTGCCCTGGACGAGCAGCAGCGTCGCGATGTTGGGCAGGATGTGCTCGATGGTGATCTCAGTCATGCCCTTGCCGGCGGCGCGCGCGGCGAGGATGAACTCGCGCGGCCAGATCGCCAGCGCGCCGGCGCGGGCAACGCGCGCGAAGACCGGAATGTTGAAGATGCCGATGGCGATGATGGCGTTGACGGCGCCGGGACCGAAGATGGCGGTAATCATGATCGCCGAGAGCAGCGCCGGGAAGGCGAAGACGAGATCGTTGATGCGCATCAGCGCCTCGTCGGCAAGGCCGCCGCGCGCCGCGGCTAAGGCGCCGAGCGGCACGCCGACACCCATGCCGATGCCAACGGCGACCAGCGCGACGGCGATCGAGTTGCGGGCGCCGACCATGATCATCGACAGGATGTCGCGGCCGAAGTGATCGGTGCCGAACCAGTGCGCCGGCGAGGGCGCCTGCGTTTTGTCGGCGATCACCAGCTTGGTGACGTCATAGGGCGTCCAGAGGAAGGAAAGCAGCGCGACGGCGGCCACCAGCAGCGTGATGACAAAGCCGATCAGGAACGAGCGGTTGCCGAAGGCCTTGGCCAGGACCCCGCCAAGCGTTTCCTCGGGCAGGTCGATGCGCATGGTCATTGCCGCCCCCTCAGGCGCGGATCGACGATCGCATAGGAGAAGTCGACAAGCAGGGTCACGGCGATCACGGCGGCGACCAGGAGCATCACCACGCTCTCCACGACGATCAGGTCGCGCTGGGTGATGGCCTGGAACACCAGCCGGCCGAGCCCCGGCAGATAGAAGACATTCTCGATGATGATGGTGCCGGCAAGCAGGAAAGCGAATTGCAGGCCGAGGATGGTGAGCACCGGGATCATGGCGTTGCGCAGCGCGTGGCGCCAGAGCACGGCGCGGTAGGGCAGGCCCTTGGCGCGGGCGGTGCGGATATAGTCTTCGTTCAGCACCTCGATCAGCGCCGAGCGGGCTACGCGCGCCAGGATCGCGGCTTGCGGCAACGCCAGCGCGACCGCCGGCAGCAGCAGCGACTTGACCGCCGGCCAGACACCGGCGCTCCAGCCGGGAAAGCCGCCGGCCGGCACCAGCCGCAGCCAGACGGCGAAGAGATAGATCAGCATCAGCGCGAACCAGAAGTTCGGCACGGCGACGCCGAGCTGGGCGGCGCCCATGGCAAGCGTGTCGCCGGCCCGGCCTTGCCGGCCGGCGGAAAAAAGGCCGACCGGAATGGCGATGATTGTCGAGAGCGCCAGCGCGATCAGCGCCAGCGGCAGGGAAACGACGACGCGTTCGCGCACAAGATCGATGACGGGAACCGAATAGGTGTATGAGCGGCCGAAATCGAGGCTGAGCAACCCGCCGGCCCAGTGCAGATAGCGCAGGACAAGCGGCGCGTTGAGCCCCATCTGGTTGCGCAGCAGCTCGACCTGGTCGGCGCTGGCGTTGAAGCCCAGCATCAGGCGCGCCGGATCTCCGGGCAGGATCTCCATCACCGCGAAAACCACCATCGAGGCCAGCACCAGCGTGATGGCCGCGATGATGAGGCGTTTGAGGAGGTAAGCGGTCATGGGAGGCGCGGATTGCCCAGTGCGACGACAGGGCAAACGTCGCGTTCCCGCCCACCCCCCTCTGGCCTGCCGGCCATGTCCCCCGCAAGGGGGGAGATTGAGCTCTCATTTGCGCTTTCGCTAATCGCCGACGTTGAATGGGCGTCGGCGGCGCGGAAACTACCGATCTCCCCCCTTGCGGGGGAGATGCCCGGCAGGGCAGAGGGGGGTGTGACGGAGCGCAAGGTTCGCCTTTGGCCGGGGCTCAATCCGTCCACTTTACCTTGGTCAGATCATTGGCCTGGATCGGCGCATTCTCCCACAGGCCCTGCAGCTTGGCGTCCCAGACGCCGACCTTCGGCAGCTCGTAGAGGAAACCGACGACGGCATCGTCGGCAAGGATCTTTTGCGCTTCGCCGAGCAGTTCCTTTCGCTTCGCTTCGTCCGAGGTAAGGTTGAGATCGGCGATGATCTTGTCGAAGGTCGGGTTGTCGTAATTGAAGTAATAGTCCTTGCGCGAATAGATATCGATATCGTTGGGCTCGGTGTGGGAGACGATGGTGAGGTCATAGTCCTTCTTGGTGAATACCTGGTCCAGCCACTGTGCCCATTCGACCGGGATGATCTCAAGATCGATGCCGACATCGCGCAGTTCGGACGCGATGATCTCGCCGCCGAGTCGCGCATAGGAAGGCGGCGGCAGCTTCAACGTTGCCTTGAAGCCGTTTTCGAGGCCGGCCTCCTTCAGCAGTTCCTTGGCTTTGTCGACATTGTGCGGATAGAGGCCGGTGAGATCCACGTAGTCCTTGTTGGCGGGCGACATATGCGAGCCGATCGGCACGCCGAGGCCGGCCGAAGCGCCGTCGATAATCGCCTTGCGGTCGAGCGCATAGGAGATCGCCTGGCGCACTTGCAGCTTGTCGAAGGGCGGCTTCTTGTTGTTGATCGACAGGATGGTCTCACCCTCGGTCGAGCCGATCACCACATGGAAACGCGGGTCGTCCTTGACCTGGGAGACGCTGTCGGGATCGAAGAAGGGGAAGGCCTGGATGTCGCCGGAAAGCAGCGCCGGCACGGCGGCGGCGGCGTCCGGTACGATGCGGAACTCCACCTTGTCGAGGAACACCGGCGCGCCCCAGTAATTGTCGGCCTTCACCAGCGTGATCGACGAGCCCTTGGCCCAGCTCTGGAACTTGAAGGGGCCGGTGCCGATCGGCTTTTCCTTGTTGGTGTCGGCGGATTTCGGCGAGACGATCACCGCGTCGCCCCAGCCCATATTGTAGGGGAAGGAGCCTTGCGGGTTCTTCAGCGTCACCTTGACGGTGGCCGGGTCGACGACGTCGACCTTGTCGATCTGCGCGAATAGGCCCTTTTGCGCATTGACCGAATTGTCGGCGCGGGCGCGGTCGAGCGAGAACTTCACGTCGTCGGCGCTGAAATCGCTGCCATCGTGGAATTTCACGCCGGTGTGCAGCTTGAAGGTGTAGGTCTTGCCGTCATCCGAGATGGTCCAGCTCTCGGCGAGGTCGGGCAGCACTTCGCCGTTCGGCCCGATGCGGGTGAGGCCTTCGAAGACATTGGCGTAGAGCACTTCATCGATCGCCGCGGCGGCGCCCGCGGTCGGATCGAGATGCGGGGGTTCGAGCGGAATGCCGATGACGAGATCGGTGCGCGCGGCAAATGCCGACGTGGCGGCGGCGAATGACAGCACGGCCGCGGCCAGAATGGTCTTCCACAATTTCATCGCTGAACTCCCATGAGCTGAGATTTGCGCAAACCCGGCGGATAGAAGCGTGATTTGGCCAATGAGTAAATTGCGTTTCGTGCTGTCGGGCAGCGCCAGGGGAAATGTTTTTCCGGATCAGCCGGTCGTGCCGCGCAGCAGCACGTTGAGGCCGATCGCCATCACCTTGGCCGATTCCACCATGTCGGCGATGCCGACCCATTCGTCCGGCCGATGAGCAAGGTCGAGAATGCCGGGGCCATAGGCGATGCAGTCGTAGATGTGGCCGATGCGGGCGACGTGCTTCTGGTCATAGGTGCCGGGCGAGATCACGTAGTCCGGCTCGCGCTCGAACACCTCCATGATCCCCTTTGCGACAGCCTTCACCACCGGCGCGTCGCGCTCGGTCATCAGCGGCAGAACTTCCATCAGGTCGCGGATTTCGTAGTCGAACTTCTTCCGCTCGCGCTTCAGCCGTTCGAGGATGCCCGTGACTTCGCCCTTGACGGTGGCGAGGTCTTCCTCGAGCAGGAAGCGGCGGTCGATGGTCAGCCGGCAGGAATCGGGAACGTTGGGCGAGGGCAATCCCGGCCGGAAATCCTCGGTCTGGCCGCCATGAACGGAATTGATGTTCATGGTCGAGCGCCGGGCGCCCTCGGGCACCACCGGCATGCGCGTCACCTTGCGGTCGAGCGCCGGGAAGAGCTCGTCCTCGAAAGCCTGCAGGACGGCGCCCATATGGCGCACCGCATTGTCGCCGAGGAACGGCATCGAGCCATGCGCGATCTCGCCCTTGGTTTCGATCTCGGCCCACCAGACGCCGCGATGGCCAAGGCAGATGCGGTCCTTGTTCAGCGGCTCCGGAATGATGACGTGGTCGACCTTCGGCTTCGAGAAATAGCCGAGCTTGGCCAGATGGGCGACACCGCCGAAGCCGCCGGTCTCCTCGTCGACCGTGCCCGAGATCTCGATGGCGCCGGGAAAGTTGGGATAGACCTCCATGAAAGCTTCCGCGGCGATGACCGAGGCGGCGAGCCCGCCCTTCATGTCGCAGGCGCCGCGGCCATAGACCCTGCCGTCCTTCACTAGGCCGGCGAAGGGGTCGACCGTCCAGCCTTCCCCGGCCTCGACCACGTCGATATGCGAGTTGAAATGCACACAGGCCCCGGGCGAGTGGCCGTTGAGCCGGGCGACGATGTTGACGCGCGGGTAGCGATCGGTGTCGCCGGGCGTGCCTTCGGCGCGGATGAACTCGGTCTCGAAGCCGAGCTTCCTCAATCGCGCACCAAGATATTCGGCGCATGGCCGGTATGCCTCGCCGGGCGGATTGACGGTCGGAAAGCGGATCAGGTCGGCGGTCAGCGCGACCAGGTCGTCGACCCGATCATCGATGGCCTTGAGGAGTCGTTCATTCATGCGGCGGATTGAAGGAGGAACTCGGTGCTTTTGCAAGCAGCCAGTCGCTCATTGCCACACAACGGTCGCGTATGGCCCAAGACCAGCTAAACCTTCGGGCGTGCGTGTCGCGCCGGCAACTATGGCGGGAAAATCGTTCAAATTCGCTGTATCGGATTGGCGGTTTCGTCAACGAGTGTGTGGTACTTAACGCACCTGCCGGCAAAATGATGGAAAAACAACCACGTGATGGCAGGGGGCAATCGAAGGGGTTTGATCACATGAAAAAGTCCGTTCTCATGGCAGCCGCGCTGGTAACCGCGCTGCTCAGCACATCGCTTGCGGGCCGGGCGGCTACGCTTGTGGCTAATATCGACGTTTCCACCCAGACGATGACTGTCAGCAAATATGGCCAGGTGCTGTACCGCTGGAATGTGTCGACCGCGCGCAAGGGCTACTTCACGCCGCGCGGCAGCTACCGGCCGCAATGGACCGCCCGGATGTGGTATTCGCGCAAATACGAGATGTCGCCGATGCCCTATTCGGTGTTTTTCCGCGGCGGCTACGCCATCCATGGCACCGGCGCGGTGAGATATCTCGGGCGTCCGGCCTCGCATGGCTGCGTGCGCCTGCACACGGCCAATGCCGCGACTTTCTATTCGATGGTCAAGGAAGTCGGCTTCGGCAACACGCGGATCGTTGTCACCGACTGAAACGGCCGGAAAAGGGTCGCTGATGGCCGCAGGCGGCAATTGCTGCCTGCGGCCAGTCCTTTCAGGGCGTTGCAGCAATGTTTCACATGCTTCGAAAAACAACGACTTACGCTGTCAATGGTTTTGCGGAAGCTGGTTTGCTTGACGCGGCGGTGGTAAACACGAAGCGTTAATTCTGGCTGCTTGGGGATTATGATGTATCGATTTCTTTTGAGCGCCGCGGTCGCGGCGACGGCGACTTCGGCTTTCGCTGCGGACACTCCGGTTGTTCTGGACCAGGAACTCACCCAGCCGCATATATCAGGTTATGGGGAAGTCTATCTCGGCGGGCTCTATTTCGCGACCCCCGGGGACGACGCAGATGGCACGACCGCGGGGGGCGCTCTTCGGGTCAATTTTCCGATCGACGCCCGCTGGAACATCCAGACCGACGCGGTGATCGATTCGCTCTGGATCGAAGGCACGAATATCTACGGCTACGGCGGCGCCATCCATGGCTACTGGCGCGATCCAAGCAGCTATGCGCTGGGTGGATTTGCGACGATCACCGGATATGGCGGCGACGAGTTTATTAGCGATGCGGATCTGTACACCTTCACGGTCGGCCCCGAAGCGCAGGCCTACTTCGGTAATGTGACGCTCTACGGCCAAGTCTACTACGGCCAGTTGCGGGCAAGCGGCGAGTCCGAGCATCTCGACAATTGGGGCGGCCGTGGTGTGGTGCGCTTCTTTGCTCAGGATGATCTTCGATTTGACGGCGAACTTGGCTTTTCGAGACTCTCGACGAGCGGTGTGCACTTCGATACGGTTAGCGCGGCACTCCAGGCCACCTATAGGTTTTCAGGCACGCCGTGGTCCGCATTCGGACGTTACCAGCTGGATCACGTGACCTTCTCCGAAGCGTCGGGTAGCGTAAACATCCACAAATATGTGATCGGGCTGCGGGCAAGCTTCGGTTCGGATACGCTGCTCTCCGAAGACCGCAACGGCGCTACCATGGATACGTATCGACCCAACTTTACGGTGCCGTTTCTCTAGGATTGTTCAGCCAGCTCAGGTCGCCTGAAATCAGGGCCGCGAAGAGCGATCTTCGCGGCTTTTCCTTGCGCAGACACCGGCATTCTTGCGGCTGAGTTGATCGAACCGGAGATCGGCGTTGAGCGATTTTCGAGATACGGCCCGAAGGCTTAGCTGACCTCTTTGGCCCGCCCGCGCTTGCGCCGTCGGCCGCTCATCTCCCAGCGCTTGTGGAACCACATCCACTGTCCGGGATCCTCGCGCACCCAGCGTTCGACGACGTCGGCGAGCAACTGGGTGGTGGCGTGGACATCGATGTTGCCGCCTTCGGTGCGCGGCAGGGTCAGCTTGTCTTCGATCTCGAGGCGGAACCGGTTTCCCGGCAGCCTGACGCAGCGCGCCGGGTAGACGTCGCAGTCATAGTGGCGGGCGAGCATGCCCAGTACGGGGTTGCTCTGGCAGGGGCGGCCGAAGAAGGTCGTCTCGACGCCGTTGGTGAACTTCTGGTCGACCAGCACGCCGATATTGCCGCCGTTCTCCAGGATGGCGGCAAGGGCAAATGATGCGCCGGTCGAGGAGGGCAGCAGGCCCCCCATCGTCGAGCGGCGCGTCGAGTGGATGTAGTCGGCGAGGTAAGGATTGTTCGGCGGGCGGAACAGCGCCGTGATGTTCATGCCGAAAGTGGCGGCAGCGACCGGCAGCAGCTCGAAATTGCCGAGATGGCCGGTGAACAGGATATGCGGCTTCTTCTCGCCGGCGATCTCGACGAAATGCTCGATGCCGCGGACTTCGACCCGACCGGGCTTGGTCGCGTTCGGGTCGAAATCGAAGAGGGCGTCAAGGAAGATGTATTCGGCCGCCAGCCGGGCCATATTGCCCCACATATCGGAAGCGATGGCCTCGATCTCGGCATCGTTCTTTTCCGGATAGGCGAGACGCAGATTGTTCACGGCCACCCGATGCCGTCCGACCATCGGACCGATGCGGCGGGCGACGCGGTCGGCGAAGTTGAGCGCCCTGTCCGGCGGCAAAAGGCGCAGGAGCCAGATCATCGCCATGGCAAGCCGCGCGACCAGCCAGTGCTCCATCTGGCGCAGCCGCCGGCCATAGCGGAACATGAAGTCCCGGCGGGCTTTCTTGAGCACCTTGCCGACCATTTTTAAACGCGCAGGATGATCTTGCCGAAGACGTCGCGGCCTTCCATGCGCTTCAGCGCTGCATCGATGTCGTCGAAGCCGACTTCGGTGTCGATGACCGGAGCAACGAGGCCGGCCGCCATCTTCTGCATGGCATTGGCCATGTTCTCCATGCGGCAGCCGAAGGAGCCGAGCAGCTTCAGCTGCTGCTGGAAAAGCTGCATCAGGTTGACCTGCGTCGACACGCCGGACGTCGAGCCGCAGGTGACGAGGCGGCCGCCGCGCTTCAAGGACAGCATCGAGCCGGCGAAAGTGTCGGCGCCGACATGCTCGAAGACGACGTCGACGCCCTTCTTCTTCGTCAGCTTGCGCACGACACCTTCGAAACGGTCCTCGCGGTAGTTGATGACATGGTCGGCGCCAAGCGCCTTCGCCTTGTCGATCTTGTCGTTCGAGCCGACGGTGGTGATGACCGTGCAACCCATGCGCTTCGCCAGCTGGATCGCGGCGGTGCCGATGCCGGAGCCGCCGGCATGGACGAGAATGGTCTCGCCGGGCTCGAGCTTCGCGTTGTCGAACAGCATGTGCTCGACCGTGCCGAAGGTGACGGGGGCGACCGCGGCGCCGATCTCGGTGACGCCGGGCGGCGCGGGCACCAGGAGGCGAGCCGGCAGGTTGATCTTTTCCTGCGCGAAGCCGTCGAGGTGGAAGCCGTGGACGCCGGAAACATGCTCGCAGAGATTGTCACGGCCTTCGCGGCAGGCGCGGCAAAGCCCGCAGGTGCGCGCGCCATAGATCGACACCAATTGCCCGGGCAGGAGATTGGAAACGCCTGGTCCGACCGCCTCGACCTCGCCGGAAGCTTCGGCGCCGACGACCAGCGGCAGCTTGCGCTTGGCGAAGGCCATGCCACGCCAGCCCCAGACGTCGATATGGTTGAGCGCCACCGCCTTGATGCGGAGCGTCACTTCGCCGAGCGAAGGCGGCGGGGGAGGCGGCAGGTCCACCGTTTCAAGGCGGCGGTCCTCGATAAGTTGCAATGCGCGCATTTGGCCTGTCGGTGCTGTGGAGGCGGAAAAAATCCGCTTAGACCGGTTCCCGCGCCATGACAAGGCAGGTGTTCTGGCCGCCGAAGCCGAAGGAGTTCGACAGAACCGTGCCGACTTCGGCATTGCGCTTCTTGTTCGGCACCACATCGAGCACGATCGCCGGATCGGGATTGTCGTAATTGATCGTCGGCGGAATGACGCTTTCGCGCATCGTCATCAGCGAGAACGCGGCCTCGACCGCGCCTGCGGCCGACAGCGTGTGGCCGATCATCGACTTGTTGGAAGAGATCGGCATCGAGCCGATCCGTTCGCCGAAGACGGTCGACAGCGACAGATGCTCCATCTTGTCGTTTTCCGGCGTCGAGGTGCCGTGCGCGTTGACGTAGTCGATCTCGTCCTCGCTGAGGCCCGCATCGGCAAGCGCGGCTCGCACCGCGGCGATCGCGGGCGAGCCATCGGGCTTGGAGCGGGTGCGGTGGAAATCGTCGGCCTTTTCGCCGCAACCGCGCATGATGCCGAGGATGGTCGCGCCGCGCGCAAGTGCCGCTTCCAGCGATTCCAGCACCAGCGCGCCGGAACCTTCGGCCAGCACGAAGCCGTCGCGGTCCTTGGAGAAGGGTTTTGACGCTTTTTCCGGAATGTCGTTGTGGGTGGAAAGCGCCGAAAGCAGCGAGAAGCGGATCAGCGCCTCGGCCGTGGCCGACCCGTCGGCGCCGATCGACAGCGCCTTGTCGCATTCGCCGCGACGGATCGCCTCGACGCCGAGCTGGATGGCGGTGGCGCCGGAAGCGCATGCGGTCGACAGCGTGATCGGCAGACCGCGCGTGCCGAAGCGGTCGGCAAGACGATCGGCGATCGAGCCGAACTGGGTGGTCTCGAAAACATCGAGCTCCTTCAGCCCACGCGCCACCCTCAGCAGCCGTTCGGAACCGCTTTCCTGCTTGTCGGAATTGTAGAGCGAGAAGCGGTCGGCCCAGTCGAGCTCGACCGGCGGCGAAGCAAGGAACAGCGGTCCGCCGAAATCGCCGCTATCGAGGCCTGCCTCCGACACAGCTTCCTGGGCCGCGGTCTCGGCCAGTTCGTAGGTGAGGGGGCTCGCACCCTTGGAGCTCGACGGCAGAAAGTCGACCATGCCGGAGATGCGGGTGTTGAGGTGATCGACGGGAAAGCGGGTGATCGGATGGATGCCGGACTTGCCCGAGGTCAGCGCCGCCCAGTTGTCGGCCTTGCCGACGCCCAGCGACGTCACCACACCGATGCCGGTCACGGCGACGATCGGCCTGCCCATGTGATCGCGGAGATTGGCCATGCTTCTTGTTTGCCTTCGCTCTAAGCGGCTTTGATCAGCCCAAGGCCTTCGAATTGGTGATAGCCGATGGCAGTTGCAAGGACGTTTGCGGGAGCGCCTTCGAATGCTCGCTCCACTGTTGCATCGAAGACAGGATAGCTGGCCTTGCGGTCGACAGCGAGCGCCGCAAGGGCCACGGCAAAGGGGAACTGCGCTTCCTTCATGTGGCCGGTGAGCGTCGAGAAGGCGCGCGCGGCAAGCGCCGGATTTGCGTCGAGCGCTGTCTTCTCGGCCGCGGTTGCGGCGTGGGCGCCCGAGGCACCGGAAATCGTCAGCAACGCACCATCGGGCAGCGCCGCCTGCTTCAGCAGCGCGGCGATTTCGGCATTCAGCTCGCCACGCCGGCGCCTGGCCCGGCCGGATATGACCGAGCCAAGTTCAGCGTAGATCTTACGCCCGCGGCTCTGTGCGTGCTCGCGCTGTTCGAGCACCAGGAAGGCGCCGCCGGAGCCGGTCACCACCCCGCCGCCGTCAGAGCCCTGCCGTTGCCACACCGGCTTCCAGGAGCCGCGATGCAGATAGCCGGCGAGCTCGTAGCCGAGCAGCATGTCGGAATGTTCGGTCTGGAAGGCGCCGCCGACCAGCACATGCGTCGACTGGCCGGAGCGGATGCGCGCGGCCGCCGTTTCGACCGCCGAAACGCCGGCGCCTTCCTCGCCCATGAAGGTGCGGGACGAGCCGGTGACCTTATGCACGATGGAGATATTGCCGGCGAGCAGGTTGGAGAGCTGGGCGAGGAACAGCGTCGGCCGCAATTCCGTGGTCAGCTTCTCGTTGAGCAGCACGTCGCGGTCGTTGCGGGCCTCGGAGGCCGCGAGGATCGCGGTGTCGACAGCCTCGTCGCGCTCACCGCCACCGGCCGCCACCACCATGTCCATGGTCGCGCAGAGCTCGTCATTGCCCTTGATGCCGGCGTCGTCTAGCGCAAGCCCGGCAACATAGGTGCCGAGCCGCTGCCAGGTCTCCATCTGGCGCTGGTCGCCGCGCTTGGCGATCTGCAGGTTCCAGTCGATCTCGGGCAGGGGATGGATGGTGTAGGGCGCAAAGCGCGTGGCCTCGAGCACCGGCTCAAGGCCCGGCTGGGTGAGCTTCTGCCAATGCGCATCCGGACCCTCTCCCAGTGAAGAGACAAGGCCGATGCCGGTGATGACGACGTCGTGGGAACTCATGGGCAGCTGTTGTGGGTCAGGTTGCTTTCGATTTTGCGCATGATCCGAAAATCGTAGCCGATTTTCGGGATCACGCGCTGGGCACGTCAAGACCGCGCCCAAGCCGCTCAGGCGGCCTTGGCCGCGACCAGCGCGTCGATCTTGGCGCACAGGTTCTTCATGACGAAGTAGTCGTCGGTCGAGGCCTTGCCGTCATTGACCTCCTGCGTCCACTTCTCCAGCGGCACCTTGATGCCGAATTCCTTGTCGATGGCAAAGACGATGTCGAGGAAATCGAGGCTGTCGATGCCGAGATCGTCGATGGTGTGGCTTTCGGGCGTGATGGTGTCGATATCGATCTCGCTGGTGTCGGCAATGATCTTGGCGACTTTCTCGAATGTGCTGGACAAGGGCTCTTCCTTCGGTTGCGGGCGGAATCTGTCCGCATCTTTGTTCGGGCGCTGTCTAATCGGTTTTTCCGGGCAGGAAAAGGCCTGATACGCCGGGCGCAGATGGGATGCCGGCCTTCGAAACGCAAGAAGGGCCGCCGGATGACCCGGAGGCCCTTCCCATTGCCGTTGCGTCAGCTCAGCTGTCGCGGAGCTTGACCAGGTCGTTCAGCAGCCCGCCCATTCCGTTGTGGACGGTGAGCTGCTCGACCTTGCCGGCGATGGCTTCGAGAGCTTCGAGCTCCTTCAGCCGCAGCATCACCGGGTTCTCGGCCATCACCTTGGCCGTGTTGAGCAGCGAACGCGTGGCGTTCGTCTCCTCGCGACGGCGGATGACGTTGGCCTCGGCCTGCTTCTCGGCCGAAACCACCTGGTTGAGGATCTCGCGCATCTCGCCCGGCAGGATGACATCCTTGAGCGCGATATCGCTGACCTCGAGGCCGATCGCGGCCATGTCGGCACGCACCTTGGCCGCCGCCTCCTCGTCGACCGTCATCTTCTTGTCGAGGATCTGGTCGAGCGTGAGCGCGCCCAGCGTCTTGCGGAAGGCGTACTGCAGGGCGCGATAGAGGGCTTCCGCGAAGTCCTTCACCGTGCTCACAGCCGTCACCGGATCAACGACCCGGTATTCGGCGGCGATGTTGACGCGGATCGTCACGCGATCCTTCGTCAGCATTTCCTGCCCGGCGACATCGAGCGACTGGCGCTTGAGGTCGACGACCTTCACCTGGACCATGCGCCCGACATTCCAGAAGGCGTGCACACCCGCGGCAAGCGTGCGGACGTAGACGCCGTCCACGAACAGCAGCCCGACCTGGCCGTCCACGACCGGATGGAGGAACACGTGTTCCGTCTTCCGGGCCTGGCCGATCCGGCGCATCAAGGCCGGATCGACGGCCAGATCTGCCGCCGTGTCGACGGACGTCACCTTCCACGGGCCGGCATCCGTCCACAGCACAAGCTTGCGATCCGGAGTGAGCACGGCATGCAAGGCGCCATCGCGCTCGATCACGGCAACATCGGTGCGCCCGGTGCGAACGACGGTGAAGTGACGCGCGGCCACGTCCGGGAGCTTGTCGAACAACGCCTTCTCGTAAGCCGAAACGAATTCCGGGTTCTTCAGGTCGTGCCTGGAGATTTCCAGGTTGCCGCGCCGGTTGACGAGCCAATGTTCGCCCGGCATCAGGACAGCCTGGATCTCGCCCTTGTAGAGGGCGACGGCACGTTCATTTTCCTTCACGAGGACGCGCTGGCGTCCAAGAAGCTTTTCGAGAATGGTCTTCATTGTCTTTACTCCTGTCGGGCATGGCCCCATGCGAGGCGTCACGTCATGCGTCGAAGCGTCCTTTCGTTTCTCGTTTCCTTTTCCCGGCACGAATGATCCGGAGACCGGTGACATCGCCAAGCGACGGGCCTTCGGGAGCGGATCGCGGGGCGGCGAAGCGGACGCTGGACCCGAAGGCTCCTTTGCCGGCATCGCCGCGCCTTGATCGTCACCGCGTGCCTGGCCGCGAGCCAATGGCGCAGGACATCGCGGGCCGGCGAGGCCGAAGCCTTGCCGTCCGTGAAATCCTCGCATTCCGGTCCCCGGACCGATTTTTCGAATAACACCGTGCAGGGTGTTGGCTTTCGAGGCCAATGGAGAAGGATTCGAACCTTCGACCGTCAGATTATGAGTCTGATGCTCTACCCAACCTGAGCTATCCGTGGTGCTGATGAAGGGACTCGAACCCCTGACCTCCGGACCCAAATCCGGCGCTCTCCCCCTGAGCTACATCCGCAATCCCAATCCCCGAAACGGCGCCGTACACAGCGCGGCAAAGCCGCCTGCGCGGGCGGAGACAAAAGCTCCAACCGTTGTGCTCATTTCGGTTTTCGTGACCGGGAGCGCGCCTATAGACCCTGCGACGGGTTGTCGCAAGCGGGATTGTCGCGGCGGATTTGCGGCTTCTTCCGACTGTAGCATTTCAGCCACAGCACCGAGTAGCGCAGGCCGGTGGCATCAGAAGGTGACGCGGCCGAGCACCTTGAGGCCGTCACCATCGGGCGCAACCACCACGGCTTCGCCCTCGCGCGGGGCTATGCCGGTCAGCGCGACGATGTTCTCGAGATGGGTGACCATGACCAGATTATCGGAGCCGGAAAAGTCGCGGACTTCCTTCATGATGGCTGCGAGCTGGGCAGCCTTCCCCGCCGGGTCGGTCTTGAGCAGATCGAGCGGAGCGAACGGTTCCGGCTCAGCCTCGAAAGCTATGCGGGCGGTGTCGAGGCAGCGGCAGTAGCGGCTGGAAAGCACCCGTTCGATGGGTGCAGCGCGTGCCGCGAACAAGGCACCGATCCGGCTCGCCTGCTGCTGGCCGCGAGCCGAAAGGTTCAACTGCGTCGGGCATTTGGCGATGTCGAAATTCGCCGGGTCGGTCGTCCCGGTGACGAAGGCGTGGCGAAGCAGCACGATGTGACCGCCATCGCGTAGCAGCGCCCAGCCCGCGTCGGTCGCGTGGGCGAGGGTCGGAGCAGCAACCAGGAAAAGCGCCAGGGCAAGTCGCAGCATGAGAAGTCCCTATGGCGGCCCGAGAACCGGGGCCATGACTGGCATATAGGGACCGCAAAGCGGGCTGAAAAACAAGCAGAGGACCGGCGGAGTGAGCGGCAAGCGGTTCCGCTGGCCGATTGCACCGCGATCGGGGCTCGCCTATCACGGGAAAAATGTCTCCGCCCCAAAAATGACTCCGCTCGTCGCAACCGTCCTCTTCGTCTTCAGTCTCGTCGCGCTCGGCTATCTCGCCGGGTTCACCGGCTATCTGAAGCCGGCGAGCGGCGAGGGCATATCCGAATTCGCCGTCAACGTGGCGATGCCGCTGCTTTTGTTCCAGACAATGGTGAAGTCCGATTTCCACGGCGTGGCGCCATGGTCGCTGTGGGGCGCCTATTTCGCTGCGGTGGCCATCACCTGGGCCGCCGGCCATCTGGTCACGACGCGCATCTTCGGCCGCGACGCCCGCGCCGGCATCGTCGGCGGCGTTTCCTCGGCCTATTCCAATGTCGTGCTGCTCGGCGCGCCCTTCATCCTCGGTATTTTCGGGCCGAGCGGCTTCGAGGTGCTGTCGCTGCTGGTCTCGGTCCACTTGCCCATCATGATGATGGCCTCGATCGTGCTGTTCGAGATGTTTGGCCGCAGCAGTGGCGAGCAAGTGCATCCGTTGCGCGTCATCAGGAGTTTTCTGAGGCGGCTGTTCGTCAATCCGCTGATCATCGGCATTCTGGCGGGGCTCGCCTGGCGCCTGACCGGCGCTCCGCTGCCGGAGCTGATCGGGCGGCTCGTCGACGCGCTGGCCGATACCGCGGGGCCAGTGGCGCTGTTTGCGATGGGCCTCAGCCTGCGTCGCTTCGGCATTTCCGGCAACGTCCGGCCGGCGCTCGCACTGTCGGTGCTCAAGCTCTTCCTGATGCCGGCGGTTGTTCTTCTCCTGGTCTGGCTGCTCGGCCTGCCGCCGCTGACGGCAAAGGTGGCAGTGGTCGTTGCCGCGCTGCCATCCGGCATCAATTCCTATCTCATCGCCGTCCAGTTCAACACCGGCCAGGCGCTGGCGTCGAACCAGATGACCATCGCCACGGCGAGCGCTGTGCTCACCACGTCCTTCTGGCTGACGGTGGTCGTCCATATTTTTGGATAGCGGCCAGGGCCGTCACGCTCGCTTTTGCTGGCCCAACCCCTATATGCCATCTTGTGATTGCTTGCCGGGCTTTCCCTAGGTAAGAGCAATGCGCCAGCGTGCGACCTGCACGCCATCGAATATCCAGGAAAACGGCCGATCAGCGCGCCGAACGGAGGCCAGACCATGCTTCAGAAAACCAGCCATTTCATGCGCCAGGCCAATCTCATCAACGGCGAATGGGTGCAGGCCGACAGCGGCCAGACCGTCGACGTCAACAATCCGGCCACGGGCCTCAAGATCGGCACCGTGCCGAAGGCCGGCAAGGCCGAAACCCGCCGCGCCATCGAGGCCGCCGAAGAAGCCTTCAAGAGCTGGCGCAAGACGACCGCGCTCGAGCGTTCGAAGCTTCTGCGCAAGCTGCATGACGCCATGATGGACAATCAGGACGTGCTGGCCGAGCTGCTCACCATCGAGCAGGGCAAGTCGCTGTTCGAGTCCAAGGGCGAGATCGGCTCGGCCGCAAGCTATATCCTGTGGTTCGCCGAAGAGGGCCGCCGCACCTATGGCGACATCGTGCCGTCGCCGTGGGGCGACCGCCGCATCCTGGTGACCAAGGAGCCCGTCGGCGTCATCGCCGCCATCACGCCGTGGAATTTTCCGTCCTCGATGCTCGCCCGCAAGCTCGGGCCGGCGCTGGCCGCGGGCTGCACGGCCGTCGTCAAGCCGGCCTCGCAGACGCCCTATTCAGGCCTCGCCTGGGGCGCGCTCGCCGAGGAGGTCGGCTTCCCCAAGGGCGTCATCAACATCCTGACCGGCTCGGCCGGCGAGATCGGCGACGAGATCTGCGCCAACCCGCTCGTCAAGAAGATCACCTTCACCGGCTCGACCGAGGTCGGCAAGATCCTGATCCAGAAGTCGTCGGTCACCGTCAAGAAAGTGTCGATGGAACTCGGCGGCAACGCGCCGTTCCTGGTTTTCGACGACGCCGACATCGATCGCGCCGTCACCGGCGCCATCACCGCGAAATACCGCAATTCCGGCCAGACCTGCGTCTGCACCAACCGCTTCCTCGTGCAGGCGGGCGTCTATGACAAGTTCGTCGAGAAGCTTGCCGCCGCCAGCAACAACCTCAAGGTTGGTTCCGGCCTGGAGGAAGGCGTGCAGCAGGGGCCGCTGATCGACGAGAAGGCGGTGGAGAAGGTCGAGGAACTGATCGCCGACGCGACGTCGAAGGGCGGCAAGGTCGTTGCCGGCGGCAAGCGCCATGCGCTTGGCGGCTCGTTCTTCCAGCCGACCGTGATTTCCAACGCGACGCCGAAGATGCGCTTCATGAAGGAAGAGATTTTCGGGCCGGTCGCGCCCGTGTTCAAGTTCGAGACCGAGGAAGAGGCGATCGCTTTGGCCAACGACACCGAATTCGGCCTTGCCTGCTATTTCTACACCGGCGATCTCGGCCGCGCCTTCCGGGTCATGGAAGGGCTGAAATACGGCATGGTCGGCGTCAATGAAGGCCTGATCACCACGCCCGAGGCGCCGTTCGGCGGCGTCAAGGAATCGGGCCTCGGCAAGGAAGGCGGGCATCAGGGCATCGAGGACTACCTAGACACCAAATATGTCTGTATCGGCGGCCTCGGCCTCTGACGGGCTATCCGAGGGGCAGGGCGGGCATGTTGCCCGCCTTGCCGGACAAGACAAAGCCGGCCAAAGTCCCCGGATCAACGAACTGGCGTTTCGGGCACAGCGATGAAGGACGGCGAGGTCTTCGGCACGACGCAAGCGGGCGAGGCCGTTCGCCGCTTCACCATCCGCGGCGGCGGTCTCACCGCCAACATCATCGGGCTCGGCGCGATCGTCCAGGATCTCAGGCTCACCGGACACGACGCGCCGCTGGTGCTGGGCTACGACCGTTTCGAACCCTACGAAACCGATCGCGCCTATTTTGGCGCCGTGGTCGGCCGGTTTGCCAACCGCATTCGCGACGGCCGCTTCACCATCGCGGGCAACCGGTATCAGACCGAACGCAATTTTCTCGGCAAGCACACGCTGCATGGCGGCTCGGAAGGCTATTTCCACCGTCCGTGGACCGTCTCGCTGCATGGACGCGATTTCGTGACGCTGACGCTGCACGATCCGGACGGCACGATGGGCTTTCCAGGCGCGCTGGACGTCACCTGCACCTACCGGCTGAAGATTCCCGGCACGCTCAGCATGGAGCTGACCGCCACCTGCGAGGAGCCGACGCTGTGCAACCTCGCGCAGCACTCCTACTTCAACCTCGACGATGGCGGGGCGGGCGACATCCTCGACCACCGGCTGATGCTCAATGCCGGCGCCTACACACCGGTCGATGGCGAGATGATCCCGACCGGCGTGGTGAAGCCGGTCGACGGCACGCCCTATGATTTCCGTCAGGCGCGGCCGCTGCGCATGGAAACCGAAGGCGAGCAGCTCCCCTACGACGTGAATTTCTGCCTCGCCTCCAACCGTGGACCGCTTCACCAGGCAGCCTGGGTACAAGGAGCCAATTCGGGCGTCGAGATGGAAGTCTGGACGACGGAGCCCGGCCTGCAGCTCTATATCGGCCAGTATGTCGCGCCGTCGTCGCCCGGGCTGGATGGGCGACGCTACAAGCCGTTCTCCGGCTTTTGCCTTGAAGCGCAGGCCTGGCCCGACGCGCCGAACCGGCCCTATTTCCCGCAGGCCACGCTGTGGCCGGGGCAAATCTACCATCAGGTGACCGAATACCGGTTTCGCCTGCCTTAAGCTCTGCTGATATTCAGGTAAGGCCGGCCTGCGAACGGCTTAGCCTTCGAACGCTGTCCTCAGTACCTCGAATGGCGCCAACGCGCCGCGAACCTGCACAACAGCGGCAGCAACTTGATGCGCGCGCCTAGCGGCATCGGCAGGCGCATGGCCGGCGAGCCGGGCGGCGAGATAGCCGCCGTTGAACGAATCTCCTGCGCCGGTGGTGTCGACGGGCGCGGCGACATGTACAGCCGGGACCGGCTGAGTGGTGCCGTTGACAGCAACGAGCGCGGCATCCTCGCCATTCTTGACGACGACCTCGCCGACCAGCTTCCCGAGCCTTTCTGCGGTCGCCCGCGGGGTCTCGTCTGCGAACAGCATCTGCTCGTCGGGAAAGGTCGGCAGCGCGATATCGGTGACGGCAAGCGCCTCCAGAATCGCGCTCTGCGCCGCCTCGCGTCTTTGCCAGAGCCGGGGCCGGAAGTTGGGGTCGAAAGCGACGAGCGAGCCGGCAGCGCGGGCCTTCGCGACCGCGTCGAGCAAGGTCTTGCGGGCAGGCCCGTCCAGAATTGCCAGGGTGATTCCGGAAAAATAGACAAGCGCCTGGTTTTCAAGGCTTTTCGCCAGCGCGGCTGGGTCGGAAGCGAGCTGTCTCGCCGCAGCGTCGCTTCGCCAGTAGGTGAAGGCGCGCTCGGCTCCGGTGAGCGTGATGGCGTAAAGGCCGGGCCTCGCGCCGGCTATGACCGGGCTGTTGCCGATGCCGATGCCGTTCTGGGCGAAGAAATCGATCTGATCGCGCGAGAAGGGATCATCGCCGAAGGCCGAGATATAAGTCGTCGGCCGGTCCGGGCTCAGCGCATGCAGCGCCCAAAGCGTGTTGAAGGTGTCGCCGGCAAAGCCCATGCGCCAGTTCGGTCCTGCCTGACCCGACAGTTCGAGCATGCATTCGCCGATCGAAGCAATACCATTGGCGGTCATGGGGCTCACTCCTCCTGAAACGATGCTGCTGTAGCTTTTTGCAACCGGCAGCGCCATGCTTGGCGCAGGCGGAATTTTACGCCAGAAGCGATTTCCCACAGGCGGGGCGGGATGCTGCGCGCAGCCCGTGACGTTATCAGCCGAAGAGGAACCGGTTTGGCATCGACATGGCGTTACGTTCTTGCGGGTCTCGGTCTGGCTGCGCTGCTGGTCGGCATCCTAGCAGTCGTCTATCTGACGGCGCCGCACTCGGCGCCAGGTCCCGACACGTCGCGCTCGAAGAAGACGGCGAGCGGCCTGTTCGTCGCCAGCTTCGAGCCGGAACGCGGCGTCATCCGGCAAGGCGAGCTGCAGTCCTGGCTGCTGACGCTGAAAACCGCTGCCGGCGCCCCGGTGGAGGGTGCCGCGATCACCATTTCGGGCGGCATGCCGCAGCACAGTCACGGCCTGCCGACCAGCCCGCAGGCGACCGACTATCTGGGCGAGGGACGCTATCGCATCGACGGCGTCAAATTCACCATGAGCGGCTGGTGGCAGCTGCGCTTCGCCATCTCGGCGGCGGCGGGGTCCGATTCCGTCGTCTTCAACATCGTGCTGTGAGCGGCCGATGAAGCGTCTCGCCCGCGTTGCAAGCCTGGCTGCTCTCGCCGCGCTCGCTCTGCTTGGCGGCTGCGGCAAGCCTCAGTTCAGCGCCGCCGAGAAGAAGACCATCGCCTCGCTGGCGCTGAACACGCTGCCGGCGCTGAAACCCGACACCACGAACCAGTATGCCGACGTGCCGTCGGCGGCGGCGCTCGGATCGACGCTGTTCTTCGATGTCGGCATGAGCCGCGACGGCACCGTATCCTGCTCGACCTGCCACAAGATCGACCGCCAGTTCCAGGACGACCTGCCGCAAGCCGTCGGTGTCGGCCGCACCGACCGTCGCACCATGCCGCTCGCAGGCGTTGCGCGCGATCCTTGGTTCTTCTGGGATGGGCGACGCGACAGTTTATGGGCGCAGGCGCTGACGCCGCTCGAAAATCCGTTGGAACAGGCCGGCAACCGCGCAGCTTTCGCGCATTACATCAAGAACCGGTTCGGCGAGCGCTATGAGCGCATTTTCGGACCGCTGCCCGATCTTTCCACCGTGCCGGCCAACGCCAGCCCGCTTGGCACCGATGCCGAGAAGGCGGCGTGGAACGCCATGCCGGCCAGCCAGGCCGACGACGTCAACCGCGTCTTTGCCAACATCGGCAAGGCGATCGCCGCCTTCGAGCGGTCGATAGAGCCGCAGCAGACGCGCTTCGACCGCTTCGCCATCGATCTTGCGACCGGCACGGAGCCGCAAGGCGACGCAGCATTTTCGCCGGAAGAGATTCTCGGCCTGAAACTGTTCATCGGCAAAGCCAATTGCGTGACCTGCCATAACGGTCCGCGCTTCACCGACAATGCTTTCCACAACACCGGCGTGCCGCCGGTCAAGGACCTGCCGCCGGATCGCGGCCGCGTCGATGCGGTCGCTCAGGTCCAGGCAGATCCGTTCAACTGCTTCGGCAAGTTCCGTGACGGCGCCGCCGACGCCTGCCGCGAGCTGCGCTTCATGGTGAAGGACGGACAGCAACTGGTGCGCGCCTACAAGACGCCGTCGCTGAGGGGAGCGGCCACGCGTCCACCTTACATGCATGCCGGGCAGTTCTCATCGCTCGACGATGTCGTGGCGCACTATTCGAAAGCTGCGCCGAGTGTGGAAGGAACATCCGAAATCCACCCGCTCGATCTGTCCGACCGCGAGCGTGCTGCGCTGGTGGCGTTTCTCAAGACACTGTCGGAGTGAGTTAGCGGTCCTTTACCGTTTCCATCGCCACGAAGGTCGAGGTCTGGGCGACGTGAGGCAGGGCCGAGATGCGCTCGCCGAGAACACGGCGATAGGCGGCGATGTCGGTGGTGCGGACCTTCAAGAGATAGTCGAAGCTCGACGCCATCATGTGGCATTGCTCGATTTCGGGCACACCCTGAACGGCGCGGTTGAAGGCGTCGAGCGCTGCTGAGCGCGTATCCGAAAGCTTCACCTGGACGAAGGCGACATGGCCTTCGCCCATGCGCTCGCGGTCGATGATCGCACGATAGCCTCTTATGTAGCCGTTCTTCTCCAGCCGCTTCACGCGAGCCTGCACCGGTGTCTTCGACAGGCCAACCTTGGCTGCCAGTTCCGCCATGGAAAGCCTGCCGTCGCGGCCGAGCGCGGACAGGATGTTGCGGTCGATGCGGTCCAATTGGTCTTCGGTCATCGATATCGTGGTCAAAATGATGGGAGTTGATCCTATATCATAGTCCAAACGGACTGCGCTGCCGATTTCTTTGGACCGACCTGCGCCCTTGGCTGTGCTAGCTTGCGCCGATCGGTCCGGTGGTCGCCAGACCGCACGCTCACGCTTTCATGGACCCGACATGCCGCTCGATGCCATCCGCCAGCACATCCGCGCCAATTATTTGCCCGACGAAGACGGGGCGGTGAAGCGCCTCTCCGCGGCAGCCGGGCTTTCGGCAGAGGAGCGCAAGGCGATTTCGGCCCGCGCCGCCGATCTGGTGCGCGCCGTGCGCGGCTCGACCGACCCTAGGCTGATGGAAGTTTTCCTCTCGGCCTACGGCCTGTCGACCAAGGAAGGCGTGGCGCTGATGTGCCTGGCCGAGGCGCTGCTGCGCGTGCCCGATGCCGAGACGATGGACGATTTGATCGCCGACAAGATCGCGCCGCATGACTGGTCGGCGCATTCGGGCAGCTCGAGCTCGATCTTCGTCAACGCCTCGACCTGGGCGCTGATGCTGACCGGCCGCGTGCTCGACGAGGGCGAGGGCGGCATCGAAGGCACGCTGCGCGCCATGGTGCGCAGGCTGGGTGAGCCGGTCATCCGCAAGGCTGTCGCGGCGGCGATGCGCGAGATGGGCGAGCAGTTCGTGCTCGGCCGTACCATCGCCGAAGCCGTCAAGCGCGGCCGGCCGATGACGCAGAAGGGCTACCTTTATTCCTTCGACATGCTGGGCGAAGCGGCCCGCACCGAGGCCGATGCGTTGCGCTACCATAAGGCCTATGCGGACGCGATTTCCTCGCTCGATTCCGGGTCGAACGGTCCCGACATCCGTTACAATCACGGCATCTCCGTCAAGCTCTCCGCGCTGCATCCGCGCTACGAGGTGGCGCAGAAGGAAAAGATGCTGCCGGTCATGGCCGAGCGGCTTTTGTCGCTGGCGCTCGCCGCGCGGCATTCGCGCATGGGTCTCAACATCGACGCCGAGGAGGCCGATCGGCTCGATCTCTCGCTCGACGTCATCGAACGCGTGCTGGCAGAGCCCGAACTCGCGGGATGGGACGGTTTCGGCGTGGTCGTCCAGGCTTACGGCCCGCGCGCTGCCTTCGTCATCGACTGGCTCCACGCGCTTGCCAAGAAGTACGACCGCAAGATCATGGTGCGGCTGGTGAAGGGCGCTTATTGGGACACCGAGATCAAGCGGGCGCAAACGCTCGGGCTTGCCGGCTATCCGGTCTTCACCCGCAAGACCAACACCGACGTCTCGTATCTCGCCTGCGCGCGGAAACTGCTGTCGATGACCGACCGCATCTACCCGCAATTCGCGACCCACAACGCGCACACGGTGGCGGCCATCCTGTCGATGGCGAAGGACCGCGATTGCTTCGAGTTCCAGCGCCTGCACGGCATGGGCGAGGCGCTGCATGAGACGGTGCGCCGGTCCGAACGCACGCGCTGCCGCATCTACGCGCCGGTCGGCGCGCATTCCGACCTGCTCGCCTATCTGGTGCGGCGGCTGCTCGAAAACGGCGCCAATTCCTCCTTCGTCCATCAGTTGACCGACGAGGAAGTCGAGCCGGAGGAGATCGCCCGCGATCCGCTGGAGACGGTGGAAAAACAAGGCCCGGCCGGCAATCCGGCAATCGCACGACCTGCCGCGATCTTCGGCGCCGGGCGGCGCAACTCCAAAGGTTTCGACATCACCGACACTGTGACGCTGGCGGCCATCGACAAAGCGAGGGCGGAATTTGCCGGAGCCGATCGCTGGCACGCCAAGCCGATCACACGTGCCGCCGGCTACGGCAAGCAGCGCCAGATCGTCAATCCAGCTAAGCCTGACGAAGTGGTCGGCACGGTGCATGAGGCGGCGGCCAAGCAGGTGGCGACCGCCGTGCGCATCGCCGTCGACGCGCAGCCAGCCTGGGCCAAGCGCCCGGTTGGCGAGCGCGCCGCGATCCTCAATCGCGCCGCCGATCTTTACGAAGCCAATGCGGCCGAGTTCTTCGCTCTGGCCACCCGCGAGGCCGGCAAGTCGCTGGCCGACGGTGTCGCCGAGGTGCGCGAAGCGGTCGACTTCCTGCGCTACTACACTGCCGAGGCGGCGAGTGCCGAAGCGGGCACGCAAGCGCGCGGCGCAATCGTCTGCATCTCGCCGTGGAATTTCCCGCTGGCGATCTTCACCGGCCAGATCGCCGCGGCGCTGGTCACTGGCAATTCGGTCATCGCCAAGCCCGCCGAGCAGACGCCGCTGATCGCTTTCCGCGCCGTCGAGATGCTGCGCGAGGCAGGCGTTCCGGAGGATGTCATCCAGCTTCTGCCGGGCGACGGCCCGTCGGTCGGCGCGCCGCTTACCGCGGACCCGCGCATTGCCGGCGTCTGCTTCACCGGCTCGACCGAGGTCGCCAAGCTGATCGAGAAGCAACTTGCAGAAACCGCATCGCCCGACGCCATGCTGATCGCTGAGACCGGCGGGCTGAACGCCATGATCGTCGATTCCACCGCGCTGCCTGAACAGGCGGTGCGCGACATTCTGGCTTCCGCTTTCCAGAGTGCGGGCCAGCGCTGCTCAGCTCTGCGCGTGCTCTATGTCCAAAAGGATGTCGAGAAGAAGATGCTGGAGATGCTGAAGGGAGCGATGGAGGCGCTCAATGTCGGCGATCCCTGGTTGATCTCGACCGATGTCGGCCCGGTCATCGACGATGAGGCGCAAGCCTCGATCAGCGACTATTGCACCAAGAAGGGTCTGGAGGGCCGGCTGATCGCCAAGCTGGAAGTGCCGAAAAACGGCCGCTTCGTCGCGCCGCACGTGTTCCGCGTCAAAGGCATCGAAGAGATGGAACGCGAGGTGTTCGGCCCGGTGCTGCATGTCGCGAGCTTCGACGCCGACGATATCGATGCGGTGATCGCGGCCATCAACCGCAAGGGTTACGGACTGACCTTTGGCCTGCACACCCGCATCGAAGGCCGCGTCCAGCACTTCGTCGACGGCATCCATGCCGGCAACATCTATGTCAACCGCAACCAGATCGGCGCCGTGGTCGGCTCCCAGCCTTTCGGCGGCGAGGGGTTGTCGGGCACCGGGCCGAAGGCCGGCGGGCCGCATTATCTGCGCCGCTTCCGCAAGGGGCCGGAGGCCGGCACGGAGGTTGGCGAAGGCCACAAGGTGACGGCGACCGAGCTCGCCGACAATCTGCCGGATCCGACGCTGGGCGGCTGGTCGACGCGACCGGATCGGGTCGCGATCCTGAGAAAACATCTGCGCGGCAAGGGTGCGGCGGCGATCGCCGCTGCAGCGAGCCTCGATTTCGGCCAGGTCGACCTGCCCGGACCAACGGGCGAGGCCAACACGCTGTCGCTGTCGCCGCGCGGTCGGGTGCTCTGCCTCGGGCCGGATGCCGACACGCTGCTCGCGCAGACGATCCAGGCTTTGGCGGCCGGCAATGCGGTGCTGGCGGTGGCGCCCGGCGCGCCGGCGGCGCTGTCGGCGCTGACCGGCAAGGGGCTGCCGCTTGCGGCGATCGACGGGCGGCCGGACCCGGTCGAGGCGCGGTCGCTGCGCGTCGATGTCGTTGCCTTCTCCGGCACGCCGGAAGCGGCGCGCATCGTGCGCAAGGAGATTGCCGAGCGCGCCGGGCCGATCGTGCCGCTGGTCAGCGAGGTGCTGAACCCCGCGGCCTACGCGCATGAGCGCGCGGTCTGCGTCGACACAACCGCCGCCGGAGGCAATGCCAGCCTGCTGGCGGCTGCGTAGTCGGCGGGGCGAACCGATCCCGCCTATCGAGGGCGTGTCTTAAGCGCCTTCGACCACCGAAAAGCCCTCGAACTGGGGATGGCCAAGATAGTGCACTTTCGAGGTGCCGGCGTTGCGGTGGGCGGCGCGGAAGTTCTCCGACTTCGTCCAGGCGACGAAATCGTCCTGGCTTGCCCAGACCGTGTGCGAGGCGAACAGCGTATAGCCCTCGGTCTCGTTGACCGGGCCGCGCAGCAGGTGGAATTCCCTGAAACCTTTCATGTCGGAGAGGCTGGAGTCGCGGTTCTTCCAGACGTCCTCGAAGGCTTCCTCGGAGCCGTTCTGGACCTTGAAGCGGTTCATGGCGATGTACATTGGTTTCCTTTCAAAAATGGGCGAATTCTGACAGTTCTATGATGGCTTCAACTGCGGGACGGAGGGCTTTAAAACGGCCCGATCCGCGCCTTGAATACCCAGCTCGATCTTCCGGTCTCGGGTGGAATGGGAGGGAAGGGGGCTTGCTTGCGCACCAGAGTCAAAGCGAATTGATCGAGCTCGGCAGACCCTGAACTTTCGGCGAGCTGCAAGTCGCTGATGCTGCCGTCGGCCGAGACGACGAAAACCACCCTGGCATTGTTGCGAGCTTTTGCCTGGATCGATTTCGAAACGCGACGGTTGGCGCGGGCAAGCTTCTTCTGAATTTCACCGCTGTAGCGGGATTCCATGGCATTGCCGGCGGCGGCCTTTATCTTGCCCTTGCTGGCGACGATCGGCGCATCGCGCGTATCGCCATCGGCTGTTTCTGTGCCACGCGTTTCAACGGGTTTGCCTGATCCTGCCGATCCGGCTGGTGTGCTCGACGCTGCGGCCGGCGCTGATGGCTGTTTGGGTTCGGCAGGCGACGCCTCGGCGTTTTGCGGCTCGATCGCAGGCGCCGGTTCGCTGCCCGTGGGCACACTCTGATCGTCTTGGCGCGCGGTGGCGGCCGTCAGGATATCCGGCGTGGAGGCGAGCTCGTCGGCGGCTTCAGCCGGAGGCTGAGGCGTCACCGATTGGCTGGCCGGTTGCGGCGCTTCGGCCGGCGGCGTGGGCTGGACAGCCTGGCGTTTCACTGGCTGCGGATCCGGCACCAAGGTTACATCCACCGCGCCGGATGCCGCGTCATTCAGGGCGCTGCCCTGGGCGTCAGCGCCGGACTGGTCGCTGCCTTCAGCCTGGATCGCGTCCATGGAGTCGAATGTGCCGACAGGCGCGAGCAGGAACGCGGCCGCCGCGGCGCCATGAAGCAGGCCGGAAGCGACGATGGCCATTGGCCATTTGCGCCGACCGGCCGGCCGCCGCGGCTGCATCAGTGACTCGGTCGGTATAGCCGACAGTCCGCTGTCCGCGTCGGAGGGGTGATTGATGTCCTGCATATCTGGCGGCGAGACCTGCCGCGCGCGATAGGGACTTGTCAAATCAAGATCGGTTGCTGGCCATGGCGGCAGACCGGGGACAGGCCACGCCATGCCGTCTCGCGGGAAGGCTGGATGCAATCCCACCTCTAGACGCCGAAAGCGATGGCGGTCTTGGTCGAGGTTTTCAACGCGCGCATGCAGGCCGCCGGCTCGACGCCGGTGCCGGCGCATTCGGTCGCGCTGTTGATCAACACGCGGCTGAGCTTGCCGCAATCGGCGCCCGCAAGATCGAAGCGCGTGACCTTGGTCTTGCCGGCCGGAAGGTCCTTGAAATCGAGCACGGTGAGGCGGTCAACGACGCCGGCGTCGTTGAACAGCGCGATCTCGAAAGCCGCCTTCGACAGGTCGGCGCCAAGCGCGTTGTTGACGACGAAAGTCAGCCGGCAACCCTTGTCGGAAGGCTGCGCCGCGTTGAGCTCGAGGCTCAGTTGAGGGGCCGGCGCTCCAGCCCACGCCGGCACCGTCGCAAGCGACATCGCAAACGTCGAGGTCAGTAGACGAAAGGATGTCATCAAGCTCTTCATTCTCATCAGCCTCCAAAGCGCATGGTTGCCGCCAGCTTCAGCGTGACGCCGGGTTCGTAGAGAACAGCGGTCGTGCTGCCGTTGAGCGGGTTGGTGTATTTGACGTCGAACAGATTGTCGGCGCGGAAGTCGACCTTGAGATTGTCGGTCGCCTGGTAGCTGGCGAAGGCGTTGACGAGGGTATAGTCCTTGGCCACCGGGTTGCCTTTGGGCTTGCCGTTGTATTGCACTTCACCGCCGACCGTCAGCTTGTCTTCGAGGAAGCGGAGGCCGAGCTGCGCCGTCACTTGGGAGGAGGGGATGGTAGCAAGATCGGCGCGCTCGCCTTCATACGAGATGGTGTGGCCGTTGATGATGGAAGCCGAAAGGCCGGCATAGCCCCAGCCGGCGTCGTAGACGCTTTCCAGCTCGAAGCCGTTGATCTTGGCCTTGGCAAAGTTCTGGTACTGGAAGCAGATCGGGATGCCCGGGCCGAACGGACAGCCGCTGGTCGGGTCGAATGCCGAAAGCGTGACCCCGTCGATATAGTCCTCGACATTGTTGTTGAAGTAGGCGGCCTTCAGCCGCAGCGCATCGCCGGCTTCGAGAAAGTCGTTCTGCTTGTAGTTGACGCCGAATTCGACCGTCTTGCCGGTTTCGGGCTTGAGATTGGGGTTGGGCAGGAACGGGAAGGTGACGCCGGCCGGATGGTTGCCGCTGATCAGCGTCTCCGTCAGCGAGGGTGAGCGGTAGCCTTCCGCATAGGTGCCGTAGAACTGCAGGCCGGCGAGACTTGCGCTTTCGAAGGGTGACACGCCGACGGTGATGCGCGGCGACAGCCGGTCGCCTGATGTCTCATGGTCGGAGTCCTTCAGGCTGTAGCTGTCGTAGCGCAGGCCGGTGATGACCTCGAGCCATTCCCAGGTCAGCTTGTCCTGGATATAGGCGCCCGAGACGTTGCGCTTGCCCGACGGCGTGTAGAAGCTATCGCCGCCGGCCGTGCCGCCCGTCTCGACATCGTCGCCGACCCAATCGCCGCCATAGGTAAACTCGTGCGCAATGCCGGCGGTCTCGAAGCGTGACGTGTTCCAGATATCGATGCCGGTCGTCCCGACATCGAAAGTCGACAGCGAGCCGGCCGGGAGCACGACGGGAAGGCCGGTTGTCGGATCGAACCGGTTTTTCGGGACAAGAGTCGTCAGATCGAGAACTGTCTTGTTGTAGGAGGCGTTGATGTGGAGGTCGAGCCAGCTCTTGGCATCGTCGGTGATGTTGTAGCGGGCGGTGAAGGTGTTCGACTTCAGGTCGACATCGTTGGCCGGCACGCCGCCGCTCGTCTCCGTCCATCCGTCGCTGGAGCCGACCCAGCCAAGCTTCAGCTGGCTGTTTTCGCTCAGGCGGATGGTGGTCTTGAGCAGGCCGCTCAGCACGTCGAAGCCGGTGCCGGCAACGGTGTTGCCGCCGCCGTTCTTGTAGTCGCCGTAGTCGCGGTAGACGATGTTGCCCAGCGCGTCCCAGTTCTCGTTGAAGCGATAGGCGCCGCTGGCGCTGGTGGTCCAGCCCTTGCCGTTGGTTTCATAGCGCCCGGTGACGGAGGCAGCCCAGGTTTCTTCCGGCTTGAGGAAGTCTTCGGCGTCCTTGGTGTCGAAGAAGACGACGCCGCCGATAGCGCCGGAGCCATAGGTGTTGGCGACCGGGCCGCGGATCACGTCGACGGATTTGATGAGCTCGGGATCGACATAGAAGGTCGACTGCGTGCCATGGTCGGAGCGCTGGAAATCCTGCCTGGCGCCGTCGACGATCACCGCGACGCGGCCGAAGTCCTGCAGGCCGCGGATGTTGATGCTGGAGCTGACGCGCCGTGCGTCGGCCTGCACGGTGACGCCCGGAACGCCGAGCAGCATCTCGTTCGGCGTCGTCGCCATGCGGCGCTCGAGCTGCTCCTGGTCGACATGGCTGGCCGATGCCAGCGACTGGATCGCCGTCTCGCCGGTGCGGCTGATGACCAGGATCTTGTCGAGCAGGGTTCCTTCGGCAGCGGTTTTCTCATCGGCCTTCTTTTTTTGATCCGCCTGCTGGCCTGTCGCCGGCTGCGCGGCCTGTTGCGCTTTCGCGGCCGGCACGCCGAGCGCGATTGCCGCTGCCCCGGCCATCAATATGGCAATGCCGCTTGCCGTCGATCGGAAGCCCGGACCCGCATCCGCCAGGCCCGTCCGTCCCCAATTCACCAACCCCATGCCCCAACTCCAGATTTTCAGGCTCGATGCTGGCTGGCGCGGGGCTCGCTCGCATTTTTGATCACGACCGGCGTCTTAAATGTTGACTCATTTAGTCCGGTAATGCACTGACTAGTAAACATGATTATTCGAGTCAAGAATTGAATCGGCAATTTACGAAGCGCCCGGCCAGACGGCCGGCAAGCAGAAGGAGCGACCCGATGAACACGCACAATCCCAACGACTTCCGCTATCGCGTCCGCCGTTCAGACGACGCGCAGATGCGCTACGAGCGGGTGCCGATGGCGGTGAGGACGCTCTCCAGCAACACGCTGTTCCAGGGCGAGCACGAGATCGGCATCGAGCACCACGGCGCGCTCTACCGGCTGAAGATCACCCGCCAGGGCAAGCTGATCCTCAACAAGTAAGCACGATCTGCAAGCGGAATAGCGCAGACAAAAGTGGGCAGGTGGACGACATGGACCAGCGCGTGAAGCCGTCGCCGGAAGAGATCCGGCGGGCACGGGAAGACAATCCGAAGCTGCGCGAGCGCGATCTCGCAGCCCAACTCGGCGTTTCGGAAGCGGAGCTGGTTGCGGCGCATTGCGGGCAAGGCGCCGTGCGCGTCGAGCCGCGCGTCAACGATCTGCTGACCGGCCTCGAAGCGGTCGGCGAGGTGATGGCGCTGACCCGCAACGAGAGCGCCGTGCACGAGAAGATCGGCGTTTACGACAAGGTCGTCACCGGCAACCACAATGCCATGGTGCTCGGCGAGAACATCGACCTGCGCATCTTCCCGAAGGTGTGGGCGCATGGCTTTGCGGTCGAGAAGCGCGATGGCGGCGAGATCCGCCGCAGCCTGCAGTTCTTCGATGCATCGGGCGAGGCGGTGCACAAGGTGCATCTGAGGCCCGCGTCAAACCTCTATGCCTACCAGAAGCTGGTGGCGAGCCTCGAATCGTCGAAGCAGGAACCGACTGTCACGATAGCTTCAAGCGCGCCGGAAGGCGAGGGGGAGAACCAGGGTTCGGTTGCCAGCATCGACGATCTGCGTGACCGCTGGAGCCGGATGACCGACGTGCATCAGTTCTTCGGCATGCTGAAGACGCTGAAGCTCAGCCGCCGCGAGGCGGTGCGCATGGTCGGGCGGGACTATGCCTGGCTGCTCGACAATGATGCCGTCAACGCCATGTTCCACCACGCGGCGGCAGGCGAGATGCCGATCATGTGCTTCGTGGGAAACCGCGGCTGCATCCAGATCCATTCCGGCCCGATCAAATCGGTCAAGCCGATGGGGCCTTGGATCAACGTGCTCGACGAGACCTTCCACCTGCATCTCAGGACGGACCACATCCATGAAGTCTGGGCGGTGCGCAAGCCGACCAAGGACGGCCATGTCACCTCGCTCGAGGCCTATGACGCCAAGGGCGGCATGATCATCCAGTTCTTCGGCAAGCGCCACGAAGGCGAGGGCGAGCGGGAAGACTGGCGCTTCCTGGCCGAGAACCTGCCCCGCATCCCCAGCCCGACCGCTGCATGAGTCAAGACCCAATGCGTGTTGTTTTCAGTTTCCGCCCTGCGCTCGCGTCGGTGCTTGGTGTTATGCTCGCTGTCCTGCCAGCCGGGGCCAACGAAAGTACGCCCGTCTTCTCGGACAATTCGCGGATCGCCTCCATCGGCGGCTCCATCACCGAGATCGTCTACGCGCTCGGCGAGGAGGGGCATCTCGTCGCCCGCGATTCGACGAGCTATTTCCCGCAAGCCGCGCTCAAGCTGCCCGATGTCGGCTACATGCGCGCGCTGTCGCCGGAGGGGGTGCTGTCGGTCAATCCAACCGGAATCCTGGCGCTGCATGGCAGCGGGCCGAAGGAAGCGGTCGATGTGCTGAAGAAATCGCGCGTGCGCTTTGTCGAAGTGCCCGAGCACTACAGTCACGAAGGCATCCTCGAAAAGATACGCGTCGTCGGCAAGGCGCTCGGCGTCGACGCCAAGGCCGAGAAATTGGCGGCCGAGATGGATGCAAGGCTGAAGGCGGCCGAGAAGCAGACGGCTTCGATCAAGGAGCGCAAGCGCATCCTGTTCGTGCTGTCGACGCAAGGCGGCAAGATCCTTGCCGCGGGCAGCGACACCGCTGGCGACGGCATCATCAAGCTCGCCGGCGCGGTCAACGCGGTCGAAGGGTTCTCCGGCTACAAGCAGATGTCCGACGAGGCGATCGTTACCGCCAGGCCAGATGTGATCCTGACGATGAAGAACGCCGGGCCGCCGATTTCGGAAGACGAGCTGTTAGCCAATCCGTCGATCGCCTCGACGCCCGCGGGTGCCACCCGCAAGGTGATCAGCATGGATGGCGGCTATCTGCTCGGCTTCGGGCCGCGCACGGCCGAGGCCATCCACGATCTCGCCGTCTCGCTCTACGGCAATCAGGTCACGGACTGAACGGCCATGGCCGAACAGTCGATCGCCGGCGCGGCGGGCAGGGTGATGGCAGCCGATGGCGACCGCTCGGCACGGGCAAGGATCGTCATCCTGTTTTTGTCGGTGACGCTTGCGCTGTCCGTGTTCCTGTCGCTGACGTCGGGCGCTTCCGACGCCTCCGCCGTCTCGGTCATCCGCGATTGGTTTACGGGCGCCGTGCCGGCCGATGCGGCGCTCGCCGCCCGCGACCAGTTGATCGTCTATGACATCCGCATGCCGCGCGTGCTGCTCGGCGTGCTTATCGGCGCCGCGCTCGCCGTCTCCGGCGCTGTGATGCAGGGGCTGTTCCGCAATCCGCTCGCCGATCCCGGCCTGATCGGCGTCTCGGCCGGCTCGAGTCTCGGCGCGGTGGCGATCATCGTGCTCGGCGCGAGCTGGCTGGCGCCTGTCACGCGGGCGCTGGGCACGCTCGCGCTGCCGCTGGCGGCTTTCTTCGGCGGCCTGGCGGTCACCTTGCTGCTCTATACCATCGCGACACGCCAGGGCAGGACATCGGTCGCAACGATGCTGCTTGCCGGCCTCGCGATCGCAGCCCTTGCCATGGCGCTCACCGGCGTCCTGATCTTCTTGGCCGACGACCGGCAGTTGCGCGACCTGACCTTCTGGCAGCTCGGCTCGCTTGGCGGCGCGACATGGCCGAAGATCGGCACCGTCGGGCCGGTGATCCTGCTGGCGTTGGCGACGATGCCTTTCCTGTCGCGCGGCCTCAACGCGCTGGCGCTTGGGGAAGTGACCGCGGGCCATCTCGGCATTCCGGTGCAGCGCTTGAAATACACGGCCATCGTCGCGGTTTCGGCGGCGGTCGGCGCGTCGGTCGCCGTCAGCGGCGGCATCGGCTTCGTCGGCATTGTCGTGCCGCATCTCTTGCGCCTCGCGATCGGTCCGGACAACCGCTACCTTTTGCCGGCTTCGGCCTTGCTCGGCGCCTCGCTGCTTCTGCTCGCCGACGCGGTCGCCCGCACCATTGTCGCTCCGGCTGAGCTGCCGATCGGCATCGTCACGGCGGTCGCCGGCGCGCCGCTCTTCCTGTGGATCCTGCTGCGCAAGCGCGGCATCGTCGATTTGTGAGCCGCCGATGGTCGAAGCCCGCGACATCTCCGTGGCGATCGGCGGCAAACGCATCGTGTCGCATGTCGATTTTGCCGCTCGGCCGGGCGAGGTAACGGCAATCGTCGGACCGAACGGATCGGGCAAGACGACCCTGCTCAAGGCGCTGACGGGCGAGCTTTCCTATATCGGCACTGTCACCCTCAACGGTCGCGATCTTGCCGCGATGAAGCCGATGGAGGCAGCGACGCTTCGCGCCGTGCTGCCGCAGTCGACCTCGCTGTCCTTTCCCTTCACGGTGCGCGAAATCGTTCGCCTTGGCCTCATCGGCGGCCGCTCCGGCGTGCTGCCCGGCGAGGATGCGCGCTTGCCTGAGCGGGCGTTGGCGCGGGTCGATCTCGACGGCTTTGCCGGCCGTTTCTACCAGGAGCTTTCCGGCGGCGAGCAGCAGCGCGTGCAGCTTGCGCGCGTGCTGTGCCAGGTCTGGGCGCCGGTGCTGGAGGGCAGGCCGCGCTATCTCTTCCTCGACGAGCCGGTTTCCAGCCTCGACGTCAAGCACCAGTTGATCATCATGAACATCGCGCGCGACTTCGCCCGCCGTGGCGGCGGCGTGGTGGCGATCCTGCACGACCTCAACCTGACCGCCATGTATGCCGACCGCATTTTCGTGCTGCACGGTGGGCAACTGGCCGCTGCCGGCTCACCAACGGACGTGCTGAACGATGAACTGATCGAGAAGGTGTTCGACTGCCGCCTCAAGGTCGGCGCGCTACCCGCAGGGAGCGTGCCGTTCGTGCTGCCGCAATCGGCGGCCTAGGCCGCCGGGGCGCGCTGTTCCAGGAGATCGATGCCGAGCAAATGACGCATGCTCGGGCGCGCGGCGACGAGGTCGGCGATCGTGTAGCGGGAAAGCACGGCGAAGAAGGCGTTGAGCGCCTCGCGCAGCGCCGAATTCAAGGCGCAGCTGTCGACCAGCGGGCATTCGGCGGCGTCGTTTTCAAAACATTCGGCCATGGCGAAGCTTTCTTCGGTGACGCGCACGACATCGAACAGGCTGATCTGCTCGGCCGGTCGGCCGAGCCTCACGCCACCGTTCCTACCGCGCACCGTCTCGACCAGGCCGGCCTCGACCAGCGGCTGCAGGATCTTGAACAGGAACAGCTCCGAAACCGAATAGGCGGCGGCGATCTCGGGGATACGGCTCAGCCTGTCGTTGTTCGCGGCGCAATACATAAGGATGCGCATCGCATAGTTGGTCTGGCGCGTGAGCCGCATGGTAGTCCTCGCGAAAACATTAGCTTGGGCCGAATATGGCCCATAGTTTGGAACAATTCCAGACTGGACCGCCACATAGCTGAATAGACGTGTCAACTTTTTGTGCATGCCGACGCGTCGGGGCGGCTCGATATGCCCCAATACGCTTTGAGCGAGCGTTTCGCGGGAGCGGGCACTAGATAAGTCCGGCTGCAAAGAGGAAACGGCTTTCCATGTCACAATCAGCTCAGGTGCTCGCGCCAGTTCGATTCGACGCCGATGCGCAGGCAAAGCTCTCGGCATTGCGGCGGACCAAGTTCATCGCCGCCGCGGCGCTTGGCCTATGCATCCTTGTCTTCGCGCTCGCCAAGTCTTTCGAGGGCAATTATCCATGGCTCGGCTTCGTCGCCGCCTTCGCCGAGGCGGCGACCATCGGCGGCCTCGCCGACTGGTATGCCGTCGTTGCGCTGTTCAGGCGGCCGCTCGGGCTGCCGATCCCGCACACCGCCATCATCCCGGAGAACCAGCACCGCATCGCCGACAATCTCGGCCGCTTCATTGAGGCCAATTTCCTGGCGCCGGAGCCGGTGCGCGAAAAACTCGCAGAGGTCGACTTTGCCGCTTTGGTCGCCGACTGGCTGGCCGACGCAGAACGGGCCGCCGGGCTTTCGCGCTTCGTCGCCCGGCTGGTGCCGCAGACGCTGACAGCGGTAGAGCAGTCCGGGCTGCGCGACTTCGTCACCAGCCGCATGCTGGAGCAGATCGAAAAGGTGCCGCTGGCACCTTTAGCCGCGGAACTGTTGTCGGCACTCACCGACGACCGTCGCCATCAAAAGCTGTTCGACGAATTCATCAGGGTGGTTGGACGTTTCCTGAACGACGAGAAAGCTCTGGCGACGATGCGTGAGAAGATCCGCGAGGAGCTGCCCTCGCTGTTCAACCTGTTTCGCGCCGACGCCTATCTGCTGAAGAAGATCGTTGCCTCCGCCGGATCGCTGCTGGAGGAGGTGCGAGCCGATCCCGATCATCCGATGCGCGCGGAGTTCGATCGTTTCGCGATCGGTTTCATCGAGCGGCTGCGGACATCCAAGCAATATGCAAGGCGCGCCGAGAAGCTGAAGCGCGATTTCCTCGGCCGTCCGGAGGTCCAGGCGTTGGCCGGCGACATGTGGGCAAGCCTGCGCCTGTTCATCGAGCAGGACGCCAATGCGCCGAATTCGATGATCCGCGAGCACCTTGCCAACATGTTCGTCGAGATCGGCCGGCATCTCGCCGACGATGCCCAGATCAGGGCCGACATGAACCAAGGCTTCGTCGTGGCGCTCGCTTCTTTTGTCGAGAGCCAGAAGAGCGGCGTGTCAAAATTCATCGCCGACCAGGTCAAGCGCTGGGACCTCGCCCAGCTGACGCGGCTGATCGAGGCGAACATCGGCAAGGACCTGCAATATATCCGCTTCAACGGCATGGTGATCGGCGGCCTGGCCGGTTTGGTACTTTATACGGCCGAGCGGCTATTTCTCCTCAATTGACGCGGGCCGGGCGCGCACTATTCTCCCTAGCGGGCGCCGCAGATGCGGCAAATAGGGAGGCGACGGCATGGCAAGACGACCGGAATCCGACTCTTTCCTGGACATGTTCAGCAGGTTCGGCCGCGACCTGAAGCTGCCGAAGGTCGACGTCCAGGCGATCCTCGATCATCACCGCAAGAATCTCGAGGCTCTGGAGAAGTCGGCCAGGGCAAGTGCCGCCGGCGCAACATCCGTTCTGTCGAGGCAGCACGAGATGGTGCAGGAGGCGCTCGGCGAAATCACCCGGATGGCGCAGAACTACCAGGCTCCGGGCAATCCGCAGGAGTTGATGACAAAACAGGTGGAATTCGCCAGGAAATCCTTCGAGACAACGCTGAAGAATGCCGGCGAGGTCGCTGACTTGGTCCGGAAGTCCGGCACCGAATCGGTCGAAATCCTGCGCGACAGGATCAAGGACGCGATGGCGGAAATCCGCGCCGGCTACGACAGGAATTGAACCGGCGCGGGGCTCCGCGTTCCCTGCCTGCCGTAAAACCGTCAACTCTCGGAGTGAAATCGTGGCGCCGCGAATTGACAGGAGCCGCCGGTTCATGGTCGGGAGACTGGCAGAAGCCACCGGGAAAGCAGGAATGACGGAAAATCGGCCGAGAACGCCGCCGACCTTCGAACAGTTGCGGACAATGGCCGGCCAGGAGATCGGCGTGTCGGACTGGACGACGGTCGACCAGCAGCGCATCGACCAGTTCGCCGAATGCACGGGCGACCATCAGTGGATCCATGTCGATCCCGAGCGGGCGAAGCGGCAGAGCCCGTTCCGCACCACGATCGCGCATGGCTATCTGACGCTGTCGATCATCGGCGCGCTGGCGCTGGAGATGGGCATCGTGCCGGAAAACACGCAGGCCGCTTTCAATTACGGCTTCGACAAGGTGCGCTTCCTGGCGCCGGTGAAGTCCGGTGCCCGCATCAGGCTGCGCACGACGCTGCTTTCCATGGAGGACCGCGGCCCCGGCCAATATCTGATGAAGGCGGCGAACACCGTCGAGATCGAGGGCGAGCAGAAGCCGGCGCTGACCGCCGAGACGCTGGTGATGATGTATGAGCGCCGCAAGCGGGCAGGCGCTTAGGGTCTGCCGATATTCAGGTGAGGCCGGCCTGCGAGTGGCGGCTTCCTGTGCTTCCGGCCTTCGCCGACCGAAGCCGTCATAAGTGTCTCCGTCCTATGAAGGCTACGGCCGGCGTAGGCCGGTTCTCGGAAGCCACCACTCTCGGCTCGGCCTGACCTGAATCTCGAGAGACCCTGGAGCGCTGGTTTGCCAGGCCAGCGTTTTCTCAGATGACGTTTGTCTGCTGAACGCGATTCGGTCGGTTTAATCGCCTTAACGCAAAGAGTGTGGCCAGCGCGAAGCCGGCGGCATAGCTGGCCAATGGCCAAGCGGTGTCGCCGTCGAGGGCGATGACGAGCAGCGTGCCCGCTGTCGAAACGATTACGCTCTGCAGGCAGAAATAGAGCGCGACGGCGGTGCCTGCGACGTCGCCAAAGGGTTCGAGCGCGCCGTTGGCGGTGACCGAAGCCGTGAAGACGATGCCGATGGCGATGATCCACATCGGCACGACGAAGGTCGCGAAGGAGGGCGTTGCGAATATCTCTCCTGCGGCGAGCAGAGCTGCACCCAGAAGCAGCATCGCCATGCCGCGCGCGGCGCTGCCTGCGATGCCCCAGCGCGCAACAAAAGTCTTCGCAGACCGGCTGGTGAGGATCATCACCAATGCCGCCGTGGCGAAGGCCAGGCTGAAGCCGATCTGCGAGAAGCCGGCCCGACCGATGAGCACCCTTGGCGCAGTCGAAAAGAACACGAAGAAAGAGCCCATCGCGGTGGCGAAGGCGAGCGTGTAGGTCCAGAACGCGAAGCTGCGCAGGATCGGCGCGAAGGCCGCCTGAACGGGGCCACCGTTCATGGGGCGTGTCTCGTGCCATTTCGGCCAGGCGTTGAGCGTGGCCGCCGCCGCCAGAATGCCAAGCGTCACGAAGATTGCCCGCCACCCAAGACTGTTCGCGATGAGCGCACCGGCGATCGGTCCCAGCGCCGGCACGAAGGACAGCAAGGAACCGAGCATGCCGTAGACGACGGCGCTTTCCGGCCGTTGCGCGTAGACATCGCGGACCGTTGCGAAGACGGCAACGAGCATGGCCGATGCGCCCAAGGCTTGAGCGATGCGCAGGGCAAGGAAGGCCGGAGCAAGGGATGTGCCGGCAAGCAGGAAGGAGGCGGCGGCGAACGAAATGGCGCCGCCGATCAGCACCGGGCGCCGGCCCACCCGGTCGGAAACCGGCCCGAAGACGAGCTGACCGAGCCCGAGGCAGACCATGTAGAGGCTGAGCGTCAGCTGGACGATTGCCGGCGAAGTGCCAAGCGCGCCCGGCATGCTCGGGACGACCGGGAGGTAAATATCCATGGCGAGGGAAGCCAGGACGTCGAAGGGAGACATCAGCAACAAGGCTGCCGGCATGGACAGGGTCCATGCCGGTTGGTTTGGACAAGACATGAGAAAAAATCCGCTCAAATGGTGACATTCGGCGGCGATCTGCTTTCAGTTTGGAAAGACGGGACAGACTGCCGCAACAACGAAGCGCTGTTGCGGCTTACTTGTCTGCTGACTTGCTGGATCCCATGGCTGTCGGTCCCGAAACGATGGCGCACGCTGGAGACGTGCATGTTGCGGTTCAGTATCTGCCGAACCGGGCTGCGGCAACCTCCAAGCTTGCCTATGCTGCCTTGCGGAGGGACGCAGCCGTCGCTTTTTCGAGTACCCTGAAGATGCGCTCATCCTCGCATTGGGCGACATTGAAGCGCATGAAGCGGCCGGCGGTGTGCGAGAGGCTGAAGGCATTGCCGGGCGCCAGCACCACATTCTCCGACAGCGCATGGCGGGCAACGTCAGCGGCGTCGATGCCGTCGGGCAGCCGGCACCACAGGAACATGCCGGTCGGTTGGTCGATCCAGGGCACGATGTCCATTGCTTTCAGCCTGCCGGCGGTCTCGGCCATGGCGCGCGCCAGGCGGGCGCGCAACTGCTCGACATGCTTGCGGTAGCTGCCGTCCTTCAGCAGGGTCAGCACCAGTTCCGAGGACAGGCGCCCGCCACCGAAAGTGGTCGCGATCTTGAGGTCGGTCAACCCTTCCATCCGGTCGCGGGGCGCAGCGATGAAGCCGCATCGCACCGAGGCCGACAGCGTCTTCGAAAAAGAACCGATCTGGATGACGCGGCCGAGGCCATCGAAAGCCGCCAGCCGCGGCGCCGGCGTGTGCTCGAAATCGGCAAAGATGTCGTCTTCGATGATGGCGAGATCGGATTGGTCGGCGAGCTTCAGCAGCCGGTGGGCAACCACCGGCGACAGCACCGCGCCGGTCGGGTTGTGAAGCGCCGAATTGGTGATGTAGAGGCGCGGCCGATACGCGGCGAGCGCCTGCGCGAACAGTTCGATATCGGGCCCCGACGGCGTCATGGGGACACCGACCACCTTGGCGCGATGGGCGCGCAGCAGCGCATGAAAATTGAAGTAACAGGGATCGTCGACCAGCACGGTGTCGCCAGGCTCGAGCAGGAAGCGGCACAATAGGTCGATCGCCTGCGTTCCGGATTCGGTGAGCATGATCTGGTCGGGCGACGCTTCGACGCCATGCGCCGAGAGGCGGCGGGCAAGCAAATGCCGCAACGCCGGCAGGCCGAGCGGCGTGCTGTAGTCGGCAAGCGTCGCGTCGTCGGTGCGTGCGGCACTGCGCAATGCGCGGCGCAAGGCGGCTTGCGGCATCCACGAGGCCGGCAGCCAGCCGCATCCTGGTTTCAGCATCTCGTCGCCTGCCTCAAGCGACTGCCGCGAGACCCAGAGCGGATCGACGGCGCGATCGAGGCGGCGACCAATCTCGGCCAGCGACAGCGGCGCGAGCGGGCCGGCGGCATAGAAACCGGAACCCGGCCGCGAGCGGATCGTGCCTTCCGCGGCGAGACGCTCATAGGCCTCGACCACCGTCGACTTCGACACCTGCATTGTGCCGGCGAAGGCGCGGATCGAAGGCAGGCGCGCGCCTGGCGTCAGGACGCGCGCGGCGATCCGCTGCCGGATGGCCGCCATGACCGTTTCGACCAGCGTTCCACCGGCATTCGGGCCGGGTGTGTCCATCTGTACTCCCCTGCAGGCCATTACAGTTTTGCCGAACTGTACCGCATTGTCTCTGGCAAAGCCATGGCCCTGGGCCGTACGGACGAAGCAAATGGAGTAGATCATGGACAAGGGTTTGAACGGCTGGCTGAACGGTTTCATCGGCGTGCTGATCTTCAGCGGCTCGCTGCCGGCGACGCGTGTCGCGGTGATGGATTTCGACCCGACCTTTTTGACCTCGGCCCGAGCGGCGATCGCCGGCCTGCTTGGCATTGCGATGCTGCTCCTGTTTCGTGAGAAGCGGCCAGAGCGAAGCGATCTGGTTTCGCTGGCCATCGTTGCGCTGGGCGTCGTGGTCGGCTTTCCCTTGCTGACGGCGCTGGCGCTGAAGCATGTCGCCGCGGCGCACTCCATCGTCTTTGTCGGCCTGCTGCCGCTGGCGACCGCGATCTTCGGCGTGCTGCGCGGCGGCGACCGTCCGCGTCCTGCCTTTTGGCTGTTTTCATGCCTGGGCAGCGCTTTGGTCGCCGGCTTTGCGCTGCTGCAGGGCGTGACGGTGTCGCCGGTCGGCGATGCGCTGATGCTTGCCGCGATCATCGCCTGCGGATTGGGCTATGCCGAGGGCGCCGCGCTGTCGCGCAGGCTCGGTGGCTGGCAGGTGATCTGCTGGGCGCTGGCGCTGTCGCTGCCGGTCATGCTGTTGCTGACCTTTGCGACGCTGCCGCCCTCCTTCGCCGGCGTCGGCTCCGGCGCATGGATCGGCCTCGCCTACGTCTCGCTGTTCAGCATGCTGATCGGCTTCGTGTTCTGGTATCGAGGCCTGGCGCAGGGCGGCATCGCGGCCGTCGGGCAGTTGCAACTGCTGCAGCCGTTCTTCGGCCTGGCGCTGGCGGCGAGCCTGCTGCACGAGCAGGTCAGCCCGCTGATGGTGGTTGTCACGCTCGGCGTCGTGCTGTGCGTGTTCGGGGCGAAGAAGTTTGCAAAGCCGAGTCCGCCACTGCGCCCAGCCCAGCAATGACAGCGCTGTTTCCTACTGAAATTTCGTCACCACGCCGATGCCGATGCCCTCGAAGCCGCTCATCGCCATCAGCGCGGCCGGCGCTTCCTCGAGGCTGATCTTCTTGCCGACCAGTAGCTCGGGCTTCAGCTTGCCGGTGCGGATCATCTCCATCATCGCGGAATAGCGGTAGGCCTGCATGCCGTGACTGCCGAGGATTTCGAGCTCGAAGGCGATCACCTTGTCCATCGGCACCTGCGGGCGTGCGTGCTCGCCGAGCATCAGCCCGACCTGAACGTGGCGGCCGCGCCGGCGCAAATTGGCGATCGAGTTGAACGATGTCGTCGGGTGGCCGAGCGCGTCCATCGACATATGCGCGCCGCCATTGGTGATCTGCTTGACCGCCTTGACGACGTTCTGCGTCGTCGAGGCGTTGATCGTCGCAACCGCGCCGATTTTCTTGGCGAAGTCCAGCTTCTCGTCGGTGAGGTCGATGGCGATGACATTGGCGCCCATGGCGCTGGCGATCATGATCGCCGACAGCCCGACGCCGCCGCAGCCATGCACGGCCACCCATTCGCCCGGCGTCACCCGGCCCTGGTCGACGATGGCGCGGAAAGAGGTGACGAAACGGCAGCCGAGGCTGGCGGCGGTGGCGAATTCCATAGAATCAGGCAGGCGAACGAGATTGGTGTCGGCATGCTCGATGCCGACATATTCGGCGAAGGAGCCCCAGCCGGTGAAGCCCGGCTGCGTCTGGTGCTCGCAGACCTGATGGTTGCCGGAGTTGCATTCGAAGCAGCGGCCGCAGCCGACGGCGAAGGGCACGGTGACGCGGTCGCCGGCTTTCCAGCGGCTCACCAGCTTGCCGGCGGCGACGACGACGCCTGCCAGCTCATGTCCGGGAACATGCGGCAGCGTGATGCCGTCGTCATGGCCCATCCAGCCATGCCAGTCGCTGCGGCACAGCCCGGTCGCCTCGACCTTGATGACGACGCCATCCGCCGCCGGTTTCGGGTCGGGGACGGTCTGGATCGTCGGCGCCTCGCCGAATTTTTCGAAGACGACAGCTTTCATGGGACAAGTCCTTGTAAATGCTATTCTGCATCGATCTGATTTTGAGGTGCGGCCTTCTGGAAGGCCGGCAGCGCCATGCAGGCGGCGTGGATGCGCGAGATCACCGGGTAGGGCGCCATGTCGACGCCGAAGCGGGCGTTGTTGGTGACCTGAGCGGCGAGGCAGATATCGGCCAATCCCGGCGTGTCGCCGTGGCAGAACGTGCCGGTCTCAGGCGACGAAGCCAGAATCTTCTCGAGCGGCTGGAACCCTTCGTTCACCCAGTGCCTGAACCAGTTGACGACATCCTCGTCGCCGGCGCCGAAGAGGGTGCGCAACGAGGTGAGCACGCGCAGATTGTTCACCGGATGGATGTCGCACGCGATCATCTGCGCCAGCATCCTGACGCGGGCGCGCGCAAGCGCGTCCTTGGGCAGCAGCGGCGGCTCGGGCGCGATCTCGTCGAGATATTCGACGATCGCCAGCGACTGCGTCAAAAGCGTTCCGTCGTCCAGCACCAGCGCCGGCACCAGCCCTTGCGGGTTGACCGCGAGGTAGGCGGGTTCGAGATGCTCGCCATGGCGCAGGTGGTGCGGCACATAGGTATAGCTCAGCCCCTTCATCTCCAGCGCGATCCGCACCCGGTAGGAGGTGGAGGAGCGATAGTAGTTGTGAAGGACGAGGTCGCTCATCAATCAAGCCCTTGGCTGGCCGATGGTCACCTCGATTACGCCGATGCCGTCGACGCCGCCGGTGATCCTGTCGCCCGGCTGAACCGCGCCGACGCCGGCCGGCGTGCCGGTGAAGATCAGGTCGCCTGGCTGAAGCTCGACCGCCTCGCTGCAGATCGCAACGACATCGGCGACCGGCCAGATCAGCTCGGCGAGGTCGCCATCCTGTTTTACCTCATCGTTTACAGCGAGCCAGATGCGGCCCTTGTCGGGATGGCCTGCCTTTGCGACCGGCAGCAGCGGGCCGCAGGGCGCGGACTGGTCGAAGGCCTTCGACCAATCCCAGGGGCGGGCTGCCTTCTTCGCTTGGTCCTGCAGGTCGCGGCGGGTCAAGTCGACGCCGACGCCGTGGCCCCAGACATGGGCAAGCGCCTCGGCGCGGGGAATGCGGAAGCCGGCTCTGCCGATCGCCACGACCAGCTCGATCTCGTGATGGAGATTTGAGGTCAAAGGCGGGTAGGGGATTTCCGCGCCGCTGTCGACCACCGCGTCGGCCGGCTTGGTGAAGAAGAAGGGCGGGTCGCGCTCGTCATTGCCGAGCTCGCGCGCATGCGCCGCATAATTGCGGCCGACGCAGAAGATGCGGCGGACGGCAAACCGCTCCGCCGAGCCGGCGACGGCAACCGAAGCGATTGCTGGCGGCGGGAGGACGAAGTCGGTCATCGGCATTCTCTGCGTTTAAATGAATCCGACCGCACATTCGGCCGATTTGATCAGGCGGGCAAGGCATTAAGCCGTGGAAACCATTGGCCCTGTCGTTTTGCCGACACCGCGACTTTCGGGCGATGTACTATTTGGCAATAATCTGGCCATGGTCGCGGGACTATCCTGTGACAGACGAAACCGAACCGATGCCCGAACCCATAAAATGACCGCCGTCAGCGATCGCGCCCGTTTTTTGATCATCGACGACCACCCGCTGTTTCGCGAGGCGCTGCACAGCGCCGTGCAAATGGCCTATCCGGACGTCGATACGGTCGAGGCGCGCTCGATCGCGGAGGCGATCGAACTTCTGGCCGACGCAAAGCCGTTCGACCTGGCGCTGCTCGATCTCAGCATGCCCGACGTGCACGGCTTCGAAGGGTTATTGCAGCTCAGGACCCGCTATCCGCGGCTGCCCGTCGTGATCGTGTCGGGCTACGAGGAGCCGAAGATCATTTCCGAAGCGCTGTCCTACGGCGCGGCCGGTTTCATTCCGAAATCGGCGCGGAAGAGCGATCTCGCCGCCGCCATCCGCTCGGTGATGGACGGCGCCGTCTACGTGCCGGAAAACTACGAGGGACAGCCGCCGGACGCCGACAGCACCGACCGTGCCGACATGGTGCAGCGCCTGGCCAGGCTGACGCCGCAGCAACTGAGGGTCCTGCAGATGTTGCGCCAGGGCATGCTGAACAAGCAGATCGCCTACGAGCTGCAGGTGGGCGAGACCACCGTCAAGGCGCATGTCTCCGAGATTTTACGCAAGCTCAATGTCTACAGCCGGACGCAAGCAGTGATCGAGGTATCGAAGCTGGACAATGCGGAGTTGTTTCGCGATCAGGCGGGGTTTTGAGAGCTCAGCCTACGCGTGCCGAAAATGCACAGTTACTGCAATTCTTTTCAAATATTAAGCTAATGGATACTCGATTTAATTTGCGCTAGAACCTCTTTTGGAATGGCCGGATCGGCTTGCTCCTTGTAGGCTCCTCCATATTTATTAGCAGTGTCGCTAAATACGGCCCAAAGCCTATTAAGTATATACAGTCCAACATAGGTACCTTCAGAATTCCAAGATACGACCACGTCGTCTTGCGAAAAACTGGTTTCTCCAGATATTATAAATATCGAGGACAATATTTTTTCTCTTGGCCCTTTTCGGTTGTCGTACAGATAGAAATAGCCTACCTCACCATCGTATTCAAAAACACCTGCAAGATCACCTGCATGGCGGACGGAACTCTCAAAAATCTCACTATTCATTTCGTCGTCCTAGCCACGGGTGATTCTCAGAAAAGTTGGAGCCAAGCCGATGGTCGGTATGCGTCATCGGGGTCAACTCACCTTCAGGCGTGCCATCTACATGGTGCAGTTCCATTGGATATCCATCATTGGCCGATCGGTGCCTTTCCAGCTTGCATCCTTGTGAGGTCGCTTTCCGAATACGCCCCTGGATTAGATGCTGCTTCGCCCTTCCAATATGCCGCTCGTTCGGCAGCAAACGTAGCTCGATCGATCTTCGAAGTATACTGCGGTGGCGGCTCCGTGGCCCTTGGACTCGTAACGGGCTCCGGATTCATCTTCATGCCCACCGCATCTTTGGCATAGTATCCGGGTCCTTGGAAATCTCCGGGTGCTGCGCAATTGCCGCCACAGATTGGTGCGGCGTTAGGATTTAGCTTACCGGCGCTAACCGGTTCGTAGTCGAACTTAACAAAGTCATCTTCCGCGACATGATCACCAACCGCAGTCTTGCCTTTACCTTTGAAGCCCAGATTCGCTAAGTCCTTGTTGCTATCCGCGGGAGCTTGGGGACCCTTGTCGCTACCCGTAGCTGCACCGCTGTTGGTACCGCCGCCCTCCTTGCCGCTATTTGCCAGCCCCGCGGCGCTGTCGTCGGATGATCGTAGCGAATGCCCGTTCGGATCGCTCTTATTGACTGGATCGTTCTGGGCATAGGCATATCGGTTCGTTCCGACGCCAGGCAGCGTCGGATCCCAGTCATCGGGTGAGATGAACCTCCCCAGCACGGGATCCATGTATCGTGCATTGAGGTAGAGCAGTCCGGTCTCGGGGTCGAAGCGCTCGCCGATGTAGGACTTCTGCGTCTGGAAGCCTGAGTTGAGGCGTTCGCCATAGGTGGCGTAGTTGGTGGCCTCGGCGATATCGCCACTGCTATCCGTCACCATGCGCACCGAGGCGAGATGGTCGCGGTGCAGGAAGAACTTGGTCGCGCCGACCACCTTCACGTCCGGATGCGGGTAGCGGGTGTAGATTTCCGCGCCCGGTGTTGCCGGATCGATCTCGACCGAGGCGTCGGGATAGAGCGTGGTGGCAAAGGAGGAAGCCTTCTTCGCCCGCGCGCCGTCGGGGCCATAGGCGAGGTTAACGGTGTTGGAGGCGAGCGTGACGGTCTTCAGCCGGTTGGCTTCGTCCCAGGTCAGTGTCCGGCTGCCATCGGAGGTCAGGTTGCCGTTGGCGTCATAGGCCATGGCGTTGGCGCCGACACTGGTCGGCGCATGCGGACGAGCTGCGCTCGCCGCTGGGTATGTGTAAGTGCCGGCCACACGGCTGCGCGAGACCATGTTGTCGTTGGCGGCATAGACGAAGGTCTCGTCGAGCGTGTTGTCGCCAAGATTGTCTGACGCGGTCAGCCGGTCGGCATTGTCATAGCCATAGGTCCAGCTGTCGGAAGCCGTCAGCCCCGTGGTGCCGGTGATGCGGCCGAGAGTGTCGCGGGCGTACTGGTCGTCGAGCAGCACGGTCGCGCCCCTCGAGGTGGTGACGCGCGTCACCCAACGCCGGGTCGGCGAGTAGGTGAAGGCGGTCTTCACACCGTTGGCGTAGTTGATCTCCTTGGTCTGCCCATCGGCCTCATAGAGTGTCGAGGTGATGAAGCCGGGGGCTGAGGCAAGCTTGTTGCCGGCAGTGTATTGCAGCGGTGAGGCCGCAGTGCCGAAGTCGAGCTCAACCGGCAGGTATTGCGTCGCGATCGCCTGGCCCGAGGCATCGCGGGTCGTGATGGTGGTGTGGGTCAGCCCTGCGATGGTGGCGTCCTGCCGCGCCAACGGCGCCGATATGGTGCAGCGTCTGGCCAGGCTGACGCCGCAGCAGCTGAGGGTCCTCCAGATGCTGCGCCAGGGCATGCTGAACAAGCAGATCGCCTACGAGCTGCAGGTAGGCGAGACGACGGTGAAAGCGCATGTGTCGGAGATTTTGCGCAAGCTCAATGTCTATAGCCGCACGCAAGCGGTGATCGAGGTGTCGAAGCTGGACAATGCTGAGCTGTTCAGGGACCAGGCGGGGTTTTGATGCCGCAGCGTTCTTCCTAAGCTAATTTTTCTCTAAGAGATAGGCTACTTGTTCGTTAATCCAGGTGCTGCCATCAGCACTGATTCGTTGCTTTTTTCCTATAGTACGATTAGCTGGTCCTGCACCATCATGCTGTTGGTAGAAAGCAAGCTGAATCTGGCGTGGGTCGGAGGGAGTTCCAGCGGGGTGCCCGCTATGAGCATACTTCCAGACCATACCCCACATTGGGTTCCAAATTTCGATAAGGTCATGAAATATTTTCATTAGGACGTCTGATTTTAGGCCAACGTCTCTCAAATAGTTTAACTCAAGCGACGCGTTATTTTGGCTGTCACTCGACAAGTATTCTGAGAAGGCGCCGCACGTAATTGATGTTGACGCCTCCAGGTGCCCTAAGCGCTGATTCCAGAATGACAGACGATAGCCTAGCTCTGGGATAGGCTGCCGTGGGGCTGTATCGGTTTTGTTTTGACCTTTCAGAAGCCAGCTACGGAGGACGTCCGTTGACGAGATATCAACTTTTTCCGAGGCCATAGCCTTTTTAAGAGACCTACCCAGTGGTGCCCATTGGGCGAGTCTTGCATCCGACTCCGATATAACTCGAAAATGCGAGAGGATTCGCAAGACAAGCTCGTCCAGTTCCTCTTTCCTTTTTCCCCAATAAACATAGATATTTACTGACATAAGGCTGATCTTTTTCTAGGTCGTTTGGCTGTTTATCGGTTCCTAAAGCAATTCTGTGGGCGTCCGAGCACGGGATCCATGTATCTGGCGTTGAGGTAGAGCAGCCCGGTCTCGGGATCGAAGCGCTCGCCGATGTAGGACTTCTGCGTCTGGAAGCCTGAGTTGAGGCGTTCGCCATAGGTGGCGTAGTTGGTGGCCTCGGCGATATTGCCGGTACTGTCGGTCACCATGCGCACCGAGGCCAGGTGATCGCGATGCAGGAAGAATTTTGTCGCGCCGACGACCTTCACGTCCGGATGCGGGTAGCGGGTGTAGATTTCGCCTCCAGGCGTTGCCGGATCGATCTCGACCGAGGCGTCGGGATAGAGCGTGGTGGCGAAGGAGGAAGCCTTCTTCATCCGTGCGCCGTCAGGGCCGTAGCTCAGGTTGACGGTGTTGGAGGCGAGCGTGACGGTCTTCAGCCGGTTGGCCTCGTCCCAGGCGAGCGTGCGGCTGCCGTCCGAGGTGAGATTGCCGTTGGCGTCATAGGCCATGGCGTTTGAACCGACGCTGGTCGGCGCATGCGGACGCGCTGCGTTCGCCGCCGGATATGTGTAGGTGCCGGCCACACGGCTGCGCGAGACCATGTTGTCGTTGGCGGCATAGACGAAGGTCTCGTCGAGCGTGTTGTCGCCGAGATTGTCGGACGAGGTCAGCCGGTCGGCATTGTCATAGCCATAGGTCCAGCTGTCGGAAGCCGTCAGCCCCGTGGTGCCGGTGATGCGGCCGAGAGTGTCGCGGGCGTACTGGTCGTCGAGCAGCACGGTCGCGCCCCTCGAGGTGGTGACGCGCGTCACCCAACGCCGGGTCGGCGAGTAGGTGAAGGCGGTCTTCACACCGTTGGCGTAGTTGATCTCCTTGGTCTGCCCATCGGCCTCATAGAGTGTCGAGGTGATGAAGCCGGGGGCTGAGGCAAGCTTGTTGCCGGCAGTGTATTGCAGCGGTGAGGCCGCAGTGCCGAAGTCGAGCTCAGCCGGCAGGTATTGCGTGGCGATCGCCTGGCCCGAGGCATCGCGGGTTGTGATGGTGGTATGGGTCAGCGTGCCGATGGAGGCATCCTGCCGCGCCACCTTGCCGAAGCCATCATACTTGTAGCTTTGCGTCGCGGCCGGATTGGTCGAGGTGGTCAGCTGGCCGATATTGTAGGAGCCGGCAGCCGCCTCGTCATAGGTGTTTTGCGTCAGCGTGACGGCGCTGCCGCCGGAAGCCGTTGCCGTCTTCTGCGTCAGCCGGTCCATCTGGTCATAGCTGAGATTGGTCACCGTGCCCCTGGCATCGGTCTGGCTGATGAGCCGGTTGGCCGCATCGTAGGTGTAGGTCCAGGTGCCGAGGTCGGGATCGGAAGCCGACAGCCGGTTGCCGAGCATGTCGTAGGTGTAGCTCCAGGTCGAGCCGCCGGGGTCCGTCACTCCGATCAAGCGGCCGAGCACGTCATAGCTGCGGCTCTCACCGAGATTGAGACCGCCATTGTCGCGAACGATGCCGGCGATATCGCCATGCGTCGTCCAGGCTGTCCGGGTCTGATGGCCGAGTTCGTCGGTCATCGTCACCGCATTGAGGCGCGGATTGACGCCTGTTCCTGTCGCTAGCTCGTTCAAATAGCTGCGCTGGCTCGAATCCGGATTGACCGTCAGGATCAGCCGGTCGTTCCAGTCGTAGGAGTTGGTGGTCCACTGCGCTGCATCGCCGACGAACCTCGGGAAGGCGGTGCGCAGCACATTGGAGCGCGGATCGTAGTCGGTGTCGGCGATGCGCCTTGGTCCGGCCGTCGTCTCGCCGGGGGTCTCGACACGGTAGATCCGGCCCAAGCCGTCATAATAGGAGCGGGTAAAGTCCTCGCCGGCGCCGTTGGGCAGCGGCGTGTATTTGACCAGCGCTTGTGTTGCCGGATTGCCTTCGCTCTCGAAGCGCGTCTTGGCATAGGCGCCTGTCACACTCTGCGAGACCTGATAGGGCCGGCAGAAGGGATCGTAGGCAAAGGTCTTCACCAGACCGTTCCAGTCGGTCTTGGTCGCCAGAAGCCCGCACACTGCATTGAAGGTCGCGGTCGAGACGAAGCGGGTGTCGGCAACTTGACCGCCGGTGGCAAAATACTTCGGCGCCCGCTCCGTCACCGGATAGAGGTGATAGGTCGGATCATAGTCCCACTCGGTGCGGTGGCCGAGGCCGTTGCTGGCCGCGGTTCTGTTGCCAAACGAGTCGTAGGCAAAATACTGGTTGACCGCCGTGCCTGTGGAGACATTGCTGAAGCTCTGCACCTGGGTCAAATTGCCCTTGGTCGGCACCGCCCACACATCGGTGCTGCCGTCATAGTAATTGTGCTTGTAGCTGACATAGGGATCGCTGCCGGTGAGCCCCGCATGCACCCGCTCGGCAATCAGCGAAGAGACGATGTAGGCCGATGTGTTGGGCGAGAAGAAGCGTTCCGTCCAGGTCTCGTCGCCGCTGGCATCGGTGCGGCCATAGTCCTTGAGGCTGACGACGTTGTTGTAGGCATCGAAGCCGCGCTCGACCCTGAGCGTGTGCGTGACGTTCTCGGTCAGCGTCGTGTCGGTCGCGGTATTCTGGACCGTGTAGGGTTTGGTCGTGGCGTTGACGGCATAGGTCTCGGCGACCTGCTTGTGCGCGGTGCCCGCGCCATCCTTCCACACCGTCAGCGACGGCAGGCCGTAGCTGGCCAGATCCTGGCGATAGGTGGTCTCGATCTTGGAGGGCGCCGTCTCGCCATTGGCCAGCGGCCTGGTCTCGACGATGGAGGCGAAGCCCAGGAACTTGCGCGCCGCCGGATCGTATTTGCCACCGGAATATTGATAGGTGCTCACCGCCGTCTGCCCGCGGCCGTCGCCCACCGAAAGCTTCGTCACCGCATGCACCACCTGCGGCAGGTAGTTATTCGCCCACGTCGACGATGGCGTGTACTCAACCGCCACCGTGCCGCCCAGCTCCGTCACGATCTGCTTCAAAAGGTTCGGATTGCCGGTGCCGGCGTTCGAGATGATCATGCTGGCATAGGTGGTGAAGTCCGCCAGCCCGTCGCCGTTGAAGTCGCCGATCACGTCCCCGACTGTTGGAATCGATGCCGGGCGCGCGAGATTGACCGCAGCGTAGGTCGTGGATGAGGAGGGTTGAAGAGAGTAAACTTTGATCAAACGTGTTTCACCCTGGCCGACAACAACGTTGTCGCTCAGCGTAAAAACATCCGTTCTTCCATCATTGTCGAAATCACCCAGAATCGCCTTGCCGCCGAGAATACCGCTGGTAGCCGTGAAGTTTTTAAAACCGACGCCGGTCGACAGATATACCGTGATCTCGTCGGCGCTTGATCTATATCTGGCAACGTCAGTCGCACCGTCGCCGTTGAGGTCTGCGAAGACGCAGGAGCCAGGATTCAAGAGTGTGTCAAACTGGCAATTTATGTTGAAAGCGGTTCCGCCTGCTTGCCATTTGCCGCTGGAAAGGACGCCCTTCTTGAGGGTGGTACTCACAATGAACAAGGGCTGTTGCTTGCCATTGCCGAGGAAGTCCCCGACGCCCATGCTGGTGTCGGTGGATGTGGCGCGTTTCTCCACGGTGTCAATTCCGTCACCATTCGTATCGGCCACAAATGGCGAACTCGTGGGAGGCGTAGACACATTGCTGTAGCTTGGCAGGCTGCTGCATACGGACTCGTATCCAGCGGGAGCTGGGCTGCAACCAACGTTGGTCATGGCGAGATTGGCATCGGTCAACACCAGAGAGGGGGTCGCCGAGTAGGTGTCGGTGCAAACCTCCCCACGGTCATGCGTACCATGGCACGAAGTTATTTTCGAACCCGTGTATTGGGCAAAGTCCATCGCGTTCTTAGTTGCCAGAAAGCGCCCGGGATCGAGTGCGGTCAAAGCAGAGGGGCTCGGCGATTCAGGAATGCTGGCATTGTTTGTTGTCGTGGTCGTCGTCGTGTCGGCGAACAATGTCTTTACATCGAACCGGGCGCCATCGATGCCAAACTTGATTATTCTCTTATAATTCTGTGATACCCTTTTTGTATATTCAGTGTGATCTCCCGTCGATCCTCCACCGCCGGTCGTTATTGTGGTGGTGGTCTCGGAGTACCGACAGCACAATTCATCCCTACCGTCGAAGTTAAGGTCGATGGCATCTCTTGGATACCCGTAGCTTGGATTGCCGCCAGTGGCCGGGATGCGTTCGTAGAGCGGAGTATTGACGGTGGTGTAGCTCCAGTCGGCGTTCTGATAGGCCATCTGGGCGACGACCTTCGACGTTCCGCTGGTGATGGTGCCATCGGCGGCAATGGTGGCATCGGTGCCGTGGCGGGTAACCTGGGTCAGCCGCGAGGCGTTGGAGAACGGCGCCTGGTCGTAGGTCAGCTTGTAGGCGCTGCGCATCGAGGCGCCGACCAGGACACCGATCGTCTTGATGCGCTGGCTGGCTTCCGAGATGTCGCGACCGTTGCCCATCAGGATCAGGTCGGGACGGGCCTCGTAGTAGAAAGTGATGCTGGTGCCATTGTAGGTGACGCTTGCCGGATAGCAGGTCGGGCTTGTCGGGCAGGTATAGTTGTAGATGACCGTATTGCCGTTGGTGTCGGTGACGGAGGTCAACAGCCAGCGATAGCTGAAGGCAAGATCATAGGCCGGCGTGCCGGCTGCCGGATTGATATTGGCGACGGCACCCACCGAGCGGAAGGTCGAGACCGTGCCGTCCCTGTCGGTTACCTTCCATTCATTCGTGCTGCTGTTCAGCGCGATGCGGCGATAGCTTTCGTTGTCCGTCGCATGCGTGCCGCCGGTCGCGCAGGACGGCGAGACCATGCCGGCAACGCAGGCGACCATCGCCTGGCCGTCGAGCAGGAAAATGTCGGTCGCGTCATAGACTGGCATGCCGTAGCCGGGGCTTGCCCGCTCGATGACATCAAAACTGTCGAGCCCCCAGGCATAGCCGAGCCAGCCCTGGTAGAGGCCGCCGAGCTTGGTCTTGCGCGACGAATTGTAGTTGAGCGCGATCTGCGGCTCGATGCCATGGAAGGCCGGCACATCGATGGCAACCGAATAGCCGAGATTGCCATTGCCGGCGGCCTTGGGCAGATCGACCTTCGGCGTGCCGATCGCCTCCGGATCGCCGCTGGTGGTCGTGGTCGACGTTGCAGCCGCAGTCGCCGCGGCTGCGGCAGGCTCCTCGGGCGCTGCCTCCGTATCGGTGGTCTTGGCCTTGCCGCCCGACTTCGGATCGGTCGTCGTCTTGGTGTCGGCAGATTTACCGTCGTCCGCGGTCTTCCCGTCGCCCGGCTTGACGCCGACCTTGGCCGCCTCATCGGGGCTGCCCGTCACCTGCGTCGTGCCGGAACCGGCGCCGCCGGTCTCCGAGGACGGATCGGAGGATGTCGCGTTGCCGCTCGGCTGGCCGCCCAGCGCCGCGCCGCTATTGCCGAAACCATTTGTTGGCGCGCCTGTATCGACCGAAGGGCCTTGCGCCTCTTGCGCGAACGCTACTGTCCCCGCACTTCCGCTAATATAAGAAACAACAGAAACATCCGCGCCGACGACGCCCGCGGCAAGCACTGCCGCGCCAACAAGCAACCGCCTCATGAGTCCCCCCGAGCAAGTTGCTTATCGATACTCAATCCGGATTTGAGCGATACGACACCGAAACGTCACACAACATTTGTCCACAGGTTTATTTGAGAGTTGAACCGCATAGGCTAGCTTGATACAACAATCGGCTAAGTTCCAATGCGTTCGAGCGCCATATGGCAATTGCCTTGCGCAATATCTTCGAGCGCAAATAGCTCTCTTGTTTTGTGGTGACAGAAAAACCGCGCCCTTAAGCCAGCAAATGCGCCAATAACGCACGCAACTGCGCCGGCTTTAGCGGCTTGCGCATCAATTCGATGCCGGCGGCGCGGGCGGCTTTGGCGATGAGTTCGGAGCCATCGGCGGTGACGATCAGCGCCGGGACAGGGCGGCCGAGATAGTCGCGGACTTCGGCTATTGTCGCGGTGCCGAGGTCGCCGCCGTCGAGATGCTGGTCGGCGATGATGATGTCCGGTACCCAAGCGGTGTCGCCCAGCAGGTCGAGCGCATCGTCGGTCGAGGTCGCGGCGCGCACCAGGCATTGCCAGCGCTCGAGTAGCGAGGTCATGGCGCTCAGCACGTCGGCGTCGTTTTCCACCAGCAGCACCCTGGTGCCGAACAAGCCGTAGCCGCGCGGCCGTTCCAAATCGCCGATGCCCGCTGCCGGCTCAGCCGCGGCGGTCATGCCGACCGGCACATCGATATGGAAGATCGTGCCGCGCCCGACTTTCGACGAAAAGGTGACGGGATGGCCGAGCGCGGCCGCCATGCGGCGCACGATGGCGAGGCCGAGGCCCAATCCGCCGGCCAGCCCGGCATCGACGAGGGTCGAGGTGCCGCGATGGAACTCCTCGAACACCGCCTCGCGCTGGTCGTCGGGGATGCCGCAGCCGGTGTCGGCGACGTCGATGCGGATGGTATCGCCGCGATGCCTGGTGCCGACCAGCACGCCGCCCGAGCGGGTGTAGCGCAGCGCGTTGGAGAGGATGTTCTGCAAGATGCGGCGCAGCAACGTACGGTCGGAGCGCACGACGGCATTGACCGGCCGGAATTTCAGCGACAGGCCCTTGTTCTGCGCCTCAGGCAGGAAATCCGAGCGCAGCGAGGAAAACAGCGCCTCCAGGCTGACATCGCCAATCTCTGGCTGCACCACGCCGGCGTCGAGCTTGGAGATGTCGAGCAGCGTGCGCAGCAAGTCTTCCATCGTCTCCAGCGAGCGCTCGACCTGCCGCACCAGCTTCTTGCCTTCCTCGCTGGTCTGGACTTCGGCGAGTGCCGAAACCGACAGGTGCGCGGCGTTGAGCGGCTGCAGCACGTCGTGGCTGGCGGCGGCGAGGAACCTGGTCTTGGAAAGATTCGCCAGTTCGGCGTTTTCCTTTGCCGCGCTGAGCTCGATGTTCGACCGCTCAAGCCGGCGCAGCGTCGTATGCAACTCCTCGGTGCGGGTGCGCACCTGGTTCTCCAGCGAGATCGCGGTCTGGAACAAAGAGAAGGCGTTGACCTGCTGGTCCATCGAGCGTTCGACGCGGCTGACGAGAGCGGCATTGATCTTCTTCAGCTTCTCGAGGTCGTCGATATCACGAAGCGGCATGGCAGTTCACTCGGCCGCCCGGCGCTCACCGAAGGCGATGCCGGTGAAGGTCTGGTTGAGATGCATCGAGCGATACTGCTCGCCATAGGTGCCGAAACCGATGACGTTCTTGGTCCGGTAGAGCTCGGAAATATCGCGGAAGACCTGGCGGTTGCGCGCGTCGAGCCGGCGCAGCACGCAGTCGAAGCCGAGCACCATGTCGATACCGCCGAGCTTGCGCTCGACGTCCAGCAGGGCGTCGCGAGTCGCTTCCACCATGTTCTTGGGCTGCGCGATGGACAGAACGACGCCGTCGTCGATGGCGCAGAAGAAGGACAGCGAGCCGTCGGCATGCATGCGCTGGATCGAGCGGCAATAATATTCGCCACCAACCTTCACCACGACAGGGTGAGACGCGAAGCTTAAGGGTGTCAGCGCCTGCGGCACCATGCCGACGGAGGCGGCGTATTCCTCCGCCGCGTTGGTGGCGTTGAATTCGCGCACGATTCGATGGTCGGGATCAGACGCCGTCACCACCAGCTTCTCGTCGGTGGGAATGAAATTGTCGGTCTTGAAGACATGGAAGGGGATCTCGGTCGCGATCAGCACGACGATGGCGCTGTCGGAAGCGATCTTGCCGTTCGAGATCAGCCTTGTCGTTTCGAATTTCAGGTCGTCGCCCGCCGAGCCGCCAATCAGCGGAATGTCGTCCAGTCCCCAGTGAATGGCCGAGGTCACCGCTTCCTCGGCGTAGGAGAGCCCATCGATGAAGCAGAGCGCGAAAACGCTTTTCGCGCGCTCCTGGCCAGCGCGGCCGCGCAGCAGGCTCCTCAGCGAGGCGACCTCGTCGGTGATCCTGTCCATGCCGGAGGAGGAAAGGTTCTCGAGCATGATGCTGGCGGTCGAAAACGATGATGACGGCAGAAGCAAAGCGAGGATGTGGCCTTCCTCCAGCCCTTGCGGCGTGATCTCGCCGGCGGTCGAGCAGCCAGCATAGGCAAGCGAAGGCGCATTGAGCTTCAGCGCCTGTGCAAGTGCCGCCGCGTCGACGAGGCTCTGGGAGAAGAAGAGCAGCGCGAAGCCGGCGTCGACGGCCGCGGCTTCGGCTGCGATTGCCCGGGCAAAGGCATTAGGGTCGGGCTCATCGGTGGTGAGCGCCGAGAGGCCGCATGCATAGCGCGTGCTCGAACTGGCCAGTTTGCCTTCTCCCGCAATTCCTCCAACGCTGTTTTTGTACGTGTCGGGCACGTGGGGCGTCCCAGGCATCTTTGCCTTCAATCACGGTTTTGGCAATGGGCCGGGTGCGGTACCGCGCGGCGCTTTGGCCATGACCGAAAGTACAATTGGCGGAAAGCCGGCCGCGCTGTTTCCTACCGTTGCGCGATATGAGGATAGCGCATTGCCGAAGCATTAGCACGGCATCGGCATCGGATGACCAAGGTTATACCCAGGGGAGGGGCTGCATGTCGGATGTGTCGTTGACTGTGAATGGCAAGCGGGTCAGCGGGAGCGCCGAGGACCGAACGCTGCTGGTGCATTTCTTACGGGACCATCTCGGCCTCACAGGTACCCATGTCGGCTGCGACACCTCGCAATGCGGCGCCTGCGTCGTGCATGTCGACGGCAGAGCCGTGAAATCCTGCACGATGCTCGCCGTCCAGGCCTCCGGGTCGACCATCGTGACCATCGAGGGGCTGGCGAACGGTGCCGATCTGCACCCGGTGCAGGCGGCGTTCAAGGAGCATCACGGGCTGCAATGCGGCTTCTGCACGCCGGGCATGATCATGGCGGCGACCGACATGATCGCGCACCATCCGGAAGGACTCGACGAGGCCACCGTGCGCGCCGAGCTCGACGGCAATATCTGCCGCTGCACCGGCTACCACAACATCGTCAAGGCGATCCTCGCCGCATCGCAAGCGATGGCGAAGGGGTCGAAGGGCAAGGCGAAGCAAGCTGCTTGATAGGGGAGTAAGGGAATAGGGGAGTAAGGGAGTAAGCCACTTGGCACTTAATTCCCTACTCCCTTGCTCCCCTACTGCCCTATTCCCCTAAATTCCGGAGGAATTTCTTATGGGTATCGAAGGTGTCGGCGCTCGCGTGGCGCGCAAGGAAGACAAGAGGTTCATCACCGGCGGCGGCCGCTATGTCGACGACATGGTGGTGCCCGGCATGAAGCATGCCGTGTTCGTGCGCAGCCCGCACGCGCATGCGCAGATAAAGAAGATCGACGTCAGACAAGCTCAAGCGATGCCCGGCGTCGTCGGCGTGCTGACCGGCAAGGAACTCAAGGCCGACGGGATCGGCAATCTCATTTGCGGCTGGATGATCCATTCCAAGGACGGCACGCCGATGAAGATGGGCGCCTGGTCGCCGCTCGCGGTGGATAAGGTGCGCTATGTCGGGGACGCCGTCGTCATCGTCATCGCCGACACCAAGGGTCAGGCGCGCGATGCGGCGGAAGCGGTCGAGATCACCTACAAGGAACTGAAGGCGGTGGTCGAGGCGACCAAGGCGCTCGAAAAGGGCGCGCCGCAGATCCATGCCGAGGCCGAGAACAATCTGATCTTCGACTGGGAGCTCGGCGACGGCAAGGCAACCGATGCCGCGATCAGGTCGGCGGCCCACGTCACGCGCATGAAGATCGTCAACAACCGGCTGGTGCCGAATGCGATGGAGCCGCGCGCTGCACTTGGTCACTACGACAAGGCCGAGGATCATTACACCTGCTGGACGACCTCGCAGAACCCGCATGTCGCCCGGTTGGTGCTGAGCGCCTTCTACAATGTCGCGCCGGAGAACAAGCTCAGGGTGATCGCGCCCGACGTCGGCGGCGGCTTCGGCTCGAAAATCTACATCTATCCGGAAGAGATCGTCTGTCTGTGGGCGTCGAAGAAGACCGGCGTTCCAGTCAAATGGGTTGCCGACCGCACCGAAAGCTTCCTCTCCGACGCGCATGGCCGCGACCATGTCTCGACGGTGGAAATGGCTTTCGACAAGGACAACCGGATCACCGGCCTCAAGGTCGACACGATAGCCAATCTCGGCGCCTACATGTCGCTGTTTTCGTCCTGCGTGCCGACCTACCTCTACGCCACGCTGCTGTCGGGCCAGTACGACATACCGGCGATCCACGCCAATGTGCGCGCCGTCTATACCAACACCGCGCCGGTCGATGCCTATCGCGGGGCAGGGCGGCCGGAAGCCACCTACGTGCTGGAGCGTATGATGGAGACCGCCGCGCGCGAGCTCGGCGTGTCGCCGGCGGAATTGAGGCGCAAGAACTTCATCACCTCCTTCCCGCACCAGACGCCGGTGATCATGAACTATGACGCGGGCGACTATGCCGCCTCGCTCGATGCGGCGATGAAGGCCGCCGACTATGCCGGCTTCACCAAGCGGCGATCGGATGCCGCCAAGCAAGGCAAGCTGCGCGGCATCGGCATGAGCTGCTACATCGAGGCGTGCGGCCTTGCGCCATCCGCTGCGGTCGGTTCGCTCGGCGCCGGCGTCGGACTGTGGGAATCGGCCGAGGTGCGCGTCAATGCGGTAGGCACGATCGAGGTGCTGACCGGCTCGCACAGTCATGGCCAGGGCCACGAGACGACCTTCGCGCAGCTGGTCACCCAGCGCTTCGGTGTGCCGATCGATTCGGTCTCGATCGTCCACGGCGACACCGACAAGGTGCAGATGGGCATGGGCACTTACGGGTCGCGCTCGGGCGCCGTCGGCATGTCGGCGGTCGCCAAGGCGCTCGACAAGGTCGAGGCCAAGGCCAAGAAGATCGCGGCGCATCTGCTCGAAGCGGACGAGGGCGACATCGTTATCGAGAATGGCGAGGTCAAGGTCGCCGGCACCGACAAGAGCCTGCCCTGGTTCCAGGTCGCGCTTGCCTCCTATACCGCGCACAACCTGCCGGCCGGCATGGAGCCGGGCCTGAAAGAAACGGCCTTCTACGATCCGTCCAACTTCACCTTCCCCGCCGGCTGCTACATCTGCGAGGTCGAGATCGATCCGGAAACCGGCCTGACGGAAATCATTCAGTTCGTCGCGGCCGACGACTTCGGCAACATCATCAATCCGATGATCGTCGAGGGGCAGGTGCATGGCGGCATTGCGCAAGGGGTCGGCCAGGCACTGCTCGAAGGCGCGTATTATGACGCCAGCGGGCAGCTGCTGACGGCGAGTTATATGGACTATACGATGCCCCGCGCGGGCGACCTGCCGTCGTTCAAGGTCTCGACCTCGAACACGCCATGCCCGGGCAATCCGCTCGGCGTCAAAGGCTGCGGCGAGGCCGGCGCCATCGGCTCGCCGCCGGCGGTGATCAATGCCATCACCGATGCGCTCGGCGTCGTCGACATCGCCATGCCGGCGTCGCCGTCGACCGTGTGGTCGGCGATACGCGCGGCGAAATGAGTGAGTAGTGAGTAGGGAATAGTGAGTAGGGAATAGAGAGCCTTGGCCTCCGTCAGCGGCCATCTCCCTACTGACTACCGACTACTCACTACTCCCCAATCACTTTAGGGGAGGAACCCATGTACGCAGTCAACTACCACCGCGCCGCCTCGGTCACCGAGGCGGCCAAGCTGTTGAAGAGCGGTGACGCCAAGCTGCTCTCCGGCGGCATGACGCTGATCCCCGCCATGAAGACGCGGCTCGCGGCGCCTTCGGATCTGGTCGACGTGTCGCGGCTGAAGGAGCTGCAGGGCGTCAAGGTTTCCGGCAAGACGGTCACCATCGGAGCGGCGACGACGCATTACGACGTCTCAAGCGACGAGAAGCTGAAGAAGGCCTGCCCGGCGCTCGCCCATATGGCCTCGCTGATCGGCGACCCGGCGGTGCGCTACAAGGGCACGATCGGCGGCTCGATCGCCAACAACGATCCGGCGGCCGACTATCCGGCGGCATTGCTGGCGTTGGGAGCGACCATCGTCACCAACAAGCGCCAGATCGCCGCCGACAAATTCTTCAAGGGCCTGTTCGAGACGGCGCTGAAGGAGGGCGAGATCATCACGGCGGTGACCTTCACCGCGCCCGCCAAGGCGGCCTATCAGAAATTCCGCAACCCGGCCTCGCGTTACGCGATCGTCGGCGTGTTCGTCACCAAGGGCAAGGATGGAGTGCGAGCGGCGGTGACCGGCGCCGGCGACGACGGCGTCTTCCGCTCCAGGGAAATCGAGGCGGCGCTGGCGAAGAAGTTCGACGCCTCGGCCCTCGACGGCCTCAAAGTGCCGGCCAAAGGCCTGATGAGCGACATCCATGCCTCCGCCGACTATCGCGCCAATCTGATCGCGGTGATGGCGAAGCGCGCGGTGGCCGCGGCCAACGCGTGAACGCTCGCAGCCTGGACGAAAGGAAGGGGCCGTAGCGGCCCCTTTTCCTTTTGTATTCGCAACGACTTGGCAGGAATTACCCGAGAATTCGCGGCTTCGCACTTGCACAAGATTATCCCGCACTGCAAAATGAACGCGGCGGGAAACGAAGCGGTTCCAGGCACGGGCCATCCGTGCCGGGGCCTCGAGTTGCGAAGGACGGCATGACCGACATCTCCGCGACGGCCGGTGTCCTGCCACGGGCCGCAGCCGACAAAGCGGCGCGTACAAGGCTGGCCTATCTCGACGGCTGGCGCGGGCTGTCGATCGCGCTCGTGCTGATCGGCCATTTCTTTCCGGTTCCCGGCATCAATCTCGGCGTGCTCGGCGTCGAGTTCTTCTTCGTGCTCAGCGGCCGGCTGATGGGCGAGATCCTGTTCATCGAACGCTTTCCGCTGAAGAAATTCTTCAAGCGCCGCTTCTCGCGTATCTATCCGGCGCTGTTGGTGTTCGTGATCGCCGCCATGGCCGGGCTCGCCGGCAGCTTCATCGCCTTCAAGTGGAAGGCGGCGCTGACGGCGCTGACCTTCACCTACAACTATGCCGGCATTCTCGTAAACCGCGCCGGCGCGCTCGACCATATCTGGTCGCTCTGCGTCGAGGAGCATTCGTATATTCTGCTGGCGCTGATCAGCATGGTGGTGTCCGGGCGTGCAAATGTCGTGCGGCTGCTTATGGCGCTGTCGCTGCTTGCGATGGCCAACGGCGCCATCTCCTACTGGGCGTTCGGCATGGACTACGAGACCAGCTACTGGCGCACCGACGTGCATATCGCCTCGATCCTGCTTTCGGCGGCGATCTGCCTGCTCAAAGCCGACGGACGGCTGCCGGCCTTTCTGATGAACCGGCATGTGGCGCTGGCGGCTGCCGCTGGCGCGGTCTTGCTGTTCCTCGATCCGGTGCCCACGCCCGTGCACTATCTATTGGGAGTGCCGCTGCTCGCGCTCGCCGTCAACACGCTCGACTTCGCGGGCGGGTATCTCACCGGATTGCTGTCGTCGCGGCCGATGGTGATGCTGGGGCTGTGGTCCTATTCGCTCTATCTCTGGCAGCAGCCCTTCTACAAGTTCGTCTATGACCGGGACAGCGCGCCGATCCCGATGCTGGCCGCGGTCTTCGCCTGCGCGCTGGCGAGCTACTACATCATCGAAAAACCAGCCCGGGGCTGGCTCAACCGCAATTGGTGAAGGTGGTCAGTTCTTGATGCCCTTTTGAGCGGCCAGATAGCGCCGAAGCCCGGCTTCGCCGCGCGGCGTGGTCCAGCGGTGGTTCCAGGCAAAGGCCGGCCTGAGCAGCGGCGCCAGGAATTTGAGGATCGGCCTTCCCACGATGACCTGCCAGGTGAGCTTCACATGCGTTCCGGTTCCGGACGGCGATAGTTCGGCTCGCCATAGCCCATCGAAATCGCCGAAGGTCTTCACCACCACCAGGCGACCTGGCTCGAGCTCGGCCGCCTCGATGATGAAATTCAGCTCATAGGGCAGGGCGCCTCGCGCCCTGGCTCTCGCCCGCGACCCGACGACGCCCTTGCCCTTTTTGTCGAGGGGTTCGACCTCCTTATAGGCGTCGCCCCACCAGAGCGGCAGAAGCTCGGCATCCGAAAGGACGTCCCATACCTCCTGCGGCGTCGCGTCCGGAATGTCCCAGCTCTCGTCGAAGCGGAAGACGTTGCTCGGCATGACATGACCCCCAGCCAGCGCAGCGGCCACATTAGCTCTGGCTTGTTTTTGGGACCAGCAATCTTTGTCGCTTAGCCGGCGACCGGCTTGGCGTAATAGCGCACCGACTTCTTGCCGCCGTGAATCACGGCATCGCCGACCTCGGCGAAGCCGAGCGCTGCGTGGAAGGCATCCGAGGCAGGATTCGGCGGATCGGCGTTGACCTCGCAGGTGACGATCGTATGGCCGGCGCGCCGGGCATGCTCGAACAGATCCTCATAGAGCCGGCGCGCATGGCCACGGCCGCGCGCCTCGGCCGCGACCACCACCCGGTCGACATAGACGAAGCGCGGATAGCGCTCGCGAAACCAGAGGAAGTTGGGGCTGTCGTAGCGCGCGTCCTGATCGAAGCACATGATGAAGGCTTCGAGCGCGCCGATGCGGCGCGCGTAGAAAGCCTGCCCGATCAGGAACGACAGCCGCTCAAGCTCCAGCCAGGACAGTTCGGCGGCATGCTCGTTGTTGAGGGTGAGGATAGCGGCCTCGTCGGCGGGCGTGACGCGTTCGATCAGCAGCCGGTCTTTCCACATCGTTGTCTCCGGCATCACGCTCTCGCGGCCGCGATCGTTGCCGCCACCAGAATCTCGTCGGTCACCGTGTTGCGGTATTCGCGATCGAGATCGGCGCCGCCCATGCCGACATGCGGGTTGCGGTAGCGCATGGCGCTCGGCACGTCGGCAAGCGCCGCGAAATGCATCTCGCTCAGTCCGGTTCGCCTCAGGACTTCGCCGATATTGTCGGGCGCTAGTCCGCCGCAGCCGAGGATGATGATGCGTTCGCCAGCCTGGCGAACGAGCTGCGCAAGCAGGTCAACGCCTTCCAGCGCCGTGTCGCGCTGGCCGCTGGTCAGCACCCGGCCGACCTTGCAGCGGATCAGCGCCTCGAGCGCCTCCGGCGGATCGCGCGTCATATCGAAGGCGCGATGGCAGGTGACGTTGAGAGGGCCTGCGGCCTGCACCAGCTCGCTCATGCGCGCCTCGTCGATGGCTCCGTCAGCGGTCAGGCAACCGACGACGACGCCGGCCACGCCGAGATCGCGGAGGGCTTCGACATCGGCGAGCATCGAGCGGTATTCCGCCTCGCTATAGAGAAAATCGCCGCCGCGCGGGCGCACGATGACATGGAAGGGGATGGTTGCGCGTTCGAGCGCGGCGCGCACAGTGCCGAGGCTCGGTGTGATGCCGCCTTCGACCAGGCTGGCGCAAAGCTCGACCCGGTCGGCGCCGGCGGCCTGCGCGGCAAGCAGCCCATGGATGCCTTCGACGCAGATTTCGATCAGCGGCTGTCGGGCGTCAATCACAAGTGTCCATCCATGCTTCAAATAGGGGTGACCAGCCCTAGCATCGGGACGGGTGTCGCGAAAGCCGCAACGATCGATCCAGCAAGCGAAGACGATGGCCTTCAGCCGTCGGGCGTGGCGGGTGCCGCTTGACAATCCATAACTGCAAGGTTATGGGTAAATCATAACCGAATGGTTATTGATTTCACCAAAGCCGCCATTGGCGAATCCGATGCGCGATAACGGTTGCAAGACCACAGGAGACAAACGATGGAAGCCAGATTGAAGAACCCGGTGATGCTCATTCCCGGCGCCCTGCAGGCGTTGCTGGCGCTGGACAAATCGACCGAAGCCGCCGAGGTGCCCTATGTGACGCGCAAGCTCATCCATCTGCGTGCCAGCCAAATCAATGCCTGCAGCGTTTGCGTCGACATGCACGCGCGCGAGCTGAAGCAGGCGGGCGAGAAGGACGAGCGGATCTTTGCCGTCTCCGCCTGGCGGGAAACGCCTTACTTCAACGGTGCCGAACGGGCTGCTCTTGCGTTGACGGAGGCCGCAACGCGCTTGGCCGATCGCTCCGACGCGGTGCCCGACGACGTCTGGGACGAGGCCGCCCGTCATTATGACGACAAGGCGCTGGCCGCGTTGGTGATTCAGATCGCGCTGATCAATGCGTTCAACCGCCTGAATGCGCCGACCCGGCAGCCGGTGGGCGCTTGGGGCTAAGACAGCTAGCCAGGCGTCCACCTCGGGGCGGGCGCCTGGCAAACGGATACTTGAAGCCCTTTGCCTCGATGCCTGCAGATGCAGGTGCCTGCCTGGCTACTGCTTCAAGATCGTGTTCTTGGCGCCCTGTTTGACCTGGTCGATCACCAGAAGCTTCACCGGATCGACGCCGATATTGGTGGCCTGATGCCATTGCCCGATCATCTCGACGATGAAATCGCCGGTCTTGTAGGTGTTGCTGCTGCCGGTCTCGATATTGGTGACCTTGAGCGTGCCTGCCTCGACGTAGGCATAGCGCGGGAAGGGGTGCTTGTGCACTGGAAGCGTCGCGCCGGGGGCGATCTGATAGGCCGAAACCTGAACCTCGACATTCCCCTGCGGCAGCGTGATCGGCTGGCCTGAGGCGGTGGTCGTCTTGGAGGCAAGCGGCGTGACGACGCCCGGTGTGCCGGAACTGTCCAGAGCGAGGGCGGTGCTTGAAGAAAGCGCTGCCGCCAGCAGCAGCGCCGATGCCAGGATGTTGCGCATGAATCCTCCCCGAAAGTCGCGCGACCATCGCGCGACATGCATTCGCGCGCAAGTGCAACGGCGGCGTCTTTGGAAACGCGAGCCGCGCTTCGATCAAACTCGTCGCCTTCTGACAGGCATTGGACCGTAGCGCGGATGCGACCTTCACCGATTCCGGGGTGTCGTATCGGCGGGCCGTTCGGCCGTCGGCGCCGCGCTCTGGGCGTTTGCCGGAAACAGATAGGTCGCCACCGCGCTCAGGATGAGCGTCGCCGCGGCCTGGATTTCGGGCGAAGTCAAATCGGGTGGCAAGGCGTATTTCGAGCCAAGCCAGCCCACCGCGCCACCGACGATCGAGCCAATCAGTTTGGAGTAGTTAGCCATGATGGCCGCTCTCCCATGAAACCGGACAATCGTCGTAAACGCGTGCTCATCCTCGAGGTTGCACGGCAACGGGCATCATCTGGCGGCAACAAATGATCCAGCATCCGCAGGGTCGTTTGAGCCCATAGCTGAACGCAGTCGAGCGGATCGCAGAACAGAATTCCGCGCTTCGTCCAATGTCGGTTGAAAAACTTGGCTCCCGAGCTGGACGAAACTGCGAACTATGAACTGCCGATCCCTTCCAGCATCTCAATCGAGGCGTCGCTGAGCAGTTTTGAGCGACATGTGCTACTGGCCGGTTCCTGTGACCTTTTGCCGGAGGGATCTGACCGCTTCCAGCAGCTCCCGCTCGCAAGTGTGAGCATTTCGAAAAATGGCCACAACCATCGTCGCTAAAATTTCGGCGTCCGGGTCCAAAGGATCGAGCTGTTCATCCGCGCAGACCTGGTTGAACACGCGTTCGCAAACAGCCAGATCGAGAGGGCTAAGACAGGTGCGACTAAAACGCTGGCGCAGCATTGAGCGGACCTTTCCGGCCCGCCGCCCGTGCTTTGCGGCGGGCTTTTATCACTGAGGCTTGAGCGACAGTATCGTCAATAGTATTGTAGCCAGATTTCCTCCGGGCTTATGATTGCGTTGTCAGCAGCCCTAGGATCTGCGCGCACTCGCGAGATCTATATTGTCCGGAGGTCATAAGCTGGTAATAGTCTTGCCGCTTGTCTTCCGGTATACAAAAACCGCGCCGAAAATCCGCCGCCTCTTTTGGAGTTCTGGTGCAGCCAAGTTTGCTGGCGCTGACTTTCAAGCTCGCCAATGAGCATCCGAGCTTTGCCGCAATGTTTTTCAATGGCTCGTTGTTAACGTATCCATCAAGAATTATCTTGCGGCGGGCTTCTCCTTTGAGCTTTTCGTTCATTTCGTGGTCTCCTCAACATCGCTTTCACGATGCTGGAATCTATACGCACCAGTTTGGAGAGTGTCGTTATCTTCGCATCCAGAAACTTATCTCGGGATGCATTTCTTGCTGTAATCCAGCGTGATCGCCGATGCGGCCAACAGGCTTGCCAGAGGCCCGGGATACACCACATGATTGCGAGGGCATGGGCATACCGGAATCGGATATGACACCACGCGCGATGGACGCCAAAAAGCAGGACGAGGCCCATGCTGCGCAAGCGCCGGAGCGTGAGCGACGCCGTTGGCCGCGCGACGTTCAACCTAGCAATGAGGTCGCTCCACAACTCGCGCCGGTACTAGAACCGTTGTCCTTTTCAACGCTCGCGCTGGCACCAGGGGATCAATTCACCGCTTGGCAAGCGCATGTGGCACCGCTTGTCGAGGTCAAGCTGCCGGATAACAAATCGCCGGACGACGGCTTTCCCGCCGACCACACGGCTTGGAATCTTGGTGGCATGCTGGTCGTTGAACAGCGTGCGCCAGCGCACAGTTATATACGTTCTGCCGCGAAGTTACGGTCCAGCTCGATCGATCACTGGTATGTCGTCTTACCACATACTGGCCGGTCATGGACGGAGGTTGATCGCCGCGTCGCGGAGGGCCAGCCGGGCAAATTGGAGATCAGGTCGCTTGGCTACCCGTTTCGCGGAAGGACAACGGAATCCGAAAGTCTCTTTCTCTATTTGCCGCGTGATTTGTTCGCCGACGCGGCGGGGACCCTCGACGCGAACAACAATTCAATTCTGTCCGGTAACTTTGCTAACCTTTTGATCGACTACGTCAACAGCATCGTAACAAGACTGCGCAATCTCACGGCGGAAGATCTGCCCCGCATCGTACACGCAACACGCAGCATGATCATTGCCTGCCTTGCGCCTCCGGCGGAACATGCCGCGGCGGCCGAACAACTGGCGAGTGTCGCGCTCATGGAGCGAGCGCGTCGATACGTCCAAAACAATCTGGACGCGGCTCGTCTGACACCGGATTCTATGTGTCGGGCGCTCGGCGTTTCTCGATCTCGCCTTTATCAGTTGTTCGAACCGAGCGGTGGCGTTCTCCACTACATTCAAAGTCGCCGACTTTTAGCAGCCCATCTTGCGCTTAGCGACCCGGCGGACAGCCGACGCATTGTTGAAATTGCGGAAGCCTTCGGGTTCAGTTCAGCGGCAAACTTCAGCCGAGCGTTCAGCAAGGAGTTCGGTTACAGCCCGCGTGAAGGCCGCAGGACGATGGTATTGCCGCGCCCCGCCCACTCTGTTTCGCTTGGCGCGCACGAGAAGGCCTCTTCCTTTGAAGCTTGGCTCAAAGCGCTTGGAAGCTGAGCAGGGCGTTGGCGGCCCTCGGAGAGGATGCCGCGCCGATATCGAGATATGCACGCCAGGATAAGTATTTGGATGCGCAGCTAACGACAATGCGCCCTTATTCATAGATGTTCGTGACGGATTAGCGGGGCTCGGCACAGGCGGTAGGTTTCCAAGTTGGGGGGAAATATCGATCCGCCTGTGCCGATCGCGCCAACGCTATCCGTCAAAGATGGTGGCGTAATTGAGTAAGCGTGCCAAGCCGGGGGCGGCCGGCCGGAATTCATTCCGCAGCAGAATGGCTTAGTGGGGGCTCGGCACGGGCGGCAGGTGTCCAAGTTGGGGACATCGGTCCGCCTGTGCCGATAACGCCACCGCTATCCGTCAAAGATGGTGGCGTAATTGAGTAAGCGTGCCAAGCTCGACGGCAGCCGGCTGGAGTTCATTTCGCCGCAGATGCCAACTCTTGTCGAGCGGATACCCGAAGATGAGGGATGGGTTCACGAGGCCAAGCTCGACGGCTACCGGACGCAGATCATCATCGATAAAGGTGGCGTGCGTCTGTACAGCAAGAACGGCCGTGATTGGACGACAAAATACTGGTCCCTCGCCCTGGCTGTCGAACTGCAGTGTCGGGCCGCCATTCTCGACGGCGAGGTGATTGTGTCAGGCGTGCGTGGTTCGCCCGATTCCGCTGCGCTGGAAGCCGCGATCTGGAACGAGCCGAGCCGGCTGGTGTTCGTCGCGTTCGACATTCTCCATCTCGACGGTCTCAATCTCGTCCGCTTGCCCTTGCTGCAGCGCAAGCAAGCGCTGCGGCAATTGGTTCAGCCTGGCGTCGGCAAGATCCAATACAGTGAGCATTTTGAGGGCGACGCGCTGGCGATCTTTCGCGCCATCGAGAAAACCGGGCTTAGTGGCGTCATTTCGAAACGCGCCGATAGCCGCTACAGGAGCGGACCGTCTAAGACATGGCTGAAGGCCAAATGTTCGAGAAAGCCGATTTCGAATTGCTAGGTGTGTGATCCGGCCCGAACGCTGCCCCGCCCCCGCGAGTCGCGGCAATACAGCTCTCGTCAGGTATCCCGATCGTGTGCCGACGCCGGTCGTGCCAATGTCCTCAGCTTACGAAAGCCATTTGCACCGGACCATCTGATGCTTGGGCGTGAAATCGTAAGCAAAAGGTTATCTATGCCGCGATAAGATGAGGGAATCCACAAGGGGCAATAGATCCTTGATCTTGATCCCTCTGTGGGAAGCAGATATCGTGGAGCAGCTCGCAGATAGACTAACGCACGCATGGAATATTGGTCGGCATAGGAGCGATTCGTGCCGAAAGTCGATTGCCGTTGGCAAGCCGAGGGAGCAACGATGGGAGCTGATGCGCCGCATGCATCGGCAATGGTGAATGCTCCGCAGGGGCGCCGCTCGATACCTTTCCTGTGGGTCCTTGCGCCACCAGCGTTTTTGATCGTTACCGCAGCGATTATACGATTGAGCCTCGGACCAGCCTTGGAGAGGTTGCCGGCTGACTATACCGGTAGCGTCATCCTCGAATCGGATAGCCGCTTCCGGCAGACGCCAGATGTGGCCTTCGCCGCGTTCCACCAGGAGGGCCGTCGTGTCGACCAGGTGCTGAGCGCCACCGGCGACGTTGCCATCGTCCAGAGCCATATCGATTGGACGACTGACACCGGTGAGGTGAACTATCAAACCACCGGCCTTTACGGCGTCGATCGCATGACCAGGCAGAATGTGGCGGGCTACGGCGACCTTAGCCGCAGTGGGCAATTCCTGTTCCCGCCGCATCTGAGGGACGTCGCTGATGAGGTCTGGGACCCCTATTATGGCGGTCCACGACACCTGGCTTTCGATCACAATGAGGTGGTCGACGGTCTGGCGCTCGCAGTGTACCGCTTCACGATCGCGGACCTCGACGAGACAAAGACCTATGATTATCTTCCCGACGTACCCGAGCGCTTCGGGGTCGGGACAGACGGCGAAGGCTTTCTGTGGGTCGAACCCGTCTCAGGCACCCTTGTCGACATGACGGATAATGGCCACAGCTTTTTCGTCGATCCGGCCACCGGGAAGTCGATAGGCGACTTCAGTGTCTGGCGGGCTAGGTATTCCGCGCAGTCCAAGGCCGACCTGTTCGGCGCGGCGACTTCGGTCCGACTGCGCATATTAGCGGCGAAGATCTGGCTGCCCGCTGCCCTGGTAGCGCTGGCTCTCGCCTGGTTGGCGATCGGTTTGCTGCAGCTTCGCCGCGGCGCGCGGCCGAGTGCGGAATGAGCATGCGATCGCATGGCGATCCGCAGGAGGCCTTGCCGCTCTTGCGGCTTGGGATTTCACAAAAGCTTACCCTGCTTTTTGCGCTCTTCGCTGCAATCCTTCTCGGCGCGACCGGATGGCTGGCCTTCAACCAGGGCAGGGCGGCGCTTGAGAGCAGCGTTGTTGCCGAGGTCCAATCGCGAGCACTGGAAAAACAGGCCGCGATCGGGTCATGGCTCGACGGGCAGTTGAGCGAGCTGCGCGGGCTCAGCGAATCGCCCCACATTGTCGACGACTTCACCAAGCTTGCCGGTCTTCCTGCGGATGCGACGCTCGACGATTGGGCTGACTTCCGCGACGACCTTGCAGCGCGCACCGGAGAGGGCCAGGACTTTGTCGCGCTTTTTGTGATGGAACCGAAATCGGGCCGAGTCCTGACGGCGACGGATCCTGCCGATCATAGCCGCCAGGGCGCGGGTGAGCCTTATTTCACCAATGCCAAGATCCGCGCCGGCCTCTACCTGGTGCCGGACCGTTCGAGGAACCTCACCCTGTTGTCGCCGTTCTTGTCCGCGCCGCTCCGTGCCCGGAACGGTGCACTTGTTGCCGTTCTGGTCGCCCGTCTCGGAACGGAGAGTTTGGCTAGTACTGTCGATCGTCGGGCAGGGCTCCGCGCGACCGACGAAGCATACCTGATCGATACGCATAAGCAGTTTGTCAACAGACCGCGCCTGCTGACCGACGCCGACGCGAGCACCCTTAGCTCGGACCGAAGCGTGGCGGCCCGGCTCTGCCTTGACCACAACGATGGGCTGGATCTCTCGAATGACTACCGCGGCGTTCCGGCGATCACCGTTTATCGCTGGATGCCGAAGTTTGGTTTGTGTCTCATCACAAAACTCGACAAGGCCGAAGCCTTCGCCCCTGTTTATCAACTCGGCCAGAGCCTCGCGATCGCTAGCGGCCTGCTTTTGCTCGTCGCATCGGCGGCGTCGGGATTGTTGTCGCGCACCATTACCAACCCCATCCGGCGCATCGAGGCGGGCGCCAGACGAGTCCAGGCTGGCGAGCGGGATGTGGTGCTGCCTGATTCCTCGAGCGACGAGCTTGGTCGTTTGGCGCGTGCCTTCAATCGAATGACGACCGCGCTCAAAAGCCGGGAATCCGAACTGCACGCGCATGCTGCCACTCTGGAGCTGCGCGTCGCGGAAAAGACACGCGAGCTCGACCTGAGGGCAAGTGAGCTGGCCCGGTCAAACATCGAGCTGGAGCGCTTCGCCTATGTCGCCTCGCACGACTTGCAGGAGCCGCTGCGAATGGTGGCAAGTTATACCCAATTGCTTGGCAGACGTTACAAAGGAAGGTTGGATGCCGATGCCGACGAGTTCATCCATTTTGCCGTGGATGGCGCTGCACGGATGCAGGCGTTGATCAACGATCTGCTGGTCTACTCACGTGTCAGCACGCAGGGCAGTGCGTTCGAGGCGATCGATTGCAATCTTGTGGTCGAGCGCGCCTTGACGAACCTCAAAGCGGCGCTGATCGAGAGCGGCGCAATCATCCGAAAGTCCGAACTGCCGAAGATCGATGCCGATCGATTCCAGTTGGTTCAACTGTTCCAAAACCTGATCGGCAACGCCATCAAGTTCCGTGGCGAGCGCGTCCCGGAAATCGAGATCGCGGTTCGGCTAGACGGCAGGGAATGGCTATTCTCGATCGCGGACAATGGCATCGGCATTGATGCCAAGTACATCGAGCAGCTTTTCACCGTTTTCAAGCGCTTGCACACACGGGCCGAATATCCGGGGACTGGCATCGGTCTTGCCATTTGCAAGAAAGTCGTCGAACGCCACGGCGGCCGAATTTGGGTCGAGTCTGAGGTCAACCATGGCTCGACCTTCTTCTTCACGCTTCCCTGCCGGGATATAGAGGATGACATCAACCAGGCACGGAAGTTGACCTCAACGTCCTCGGCATCTCAAATGGATCCGGTATGAACATGAACTCGACTGGACGCGCCATCAACATCCTCCTTGTCGAGGACAATCCCGGCGACGCTCGGCTCACGATCGAGGCGTTGCGAGACGCAAAGGTGCGCAATGAACTCAACGTCGTGCAGGACGGAGTCGAGGCCATGTCGTTGCTGCGGCGGGAAGGGCGCTACGCCGACGCGCCACGCCCTGACCTGATCCTGCTTGATCTCAATCTGCCCCGAATGGACGGCCGTCAGGTTCTCGCCGAAATCAAGACGGACGAAAACTTGCGACGTATCCCAGTTGCGGTGTTGACCACCTCGCAGGCCGAGAAAGATATCCTGACCAGCTACAACCTGCATGCCAACTGTTACATCACCAAGCCCGTCGACCTGGATGAGTTCGTGCGCGTAGTGCGGGGGATCGAGAACTTCTGGCTCTCGATTGTAAAGCTGCCACCGGAGTAGCGTGAGTTGACCGAACGTCCGCTAAACATTCTCCTCGTTGAAGACAATCCCGGTGATGCCAGGCTATTCCGGGAACTGCTTACGGACGGCAGCACCAAGTCTTTCATGATCTCGACAGCGGATCGGTTGGCCCATGGCCTCGAGCAAATCGCCGATCAGAACTTCGACCTCGTATTGCTCGATTTGTTTCTCCCCGACAGTACGGGTTTGGATACGCTTCTGCGGTTTCAGGAGACCGCCCCCGACGTGCCGGTCATAGTGCTGACCGGCCTCAACGATGAACGGTCAGCGATTCAAGCGGTTCGCGACGGCGCACAGGACTATCTCGTCAAAGGGCAAATCGACGGGCCGCAAATCGTTCGCGCAATCCGCTATGCCCGAGAGCGTCATAGAATGGTGCTGCAGATTAGGGACCTGTCGCTCGTCGACGAACTTACCGGCCTTCATAACCGTCGTGGCTTCGCAGTGCTCGCCAAAGAGTTGGTGAAGCGCGCCGCCAGGACCGGAACGGGATTGGTGGTGATCTTCGTCGATCTGGACGGCATGAAGCGCATCAATGATCATTTTGGGCATGAGGTCGGTGACCGGGCTTTGATCAGGACCGCTGGGGTTCTGCGTTCCGTTTTCCGGGCGTCCGATGTGATCGCCAGAATCGGTGGCGACGAGTTTATCGTGATGACAGATGGGGTCGACAGAGCAGCTGTCGACCTCCTGCGTCGCCGACTCACCAGCGCCGTGGAGGATCACAATCTCGAATCGGCGGGGGAGCCGGCGCTGGCCCTCAGTTTGGGCTTCGCCCACCATGATCCAACAACGGAAACGTTGAAATCCATCGACGATTTGATAGCCGAAGCGGACGAGGCGATGTACGTGGATAAAGATAGCCGCCGGACCAAGGCGGCCCAACGATAACCTCCCTTTTTCTGCGATAAGTCCTCAAATGGATCGCCTCTGATAACCGGGGAGGATGGCGAAAGGCAAAGGCAGGATGTTGCTCCAGGCGTTGCTCGGAGCAGCAAATGCGCAAACTACTGGAAATTCGTAAAACCCGTAAGGCTTTGGAATTATTGGCTCCCCGGGCCGGATTCGAACCAGCGACCAACCGGTTAACAGCCGGTTGCTCTACCACTGAGCTACCGGGGAACGGAGGCTCTGATGTGAGTGGCGCAGCCTATAGCAAACACCTTTCAGCTTTGCAAAGCAGCAATTCGCAATTTTTCTCCAGTTTTTCGTGCGGCCATTTGTGGCATCGTTTCGGCGTGCCCACATATGAACGGGTTCACACTGGCACGGAACAAAGCGGCCGGTTGTTGCCTTTGGTACTGACGAGCTGCAGCCGCGCAGATGGGATCTGGTTTTGAATGACGGCAACTGACGACGATAGCGCCCCGGTACGGAAGATCACGATCTTGGGCCGCGAATTCACCATGCCCCGCTCGCGGGGGGCGCGGATCGCGATCGGCGTGCTGCTCACCGTCGGCGGTATTCTCGGCTTTCTGCCGATTCTCGGCTTCTGGATGATTCCGCTGGGCTTGCTGATCCTGTCCTATGAATTCGCGTTGGTGCGTCGCCACAGGCGGCGCTTCGTCGTCTGGTGGCAGCGTCGGCGCCGGCCGGACTGAATGCTGCCAGGGGAGACCCGGAAAGCTTCGAAGGCGCCGTCGAGACCGGCCGCAAGCGATCGGCAACCATTGTTCCCGATGACGCGTGGGAAAGCGTCGGGAATGATTTTCCGGTGCTTGACGACCTTTCACCGCCAACATAATGAGTTCGCTCGGAACGCCGGGAGCATGGAAGGCCTCGTGGCGGAGTGGTTACGCAGAGGACTGCAAATCCTTGCACCCCGGTTCGATTCCGGGCGAGGCCTCCAAATGCCCGGGCTCCAGCGCTATCGCGCCGGAACCAGGTTCCAGTCGAATTGGCCTGCGAACTTTGCGGGACTTGAATTGGCGCGGGAAGCGGGTTGGTTGGGACATGAACGCTGATTTCTCCGAACGCCGCGTGAAGATGGTCGACGGCCAGATCCGCACCACCGACGTGACCAGCGCACCGCTGATTGAAGCGATGCTTTCCGTGCCGCGCGAAGCCTTCGTCGGCGCCGGCCAGCGCGATCTCGCCTATATCGACGAGGACATCCGTGTTTCCGGCGGCGCCAATGGCAGCGGCGCCCGCTACCTGATGGAGCCGTCGCCGCTCGCCAAGCTTTTGCAGCTGGCCGAGATCAGCGACAGCGATTCGGTGCTCGATGTCGGCTGTGGCACCGGCTATTCGGCCGCCCTGCTTTCCCGAATCGCAAAATCGGTGGTTGCGCTGGAAAGCGACCCGGCGCTGGCGGAAGCCGCGAAGTCTGCGCTTTCGACGCTGGGTTGCCAGAACGTGACGGTGGTGACCGGATCGTTGCCGCAGGGTCATGCCGCCAACGCCCCCTATGACGTCATCTTCATCGGTGGCAGCGTCGAGGAAGTGCCGGAGGCATTGCTCGGCCAGCTCGCCGAGGACGGACGGCTGGTTGTGGTCGAAGGGCAGGGCAACTCTGGCGTGGCGCGGCTATTTTTCAAGGCTGGGGGGGTTGTAACCGGAAGACGCGCATTTAATGCGGCAATTAAGCCACTACCGGGCTTCGAACGTGTCCATGCGTTCGAATTTTAAGCGGTTTTGCCTTGCAGCGAAGGCGCTGTCATGATCGCTTGCGCCTGAACAATCGTTGCTGATTTGCTTGACCGGGCGTTTTTCGGGGGGCTGTCAGCGGGGGAACGATACCAACGCGGCGCTGGCTGATCTGTAAGGGTGGGCTGACGTGGCGTGGTTCCCATGCAAAACGAATGAGGGATAATACGTGCCGCCCCTACACAAGACTTTTCTAACAGCCATGCTCGTTTCGGCGACCGCGCTTTCGCCAATGGCCGCATCGGCAGAAACCATCACCGGCGCGCTCGCCAAGGCCTATCAATACAACTCCCAGCTGAACTCCGCCCGTGCCGGCACCCGTGTCACCGACGAGGGGGTGGCCATCGCCAAGTCGGGTTACCGGCCGACCGTCACCGGTTCGGGGAGTGTCGACTACACAAATACGCACGGTGCCAGCCCCAATTCCAAGCTGACCACGGGCAGTTTCGGCATCAAAATCAACCAGACGCTGTTCGACGGTTTCCAGACCAAGAACAATGTCGCCGCCGCCGAAGCGCAGGTCAGCGCCTCGCAAGAAAGCCTGCGCAACACTGAAGAGAACATCCTGTTCAACGCGGCAAGCGCCTATATGGATGTGATTCGCGATCGCCAGGTCGCGGTGCTGACCGAACAGAACCTGCAGTTCCTGACCGAACAGGCGCGCGCCGCACGGTCGCGCTTCGAGGTCGGCGAGGGCACCCGCACCGACGTCGCCCAGGCCGACGCCTCGCGCGCCACGGCGGTGGCCCAGCTTAGCGCCGCTCGCGCAACGGCGCTGGCCAGTGCGGCGACCTACCACCAGATAGTCGGCGACGAGCCGGGCAAGCTCAAGGCGGCCGCGCCGGTTGGGAAGCTGTTGCCGGGGAGTCTCGATTCGGCCTTCACCATTGCCGCCGCGGAGCATCCGGCCATCCTTGCCACCGAGCATCTCGTCGACGCGGCGGCGTTTTCGGTGAAGTCGTCCGAAGGGGCGCTACTGCCGCAGTTGTCTGCGTCTGCTGGCATTTCGGAGGATTATCTGCACCGCAATCCGGATTTAGGAACGAATGGCGGTTCGACTTCCGCCAACATTGGTGCCACGCTGACCGTTCCTATCTATTCCGGCGGCCGCACTTCGGCGCTGGTTCGCCAATCGAAGGAATCGCTCAGCCAGGCTCGGATCGAAGTCGACGTCAACCGCGACAAGGTGCGTCAGGCAGTGGCTTCGGCATGGACGCAATACACCGCCGCCCGCGAAAGCGTGGATGCCAACAGGCAGGTGATCGCCGCCGCGCAACTGGCGCTCAACGGCGTCATCGAGGAGCGCAATGTCGGCCAGCGCACCACGCTCGACGTGCTCAACGCGCAGAACGCGGTCATCACGGCCAAGATCAACCAGGCCAGCTCCGAGCGCGACGTCGTCGTGGCGAGCTATGCCATCCTGTCGGCGATCGGTCGCCTGTCGGTCGACCGGCTCGGCCTAGCGGTCACGAAATACAAGCCGGAAGAGCACTACAACGCCGTCAAGGACAAGTGGATCGGATTGCGCACGCCGGACGGCCGCTGATCCTTCTGCAAACTTCCAAAACGCCGCGCATCCGTCGGATGCGCGGCGTTTTTTGCATTTGAGCGCCAAGCGGTCGGCTACTGGCGCGGAGCCAGCTAATCTGTTGAAATCCAATGTGTCCCCAGATTGGGGATTCTCGGATGACGATCGGTCGGTTACGCTGTCGCCATTGATTCGAATTCCGGCCGGGCCGGAATGGAAATCTGCAATAGGTCACAAGGGCGGCGGATGTGACGATGGCGACGGCAAGCAGCGCACAGCGCGAACCTTCCATGGAAGAGATTCTTGCTTCCATCCGAAGGATCATCGAGGACAGCGACACCGGCCGCAAGCAACCGGCGACCGACAGCGGCGACTTGCGCCAGGACCTCCAGCCGACGGCGGCGCCGACAGCCGACGTTGACGCCTTCCGTTCCGAGCTCAACGCGGAATCCACCCCCAGGAAGCCGATGAGCCTGGCGGAGATCCAGGCCCAGCTCGCGTCATCCGATCCGGCGGTCGAGCGCGGTGAGACGCGCCCCGAGCCCGTGAAGACCGCGCCTGCGCCCACCACCCTGGCCGAAGTCGGGGCCAGCGTCGCCGCCGAGCCCGGCGCTCCGGCCGCAGCAGCAGGCGCACTGCAAAGCGCCGATACCATCGTCGCCGACTGGCGGCGCGAGATCGCTGCCGTCGGCGGAAGCTCGGTCAAGGCGAAGGTGGCCGCGCGTCCGGCGGAGGCGGCGCCGGAAGTCGAGATCGACGAAGAGGATTTTGCCACGTCAACCGCCGAAACCGCGGCGTCGGGCAAGATTTCAGCACCATCCTCGGCCGATTTGCCGCCGGCCCGGCCGGCGATCCTGTCCGAGCATGCCGGCCGTCAGGTCGCGGCGGCGTTCGGCGAGCTTTCGGATGCCTTCGCCAGCCGCGGCAAGAAGACCTTCGACGAAATGGCCGAGGAGATGCTGCGGCCGATGCTGCAGGATTGGCTCGACAACAACCTGCCGACACTGGTCGAGCGGCTGGTGCGCGAGGAAATCGAGCGCGTGGCGCGCGGCGCGCAGTGATTTAGCCCGACCGTTCAAGCTAGGATGCGCCGCCATTGGGCGGCGCTTTTGTTTCCGGCAAATGCAGCTCCGGGATCGTTTTGCGATGAGGCGTGGGATTGCCGTCGATCGCGGCAAGCCTATCTGCGCAAGGCGCGCCTATCCTTCTCGCGGTTGACTCGGCCAAGAGCTTCCGATTTACACCGGACGCTTGTTCCCGACAGTTCGGACTTCCTCCATGCTTGATAAAACCTACGACGCAAAAACCGTCGAGCCGAAGATCGCCAAAATCTGGGAAGAGGCCGACGCTTTCCGCGCCGGCGCCGGGGCGGAGGAAGGGGCGGAGGCCTTCACCGTCGTCATCCCGCCGCCGAACGTCACCGGTTCGCTGCATATGGGCCATGCGCTCAACAACACGCTGCAGGACATACTGGTGCGCTTCGAGCGCATGCGCGGCAAGAACGTGCTGTGGCAGCCCGGCATGGACCATGCCGGCATCGCCACGCAGATGGTGGTCGAGCGCCAGCTGATGGAAAGGCAGATCCACCGCCGCGACCTGACACGCGAGGAGTTCATCGAAAAGGTATGGGAGTGGAAGGCCGAATCCGGCGGCGCGATCTTCAACCAGCTGAAGCGGCTCGGCGCCTCGGCCGACTGGAGCCGTGAGCGCTTCACCATGGACGAGGGGCTGTCGAAGGCGGTGCTGGAGGTCTTCGTCACCCTCTACAAGGAAGGCCTGATCTACAAGGACAAGCGCCTTGTGAACTGGGATCCGAAGCTGCTGACGGCCATCTCCGACCTCGAGGTGGAGCAGCACGAGGTCAACGGCAATCTCTGGCATTTCCGCTATCCGGTCGAAGGCACGGTGTTCGACCCAGAGAACCCAAAGACGTTCATCACCGTCGCCACGACGCGCCCCGAAACCATGCTCGGCGATACGGCGGTGGCCGTGCATCCCGACGACGAACGGTTTCGCGATCTGGTCGGCAAGAACGTCATCCTGCCGATCGTCGGCCGGAAGATCCCTATTGTGGCCGACGAATATTCCGACCCCGAGAAGGGCTCCGGCGCGGTCAAGATCACGCCGGCGCATGACTTCAACGATTTCGAGGTGGGCAAGCGCCACAAGCTGCCGGCGATCAACATCCTGACCGTTGAAGCGGCCGTCAAGCTCAAGGACAATGAGGACTTCCTCGCCGGTCTCGAGGTGACGCCGGAGCGCCAGGCCGTCTGGGACGAGCTCGACGGGCTGGACCGCTTCGCCGCACGCAAGAAGATCGTCGAGCTGATGGAAGCCAGCGGCTTCCTCGATAAGGTCGAGCCGCATCGCCACACCGTGCCGCATGGCGACCGCGGCGGCGTGCCGATCGAGCCGTTCCTCACCGACCAGTGGTACGTCAACGCGGCCGAGCTCGCCAAGCCGGCCATCGCCTCGGTGCGCGAAGGCCGCACCAACTTCGTGCCGAAGAACTGGGAAAAGACCTATTTCGACTGGATGGAGAACATCCAGCCCTGGTGCATCTCGCGGCAGCTCTGGTGGGGCCACCAGATTCCGGCGTGGTACGGGCCGGACGGACGCGTCTTCGTCGAGAAGACCGAGGAAGAGGCGCTCGCCGCGGCGATCGAATATTATCTGGCGCTGGAAGGCCCGTGGAAGGCCTGGGTCGAGGATAAGCTCGAGAACTTCCAGCCAGGCGAGATCCTTACGCGCGACGAGGACGTTCTCGACACCTGGTTCTCCTCGGCGTTATGGCCGTTCTCGACGCTGGGCTGGCCCGACCAGACGCCGGAGCTCAGGACCTATTACCAGACCGACGTTCTGGTGACCGGCTTCGACATCATCTTCTTCTGGGTGGCCCGCATGATGATGATGGGCCTGCATTTCATGGACGAGGAGCCGTTCCACACGGTCTATGTCCATGCGCTCGTGCGCGACAAGAACGGGCAGAAGATGTCGAAGTCGAAGGGCAACGTCATCGACCCGCTCGACCTGATCGACGAATATGGCGCCGATGCGCTGCGCTTCACCTTGACTGTCATGGCGGCGCAGGGACGCGACGTGAAGCTCGATCCGGCGCGTATCGCCGGCTATCGCAATTTCGGCACCAAGCTGTGGAATGCGACGCGCTTCGCCGAAATGAACGAGGTCGCCAGGAACGACGATTTCTGGCTGAACGATGCCAAGCTCGCGGTCAACCGCTGGATCCTGACGGAACTGACTCGGGCTGCGCGCGCGGTCACCGAGGGCATCACCACCTACCGCTTCAACGAGGCGGCGGGTGCGGCCTACCGGTTCGTGTGGAACCTGTTCTGCGACTGGTATCTGGAACTCCTGAAGCCGGTGTTCATGGGCACCGACGAGACGGCCAAGGCGGAGAGCCGGGCCTGCGTCGCCTTCGTGCTGGACGAAATCTACAAGCTGCTGCATCCGATGATGCCTTTCATGACCGAGGAACTTTGGGCGCAGACCGCGGGCGAGGGCAAGGAGCGCGGATCGCTGCTTTGCCACGCCGCCTGGCCGTCGCCCGATTTCGAGGACGATGAAGCCGCCGCCGACATCAACTGGCTGGTCGATCTCGTTTCAGGCATCCGCTCGGTGCGCTCGGAAATGAACGTGCCGCCGGCGGCGATCGCGCCTCTGGCGGTGATCGGCGCCAACGCAACGACGCGCGAGAGGCTCGAACGCCACGATCAGGCGATCAAACGCCTGGCCCGTGTCGGCAGCATATCGCTGGCGGAAACGCCGCCTAAGGGCTCGGCCCAGATCGTCCTCAACGAAGCGACCGTCTGCCTGCCGCTCGGCAGCCTGATCGACCTCCAGGCGGAAGCCGCGCGGCTGCAGAAGGAACTGGCCAAGGTGACCGAGGAGATCGCCCGCCTGCACAAGAAGCTGTCGAACGAGAAGTTCGTCGCCAACGCGCCGGAAGAGGTGGTCGAGGCCGAGCGCGAAAAGCTCGCCGAATATCGCGAGGCGCAGGAGAAGCTTTCGGTCGCTCTGACCAGGGTTCGCGACGCCGGTTGAGAGACAAGATTCGCCCCGTCGAAGAGCAGCTTTCCGGAGCGTAATCTCAATCGGAGATAGGCGTGCCGTTGCGTTAATTTTGACGTAAACGGAAACTTTGCGCCCCATTGTTGCCATAATGTAACAATGGGGCCTATTTCTCCGAAAATGGCCTGTTTTTGGCCTGTGTTGAAAGGTTTTTGCAGCTTTTTCCTGCCATTCGATGCCTGTTAAGCCGCGATTAGGCTCGATTTCGCGGCCGGGCACCATGGCAAAAATGCGAGCTGTCAAGGTGTACGTGTACAACTCTTGAATTCGTAGTTGCGCCGTTAACCCGAATTGGTTCTAGCTTGCCTCACTGGTATTTCGGGGAGGGACTCCATGAATATTTTGCGGCTCAAAGCACTGCTGGGCGCGGGGTGCTTTTCGCTGGCCTTGGTCGGAGCAGCCATGCATCCGGCGCATGCCGGCGGCCTGGAGCGCGGCGGCTACGACATCGACCTGCTGTTCGATCCGGCGCCTTTTGCGACGGAAGCGGAAGCGACCTTCGTGATGCCGGATCGCAAATACAAAAATGCCCGCGGTCCGGGAGGGCTTGACCTCGGTTTCGGGACCACGGCCGACGGAGCCGAGGATTATTGGGTCCCGCGCATCGGAGCGAAGGTCCAGGTCGTGCAGGGCGTCGACTGTATGGTCGACTATTCGCAGCCTTGGGGCGCGCATACGGCGCCCGGCGTCTGGAACGGTGCGTTTTCCAATATGGAAACCGACATCAAAAGCGACAACTACGCCGCGACCTGCTCTTACAAGATGGATGCGGGCAAGGGTCAGCTCCGCTTTATCGGCGGTGTTTTCTATCAGAAAGTCTTCGGCTTCAAGGAAAGCCTGGTGTCACCGCTGGTGCCCGACTTCGGCGGCACTGGCCGCGTTGATCTGACCAGCAGCGGTTGGGGCTGGCGCGCGGGCCTCGCCTACGAGATCCCCGACATCGCGTTGCGCGCGAGCCTCGTCTACAATTCGAAGGTCAAGCTCGACAACATCTCGGGCACGCTCGATCTCACGAATGTCGGCGGCGTTGTTCTGCCTATCTACGGCTCAACGCAGTACATGCCGGATGTGGTGGAATTGAAGCTGCAGTCGGGCATCGCGCCCGGCTGGCTCGCCTTCGGTTCGATCAAGTGGGTCAATTGGAGCGTTCTGCAAAGCGTTCCGATCTGCGTGGTGGGTACGCCCGCTGCGCTGTGCGTCACGGGCGACGACGCTCATTCGGCCCAGGTGACCTCTTTGGATCTGATGTATCGTGACGGCTGGACGGTTTCGGGCGGCGTCGGCCACAAGTTCAACGACCAGTGGAGCGCTGCCGGCCAGCTGTCCTGGGATCGTGGCACCTCGCACGGGTACGGCTCGCAGACCGACACCTGGACGTTTGGTGGCGGCGTCGCCTACACGCCGAAGCCGAATATCGAAGTTCGCCTGGCAGGCGCGATCGGCGTCATGACCAGCGGCCATTCAGGGATAGTGGCCGGCGAAAACGGTTATCTGGCCGGCACCGATGCCAGCTACGACTTCGGCAACGATCTGGTCACGGCGATTTCGGGCGGCCTCAAGATCAAATTCTAAGGTTCCGCAAATTTCAAGAAAAAAGGCCGGGGATCGCCCGGCCTTTTTTCATTGCGCAATCAACTGCCTGGCCTGATTGGCCGATGCATTGTTGCAAACTGGCGCTGCAACGGGCGCCCCATGCGATTGTGACGTTTTGGCAACAGTTTATGAACAACCCCGGCGCTAAAAGGCTTGCCGAGGGAACTGCCCATTTCCCGCCATAAACCCGGAGCAACTCGGATAGGTCTCGGGATGCGTGCCAGGATGGCCCGGCGATGGGACCGGCCGCGGGGTGTGCGGCAAGGACGAGTATGGACGCCAGGGTGATCTCCAAGGCCAAGTTGCCCAGCCGCTACGTGACCGTTGGTCCGGCGCGCGCGCCGCATCGCTCGTATCTCTATGCCATGGGCCTGTCGGCGGCCGAGATCGCGCAGCCTTTGGTCGGCGTCGCAAGCTGCTGGAACGAGGCAGCGCCCTGCAACATCTCGCTGATGCGCCAGGCGCAGGTGGTGAAGAAGGGCGTGGCCGCCGCCAACGGCACGCCGCGCGAATTCTGCACCATCACCGTCACCGACGGCATCGCCATGGGCCACCAGGGCATGAAGTCGTCGCTGGTATCGCGCGAGGTCATCGCCGATTCGGTCGAGCTCACCATGCGCGGCCATTGCTACGACGCGCTGGTCGGGCTCGCCGGCTGCGATAAGTCGCTGCCCGGCATGATGATGGCGATGGTCCGCCTCAACGTGCCGTCGATCTTCATCTATGGCGGCTCGATCCTACCCGGCAGCTATCGCGGCAAGCAGATCACCGTCCAGGACGTGTTCGAGGCTGTCGGCCAGCATTCGGTCGGCACGATCGGCGATGCCGAGCTGCTCGAGATCGAGCAGGCGGCCTGTCCTTCGGCAGGTTCCTGCGGCGCCCAGTTCACCGCCAACACCATGGCGACCGTCGCCGAGGCGATCGGCCTGGCTTTGCCCTATTCCTGCGGCGCGCCGGCGCCCTACGAGATGCGCGACCGCTTCAATTTCGCCTCCGGCGAAAAGGTCATGGAGCTGATCGCCAAGAACATCCGGCCGCGCGACATCATCACGCGCAAGGCGCTTGAGAATGCCGCGACTGTCGTGTCCGCCACCGGCGGCTCGACCAACGCGGCGCTGCATCTGCCGGCGATCGCGCATGAGGCCGGCATAAAGTTCGACCTGTTCGACGTCGCGGCGATCTTCGAGAAGACGCCTTACATAGCCGACCTCAAGCCCGGCGGCAAATATGTCGCCAAGGACATGTTCGAGGCCGGCGGCATTCCGCTCTTGATGAAAACGCTGCTCGATCACGGCTATCTGCACGGCGATTGCCTCACCGTCACCGGCCGCACTTTGGCCGAAAATATGCAGCACGTTGCCTGGAATGACAGTCAGGATGTTGTGCGTCCCGCCAATCGGCCAATCACCAAGACAGGCGGCGTTGTGGGCTTGAAGGGCAACCTTGCCCCCGAAGGCGCGATCGTGAAGGTCGCCGGCATGTCAGAGCTGAAATTCTCAGGCCCGGCGCGCTGCTTCGATTCGGAAGAGGAGTGCTTCGAAGCGGTCACGCAGCGCAATTACCGGGAAGGCGAGGTCCTCGTCATCCGCTACGAGGGGCCGCGCGGCGGTCCGGGCATGCGCGAGATGCTGTCGACGACGGCGGCACTCTACGGCCAGGGCATGGGCGGCAAGGTGGCGCTGATCACGGACGGACGTTTTTCCGGTGCTACACGTGGCTTCTGCATCGGCCATGTCGGGCCGGAGGCGGCGGTCGGCGGGCCGATCGGGCTTATCAAGGATGGCGACGTGATCTCGATCGACGCCGTGAAAGGCACGATCGAGGTGGCGCTGTCGGATGCCGAGCTCGCGGCGCGGGCGAAGAAATGGAAGGCGCGCAAGACCGACTACCAGTCCGGCGCGATCTGGAAATATGCGCAGACCGTAGGGTCGGCTCGCGACGGCGCGGTCACCCATCCGGGCGGTGCGAAAGAAACACACTGCTATGCGGACATTTGAGGTGTTGAGGTCATCTGTCTTTTCGGCACTGGTCGTGATCGCCGGTCTCGGGGCGACCTTGGGCGCCGTCGGGCAGGCCATGGCCTTCGACGACAAGGTGTTCGACGACAAGACCGGCGTGAAGCCGCAGTCGAGCCCGTGGGCGGTGTTCCAGTTCGGCTTCTCCGCCTACAAGAACGGCCATAAGGATCAGGCGGTCGAGGCCTATAAATACGCCGCCGAGAACGGCCAGATCGGCGCCACCTGGAAGCTTGCGCGCATGTATGCCGAAGGTGACGGCGTGGCGCGCGACGACTATGCGGCCTTCAAGTTCTTTTCGGAGATCGTTGACCAGGATGTCGAGCCCGGCTCGCCCGAGGAAAGCTATGTCTCGGACGCGCTTGTCGCGCTCGGCGACTATCTGCGCAAAGGCATCCCCGGCAGCCCGGTCGAGGAAAACGAGGTCGCGGCGCAGGAATACTACATGCGCGCCGCCGCCAACTACCGCAACCCGAACGCCCAGTTCGAGATCGGCCAGATGTTCTTGAAGGGCGAGGGCGGCGTGAAGGCCAGCGTCAAGCAGGCCGGACGCTGGCTGCAGCTCGCGGCCGAGAAGGGCCATGCCGGCGCGCAGGCGACACTCGGCAATCTTTTGTTCCAGAGCGGCAAGATCGTGCGCGGCCTGGCGATGATGACGGCGGCGCTGGAGCGCGCTCCGCCGGCCGACCAGCCCTGGATCCGCAGCATGCAGGAAGAGGCCTTCGCCGCCGCCGGCGAAGCCGACCGCCGCACGGCGATTTCGCTCGCCGACGACATCCTGACCAAGGGCAACAACGGCGACCAGTAAGCGGCTGCTGATCTCCCCCCTTGAGGGGGAGATGTCGCCGAAAGGCGACAGAGGGGGTCGCCGCGCGTGAAGCGCCAGGGCCCTCCGTATCGCCAGAGACGTCGGCGCTCTATGTGAGACGACCCCCTCTGGCCGCTTCGCGGCCATCTCCCCCTCGAGGGGAGAGATTATCCCCTTCGGCGTCAGTTCTCGGTCGGCTCCGTCGGCGCCAGGCTGGGCACCGGCGTCGAGATTGACGTCGGGTGCGGTTTCGGAACCCCTCCAGGGCACTCGTCCTTGACCTTCGTCCAGGACGTGTTGTTGAGCACCATGTCGCAGCGCGCGAGGTGACTTTCCCCGGCAACAGTCAGGCAGACTGTCTCACCGACCTCGAACGATTTGCCATTGGCAAGGCACGCCTGGGCGGCAAGCGCCGGCGCCGGCGCGGCAAACGCCAGCGCAAGGCCAATCGGGCAAAGAACAGATCGGATCACCATTTCAACCCCCGCAACAATTCGCATCAAACGCGCGATTTGTGGCGAGATCAGGGTTCGCGAAAACCGGGTAGGCGGCGGCTTCAGGCCGGCTGCAAGGCGAGGTCGATCGCCACCGGCACGTGGTCGGAGGGTTTTTCCCAGGCGCGCACATGCTTTTCGACCGAGGCCGAGGAAAAGCGATTGGCGGCTTCGGGCGACAGCAAAAGATGGTCGATGCGGATGCCGTTGTTCTTCTGCCAGGCGCCGGCCTGATAGTCCCAGAATGTATAGACATCTGATGAGTCGGTGACGGCGCGCACGGCCTCGGTGAAGCCGAGATTCTTCAGGCGGCGGAAGGCTTGCCTCGTCTGCGGCTGGAACAGCGCGTCGCCGAGCCAGTTCTCGGGGAACCTGGCGTCGGCGCGCTCCGGAATGACGTTGTAGTCGCCGGCCAGCACCAGTGCTTCCTCGAGCCTTAGCCGTTCTTGCGCCCAGCGCTCCAGCCGCGCCATCCAGGACAGCTTGTAGGAAAACTTCCTCTCGTCGTCGACCGGATTGCCGTTCGGCAAATAGAGCGAAGCGACACGCAGCGCGCCTTTGTCGGTCGAGAACACGCCTTCGATGAAGCGCGCGTGGTCGTCGGCATCGTCGCCGGGCAGACCGCGGTTGACCTCGTCGAAGGGGAGCTTCGACAGAAGAGCGACGCCGTTGAAGCTTTTCTGGCCGTTGGTCTCGACATTGTAGCCAAGCGCTTCGATTTCGGCGCGCGGGAACTGATCGTCGAGCGTCTTGATCTCCTGCAGGCAAACGATGTCCGGCGCGCTCTCGGTCAGCCAGTGGGTGAGGTTGCCGATGCGGGCGCGAACGCCGTTGATGTTCCAGGTGACGATCTTCATGCGGACCTCAATGTTCTTCCGGCGCAAGGCGCTCGACGAGCCCGATCGTATTGCCTGCCGGGTCCTTTAGAAAGGCCATCCATTCGGTTTCCCCCGGCGGACCGAACTGGCCTTCGGTGTCGCGATGGACAAGCGTCGGCGGCGCGGTGAAGGGAACGCCGGCGGCTTTCGCCTCGGCATGGAAGGCCTCCAGGCCGGCAATGTCGAGATAGACGGTGCCGGGCGGCACGCTGTCGGCAAAGAACAGCCGCACATCGCCGGCCATGATGAAGGCGATGCCCGGCGGATCGTAGCGCGCATGCACGCCCATGCCGAGCACGTCACGCCAGAAGGCCAGCGTCGTATCGAGATCGCGGCCGGCCGAGAGCGCGACCTGACGGACCGCGCCGATCGCAGGCATCGGACCGGTTAGATGGAGAAACTGGTGCCGCAGCCGCAGGAGGCGACGGCGTTCGGGTTCCTGATCTGGAAGGACTGGCCCATCAGGTCGTCGACGAAGTCGATCACCGAGCCGCCCATATAGACCAGCGAGAGGTCGTCGATGAGAATCGTCGCGCCATCCTTCTCGATGGCGACGTCGTCGTCGTTGCGACTATCGACGAGATCGAACTTGTAGGAAAAGCCGGAGCAGCCGCCGCCTTCGACGGAGACGCGCAGCGCCGTCTTGCCGGGTTCACCAGCAACGATCTTTGCGATCCGCTTCGCGGCGGCGTCGGTCATCTCGACCTTCATGGCAGTCTTGGCATCCGCGCCCATCGGCGTCACCTTGCTTTCGGTTTCCCATGATAAGTATGAAGCAGGCGGGGGCAAGTCAACTGGTGGGTGAATGGGCAAAGATGCTCTCGACGATATCGGATTCGGCTACCGGCCGCGCGCCGTCTATGCCAGCGACCCGGCGCGTTCGCGCGGGCGCCTGTTCGATGAGCCGGAAAGCCCGACCCGCACGCCGTTCCAGCGCGACCGCGACCGCATCATCCATTCAACCGCGTTTCGCCGGCTGAAGCACAAGACGCAGGTGTTCGTCGCGCATGAGGGCGACCACTATCGCACCAGGCTGACGCATTCGATCGAGGTGGCGCAGATTGCCCGTGCCCTGGCGCGGGCGCTGCGTGGCGACGAGGATCTCGCCGAGGCGGTGGCATTGGTGCATGATTTCGGCCACACGCCTTTCGGCCATACCGGCGAGGAAGCGCTGAACGAGAAGATGGCCGGTTGGGGCGGCTTCGACCACAATGCGCAGTCGCTGCGCGTGGTGACGCGGCTCGAGCGGCGCTATGCGGAGTTCGACGGGCTGAACCTCACCTGGGAAACGCTGGAAGGACTGGTCAAGCACAATGGTCCGCTCACCGACGCGAGCGGGAAGGGGTTGAAGGGGCCGGTGCCGCAGGCGATCCGCGACTATTCGGAACTGCACGACCTCGAGCTCGACCGCTTCGCCGGCATCGAGGCGCAGTGCGCCGCGATCGCCGACGACATCGCCTACAACACCCATGACATCGACGACGGTCTGCGCGCCGGCTTCCTGACGCTGGAGATGCTGGAGGATGTCGGCCTGCCGGGATCGATCCTCGAGGCAGTGCGCGCCCGCTATCCGGGGCTCGACGACGTGCGCACCGGCCACGAGCTGATGCGCCGGCAGATCACATTGATGGTGGAGGATGTCATCGCTTCCACCGCCGCCAACATCGAGCGCCTCAAGCCGGACAGCGCCGATGCGGTGAGGGCGGCGGGTGAGACGATCGTCACCTTTTCCGCCAGCATGGCCGCGGCCGAAAAGGAACTGAAGGCCTTCCTCTACAAGCATCTCTACCGGCACGCTGAAGTGATGCGCGTGCGGGCGGATGCCGAACAGATCGTCCGCGACCTGTTCGATGTCTATTTCGCCGACCCGCGCGCCATGCCGGACGGCTGGCGCGAAGGGCTCGATCGGGCGGAAGACCACATCAAGGCGCGCAGCGTCGCCGATTTCCTGGCCGGCATGACCGACACCTATGCGCTCAAGGAGCATAGGCGTCTGTTTGACCATACGCCGGATTTGAGCTAGGGCGAGCCACGATTTTGCCGGCAAGAAGCCGGTCGCCTTTCTAAACCCAGAGCAGACCCAATGAATATCTTCGCCGATTTCAACGCGCGGATCGTAAAAGCCGTCGAAGCCCTTGATTTGAAAGACAGGGACGGCGGAGCGCTGGACTTGTCGCGCATTGCGGTCGAGCCGCCGCGCGACGCCAGCCACGGCGATCTTGCCACCAATGCGGCGATGGTGCTGGCCAAGCCCACCGGACAGAATCCGCGCGCTCTCGCCGAGAAGCTGACCGAAGCGCTGCGCGCTGACGCCGACATCGCGTCGGCCGATGTCGCCGGGCCGGGCTTCGTCAATCTGAGACTCAAGGACGGGTTCTGGCAGGCGCATCTGGCCGTGCTGCTCGGCGAGGGCCGCAACTACGGCCGCTCGAAAATCGGCGGCGGCCGCAAGGCCAATGTCGAATATGTCTCGGCCAATCCGACCGGCCCGATGCATGTCGGCCATTGCCGCGGTGCCGTCGTCGGCGACACTTTAGCCAATCTGATGGCCTTTGCCGGTTACGACGTGACCAAGGAATATGTCATCAATGACGCCGGCTCGCAGATCGACGTGCTCGGCCGCTCGGCGATGCTGCGCTACCGCGAAGCGCTCGGCGAAGACATCGGCGAGATCCCGCCAGGCCTCTATCCGGGCGACTATCTGATCCCGGTCGGCCAGGCGCTGGCCGAGCAGTTCGGCCTCGGCCTGCTGGAGATGCCGGGTGACGAAGCGCTGGCGATCGTCAAGGACCGTACGGTGGATGCGATGATGGCGATGATCCGCGAGGATCTTGCGCTGCTCAATGTGCATCACGACGTGTTCTTCTCCGAGCGCACGCTGCATGCCGACAATGCCAAGAAGATCCGGGCGGCGATCGCCGACCTGACGCTCAAAGGACATATCTACAAGGGCAAGTTGCCGCCGCCGAAGGGCGAGAAGCCGGACGATTGGGAGGACCGCGAGCAGACGCTGTTCCGCTCGACCGCCGTCGGCGACGACATGGACCGGGCGCTGGTGAAGTCCGATGGCTCGTTCACCTATTTTGCGGCCGACGTCGCCTATCTCAAGGACAAGGTCGAACGCGGCTTCGTCGATCTCATCTATGTGCTCGGCGCCGACCATGGCGGTTACGTCAAGCGGCTGGAGGCGCTGGCGCGCGCGGTCGCCGGCGACACGGTCAAGCTCACGGTCCTGCTCTGCCAACTGGTCAAGCTGTTCCGCGATGGCGAACCGGTCCGGATGTCGAAGCGGTCGGGTGATTTCGTCACGCTGCGCGACGTGGTGGAGGAGGTCGGCCGCGACCCGATCCGCTTCATGATGCTCTACCGTAAGAACGACGCGCCGCTCGATTTCGACTTCGCAAAGGTGACGGAGCAGTCCAAGGACAATCCGGTGTTCTACGTGCAATACGCCTCGGCGCGCTGCCACTCGGTGTTCCGGCAGGCGAGCGAGCAATTGGGCGAGGCGAATTTCGACCGCAACCGGCTCGTGGCCTCGGTCGCATCGCTGACGGATGAGGGCGAAATCGGCCTGATCCGCAAGCTGGCTGAATATCCACGGCTGATTGAATCGGCGGCGCTTGCGCTGGAGCCGCACCGGCTGGCATTCTACCTCTACGATCTGGCGTCCAGCTTCCACGCACACTGGAATCGGGGCACCGACAACCCAGACTTACGTTTTGTTAAGGTTAACGACCCACAATTGACGTATGCCAGACTAGGGCTGGTGCAGGCTGTTTCGGATGTTTTGACCTCCGGCCTGACGCTGATAGGAGCTGATGCGCCTACCGAAATGCGTTAGGTTTGACTAAAAAACCTGTCACCTTTTGCCCACATTGCGCTGGTAAGGGCCAACCCTGCGCGACGTCCATGGCGTCCGACTGTGTGCGAGTTCGGGAACAATAATGGCAGACAGAACCCAGCTGAAAGTAGCCGCCAACAACCCCATCGCTGAAGACGATCCCTTCGCGGAACTGACACGCATCATGGGTTTCGACCCGCGTCAGCCGGTCAGACCGCAGACGCCGGCGGCCGCAAAGGCTGCGCCGGCAAACCAGGCTGCGGAAGAGGGCGATTTCGACATCGACCTGGAAAAGGAGCTGATGGGCGAATTCGACGCTGTCGAGGAAAGCGCGCCGGTCGCGCAGCAGGCGGCCCACCACCAGCCGGCTTACGAACTCACCGACGATGAGCTTGCCGCTTCCTCCGAGCAGGATTTCGTCTTTGACGACGCCGCCAATCACGCTCACTTTGCAACGCCGCGTGCGCCGGAGCCGGCCGCCGACAGGGCCTTCGACGATGATTTCGACCAGGCGGTCGCGGGCTCCTTGGACGTCTCGCCTCTGGAGGACGAAGTTTCGCCTCTGGAGGACGAGGAAGTCTCGCCTCTAGAGGACGACCTTTCCGTCGATCAGGAAATGGCAGCCTCGCTGGATGAGGGCTTCCGGGTCGACCATCATGAGCCGGGCCACGGCGCCGTCGCGGCCGCCGAGCCTGCCGCCGTCGAGCCCGCTGTTGTCGAGCCCACGGCCGAGGCGGCATTCGATGCCGATTTCGACAATGCCGTCCAGATGTCGCTCGAGGACGAACTGACGTTCGATGACCGCGAGATCGAGCAGCCCGAGGCCGCTGATGTTCAGCCGATCGAGGCTCACCCCGCTGCCGACCAGCCGATGGCGGACGGAGATTTCGACGGCGAGTTCGGTCAGGCAATGGCCGATGTCGACATGGATCTCGATCAGCCGATCCTGGAACAGGAACTGGTCGATGCCGAGCAGCAGGAGGCTGTCGAGGCGCCTGTTGAGGCAGCGCATTTCGCTGCCGATCCCGAGCCTGTCGCGGATCAGGTCTTCGAAGACGATTTCGAGCTCAGCTTCCGTGACGCCCTTGCCGAGGAGCCGGAAGCTCCCGCCGTGGAACCCGTTGCTGACCACCGGGCGGCAACCGATCAGGTCTTTGGAGACGATTTTGAACGCAGCTTCGGTGACGCTCTTTCCGAGGAGCCTGAAGCTGCCGCCGCGGAGCCCGAACCCGTCGCTGACCACCAGGCCGCAACCGATCAGGTCTTCGAAGACGATTTCGAGCTCAACTTCGGTGACGCTCTTGCCGAGGAGCCGGTAGTTCCCGCTGTCGAGCCCGTGGCTGCGGCTGAGCCGTCATTCGCGGAGCCTGCTCCGGCCGTGTCGGCACCGGTTCCGCCGATAGCGGCAGTCGAACCGGCCAAGCCGGCTGCGACCTCTGCCGAGCGGAGCCTGGAAGACGAGCTCAACGCGCTGCTCGGCGCCATGACTGCACGGCCCATCCCGGCCGCGCCGGTTCCGGTTGCTCCCATTCCGGCCGCCACCACCCCGGTCGCCCCCACTCCGGTCGCCCCCACTCCGGTCGCAAAGGAACCCGCTCCGGCGCCGCAGCCGGCCGGCTACACCGGCCAGCATGCTGCCGTCGCTGCCGATGATCTCGATTGGGATCTCGATGAGCACGAGCTTGCGCGGAGCGAGGAGCAGCCTGCCGATGCCGATCTCGATGCGCTGCTCGCCGGTGAACTCGACCGGCAGGGCTTCGAAGACACGGCGGCTGAACAGAATGCCGAGCCGAGCATCGATTTCGATGACGAAGCTTTCGATGCAGCTTTTGCCAAGGGCATCGAACAGGACGCGTCGGTCGCCGAACCGGCCCGGTCGTGGAGCCGCGTGACCCCGGTTGCCGCACCTGCGCAGGCGTCGTTCGCGCCGCAGCCGCCGACCGCCTCGGCGCCGCAAATGGCGGCTCCCGCCTATCGTGACGAGCCGGTGAAGGATTATTCCGCCTTTGCCAAGCCGGCGTTGCAGATGGTGGCGCCTGCCTATGGTGACGAGCCGGCGAAGGACTATTCCACCTACGCCAAGCCAGCCTCGGCGCCGCAGCCTCGCCATCAGGAGGAAATGCCCGATGTCGAGACGGTCGATGTGCCGGAGCGCGTCGTGGCGCTGGCCGACGATCTCGATATTCCGGAGCTCAGTTTCGAGGAGGATCAGCCGGCAGCACCCGTCTATGACGATCTCGATGCCGAGTTTGCAGGCTTGCTTAGCGAGATGAACGCGACCGAGATCGCTCAGGCGCCCGTGCAGAGCCGGGGCTATGAGGACGATTCCTACAATGCCGGGTTCAAGACCGGCTATGATCGTCGCGAACTGCGCGCGGAGACGCCCGCCGCTCCGGTGGCCGCCTCCTATGCCGCTGCCGCGAGCGGATTCGATGCCGACGATCTGCCCGGCAGCCGCCCGGTTTCGCAGGCTGACGAATTCGCCACCGATGAACTCGACTACGATCCCGAGCTCGACGAGGCGATGACCGTGCCGGGCCTTGCCGAGCGCGAAGCCGCAAAGCCGCGCAGCCGTGGCTTCATGGTTGCCGCGCTCGTCGGCGCCGCGGTGATCGCCGGCGGGCTTGGCGCCCTTGCCTTCTCCTTCGGCGGCAAGGGCGGCAGCGAAGCGCCCGTAATCGTCAAGGCCGACAATTCGCCGATCAAGGTCAAGCCGGAAAATCCGGGCGGCGCCGTGGTGCCGAACCAGGACAACAAGGTCTATGACGCGGTGGCCAAGGGTGGGGCGGCCAAGCCCACCGAGCCGGCGCAGCAGAAACTGGTGACCAACACGGAGGAGCCGATCGACGTGGCGTCGAAGGAACCGCCGCAGAGCCGGATCGTCGACCTCTCGCCTGACGATACCGACGCAGCGCCTGGTACTGACGCAGCGGGCAATCCGGACGCCGCGGCGCCGAAAGCAGAAGCAGCGGCGCCGGCTCCGGACGCAGTGGCGCCGGCTCCGGACGCAGCAGCGCCGGCTCCGGACGCAGCAGCGCCGGCTGGTGCCCAGGCGGCAGCGCCTGAGAGCGCTCAGCCGGCCGCGCCGGCGCCGAAATCGGAAGACCGCATCGCCCAGGTGCTGCAGGAGGCCGACAAGGGGACCAACAACGACGTCGTCGCCGTGGCACCGCGCAAGGTCAAGACCATGATGGTGAAGCCCGACGGCTCGCTGGTTCCGCGCGAGGACCCGGCTCCCGCGCCGCAAGTTGCGGCGACGGAGCCTCCCGATCCGGCGCCGCAGCATGTCGCGCCGGCCGGGCAGGGCGACGCCCAGCCGACGGGAACCGTCACGCCGGCTGCCGACCAGTCCGCGGATCAGGCCGATTCCGGTCAGGATGAGACCGCCAAGCCGGCGAAGCCGACTGCCGCGCCGAAGGCTGAAGCCAAGGCCCAGTCGGCCAACACGCCGGCGAAGGTGCCGGTGGCGCCGCCGCGCCCATCCGACCAGCCCGTCGACATCGTCGGCGAGGTCAAGCCCGACAAGGTCGCCTCCATCGACCCGGCGACGGCTTCGGCCGGTGGCGGCTCGTGGTCGATGCAGGTCGCCTCTCAGCCGACGGTCGAAAGCGCCCAGTCGACCTACCAGGACCTGCAGCGCCGTTACGGCAGCGTGCTTTCCGGGCGCACCGCCAACATCGTCAAGGCGGAGATCGCGGGCAAGGGCACGTTCTACCGCGTTCGCGTTCCGGCGCAGTCGCGCAACGACGCGATCAACCTGTGCACCAGCTACAAGGCGGCCGGCGGCACCTGCTTCGTGTCGCGCTGACCATCCCGAACGTCCCAAAAGCCGGCGCCGCCCTCAGGGCCGCGCCGGCTTTTCGTTGTGGACGGCTTTCGGCATTCGGGCGCCGCGGGGCAGGGGTGATTCCCTTTGCTTGGCCAAAGCCTTAAGCTTCCGTCTATGACCGAATCAAAATCCATGATCCTCGGCTGCGCCGGGAAATCGCTCACCCCCGAGGAAATCCGCTTCTATCGCGATGAACGCCCCTGGGGTTTCATCCTGTTCGCGCGCAACATCGGCGAGGCCGAGCAGATCCGCGATCTCGTCGCCTCGATGCGAGACTGCGTCGGGCGCCCGGACGCTCCGGTCTTCATCGACCAGGAAGGCGGCCGGGTGCAGCGCCTGCGGCCGCCGCTGGCGCCGAACTATCCCGCCGGCGGCGCGCTTGGCGCGCTTTGGCGCGACGATCATGAGGCCGGCCGCCGCGCCGCGTGGCTCCTGGCGCGGCTGCACGCCTTCGATCTTTCCCGTTTAGGCATCGCCGCCGATTGCCTGCCGGTGCTCGACGTTCCGGTCGAGGGCGCCAGCGACGTGATCGGCGCGCGCGCTTATGGCAAAGAGCCCAATGCCGTGATCGAGCTTGGCCGGGCTTCGGCCGAAGGCCTGATGTCGGGCGGCGTCCTGCCGGTCATGAAGCATATTCCCGGACATGGCCGCGCCATCGCTGACACGCATTTCGCGCTGCCGACGGTCGACACGCCGCTCGCCGAGTTGCGGCGACATGATTTCGCCCCGTTCAAGGCGCTCAACCACCTGCCGATGGCGATGACGGCGCATGTCGTCTACAGCGCCGTCGACCCGGACAATCCGGCGACGACCTCGGCCAAGGTCGTCAACGAGGTAATCCGCGGCGAGATCGGCTTCGACGGGCTCTTGATGAGCGACGACACGTCGATGAAGGCACTTTCTGGGGATTTCCCGACAAAGGCGGCCGCGATCCTTGCGGCCGGCGTCGATCTCGTCCTTCACTGCAACGGCGTTTTCGAGGAAATGTCAGGGATCGCGGCGCGCACGACGGCGCTCGAAGGCAAGTCCTTGGCGAGAGCGGAGCGGGCGCTGACCTATATAAAGAGCCGCGACGTCGCCGACGAAAGTGCGATACGCGCGGAATTTGCCACCTATTTCGAAGCGGTGGCCTGAACCGAAGGGAAAGAAAGGCGAGTGGCGGAGACATTGGACAGCAAGGCCGCGAAGGCCGCACCGATGGACCGTCTGTGGGCCGAGAACGACGATTCACGCCTGACCGGCGATCCGTCGCTGGTGGTCGACGTCGCCGGCTTCGAGGGACCGCTCGATCTTCTCCTGCATCTTGCCCGCAACCAGAAGGTCGATCTCGCCCGCATTTCGATCCTGGCGCTCGCCGAGCAATATCTGGCCTTCATCGAGAAGGTCAGGGCGCTGAGGCTGGAGCTTGCGGCCGACTATCTGGTGATGGCGGCGTGGCTTGCCTTCCTCAAATCGAAGCTGCTGATCCCGAAGCAGCCGGGGGAAGAGGGCGAGAGCGGCGAGGAACTGGCGGCGGTTCTGCAATTCCGGCTGAAGAGGCTGGAAGCGATGCGCGATGCCGCCGCAAGGCTGGTCAACCGCAACCGGCTCGGCCGCGACGTCTTCGCGCGCGGCATGCCGGAGATGGTGATCGTCGAGAAGCGCAACGCCTATTCGGCCTCGCTCTACGATCTGCTGACCGCCTACGCGCAGCAGCGGCAGCGGCAGGCGATCAACAATGTGACGATCGCCCGGCGCGCCGTATGGTCATTGAAGGACGCGCGCGAGGTGCTGGCGCGGCTGGTCGGAACAATGAACGACTGGACGGCGCTCGACAGCTTCCTGATCCAATATCTGGCGGCGCCGGAAGAGAAGCGCACGGCGGTTGCCAGTTCCTTCGCCGCGACGCTCGAAATGGTGCGCGAGGGCAAGCTGGAAGTGCGGCAGGACCAAGTTTTCGCGCCGATCTACCTGCGCGGGCGCGCACAAGGGGTCAAGGCAGTCGAGGTGGTATCATGAGCGAACGCGCCAACGCTTCGGTCATCCCGTTCACGGTCGAGGACGATCTGGACGAGATGGCCGAACAGGGTTCCATCGAGAACCCCGCCGAGCGGCTGCAACTGTCGGAGGCCGTCCGCATGGCCGAGGCGATCATCTTCGCCAGTGCCGAGCCGGTGAGCGAACGGCAGCTGGCGGCGCGCCTGCCCGAGGGCGTCAACATAGCGGCGGCAATGGTCGATCTGCAGGAAATCTACGCCAAGCGCGGGGTAAACCTGGTGCGGGTCGGCGACGCCTGGGCGTTCCGTACCGCCGGCGATCTCGCCTTCCTGATGAGCCGCGACTCCGTCCAGCAGAGAAAGCTTTCGCGCGCGGCGCTCGAGGTGCTGGCGATCATCGCCTATCACCAGCCGGTGACGCGGGCCGAGATCGAGGACATCAGGGGCGTCGAGACCTCGAAGGGCACGCTGGACACGCTCTTGGAAACGGAGTGGGTCAGGATGCGCGGCCGGCGCCGCACGCCCGGCCGTCCCGTGACCTATGGCACGACCGATGCCTTCCTCGATCACTTCGCGCTGGAGGAAATCCGCGATCTGCCCGGCATGGAAGAGCTGAAGGGCGCCGGATTGCTGTCGACGCGCATGCCGTCCAATTTCTCGATACCGGTGCCGCCGGCCGATCCGGAGGCGCTTGCCGAGGACGAAGACGCGCTGACGGATATCGACCTCGAGGAGCTTGGGCTGCTGACCCCGCGCGTCACCGAGGAGTGACCGCAAAAAAGCCGCTCTTGCATGGTCCACGGCAGGGCTGCGCGGATTCGTAGCAAGCCGTCGACGCCGAAAGTGCGTGACATCCGCAAGCCATTTTATCAACTTCATAGCGGTTGTGTTTGAATCCCTGAGCGAAAACGCATAGATCATCGCCGAGGGAAAACATTCGAGAGAGATGGTTATGGGTTCATTTTCGATTTGGCACTGGATGATCGTACTGGTCATCGTGCTTCTGGTGTTCGGCCGGGGCAAGATCCCCGAGCTGATGGGCGACATGGCCAAGGGCATCAAGAGCTTCAAGAAGGGCATGGCTGACGACGATACCGACGACAAGCGCACCGTCGAGCATCGTGCCGACGAGACCGTTTCGCCGGGCAAGGAAAAGGTCAGCAAGAGCTGAGCTCCAGGCTCTCGTTGGAACAGCTCTCGTTGGAATAGATTGCCATGTTCGAAGTCGGCTGGAGCGAACTGCTGGTGATCGCGGTCGTCATGATCGTGGTCGTCGGGCCCAAGGATTTGCCCAACATGCTGCGCACCTTCGGCCGCACCGCGGCCAAATTGCGCGCCATGGCGGGCGACTTCCAGAAGCAGTTCAATGACGCGCTCAAGGAAGCCGAACTCGATGACGTCAAGAGTTCGATCGACAGCCTTCGAGGCCTCAACCCGATGAACGAGGTCCGCAAGCAGCTCAATCCGTTCGAGCAAGCCGCAGCCGATGTGCGGGCTGGCGTCGATACGATGATGAAGCCGAAGCCGGCCGCCGATCCCACCGAGCCGGCTGCATCGACACCGCAGGCGGCCGAGCCGCTCAAGAATGGCGCGACGGACATGCCTGGCGTCAACGGGACCGAGGCGGCTGCGGCCGCGCCGATCTTCCCGGCCATGACCGACGCTTCCCTGACCGCGCCAACTGCGGAGACCGTCGTGCCGGCCCAGCCGGTAAGAAAGTCGGCGACATCGAAAGCGAAGACGGTATCGGCCAAGGCTCCGGCGGCGAAAGCCCCGGCAAAGTCCGCGCTGGCGGCAGCAAAAGCTGCAACGCCCGCAAAGAAGGTAGGGCCCAAGGCTGAGGACAAGTCCGCTCCGGCGAAGAAGCCAGCCGTGAAGAAGGCCGCCGACACCAAGAAGACGGCGGGAGCCGCCAAGTGAGCGTTTCGGATCAGGAAAGAGACGAGATCGAGAAATCGTCGGCGCCGCTGATCGAGCACCTTATTGAGCTGCGCCGGCGGCTGATCTGGTCGCTGGGCGGCTTCTTCATCGCCTTCCTCGTCTGCTTCTTCTTCGCCAAGCGGCTGTTCAACCTTCTGGTCGTCCCGTTCAAATGGGCGACGCAATGGGCCGGGCTCGACCCGCACAAGGTCGAGCTGATCTACACCGCGCCACAGGAGTTCTTCTTCACCCAGGTGAAGCTCGCCATGTTCGGCGGCATGGTGATCGCGTTCCCGCTGATCGCCACGCAGATCTACAAGTTCATCGCGCCAGGCCTCTACAAGAACGAGCGCAGCGCTTTCCTGCCGTTCCTGATCGCGTCGCCTATCCTGTTCCTGATGGGGGCCTCGCTGGTCTATTTCTTCTTCACGCCGATGGTGATGTGGTTCTTCCTCGCCATGCAGCAGGTCGGCACCAACGACCAGGTGCAGATCTCGCTGCTGCCGAAGGTGTCGGAATATCTCAGCCTGATCATGACGCTGATCTTCTCCTTCGGCCTGGTGTTCCAGCTGCCGGTGGTGACCAGCCTGCTGACGCGCGTCGGCCTGCTGTCGTCGCAGGCGCTGGCCGAGAAGCGGAAATGGGCGATCGTCATCGCCTTCGTCGTCGCTGCGGTGCTGACGCCGCCCGATCCGATGAGCCAGATCGGCCTCGCCCTTCCAACCATCGTGCTCTACGAGGTCGCTATCTGGTCATCGCGCCTGATCGAGCGCAGCCAGGCACGCGACCGCTTGGCGCGCGAGCAGCAGGAAGAGGCGGGGAGTTCGGTCGCCAGCAAGACGCCGGACGCCTCGTCCACCTAAGCGAGGCCATCCAAGCCAGGAAAATCGCGGCGTTGCGCTTACCCGCCGTCTTGCGTCGATGGCAGATGCGGTTTACGCCCTCGAAGCTTACTTTGAGGACGGATCGACCATGCTTGATATCAAATGGATTCGCGACAACCCGAAGGCCCTTGTCGAGGCGCTGGTAAAGCGCTCGTGGTCGGCGGACGACGCGCAGCCCACCGTCGACGATCTGATCGCCAGGGATGAGGCGCGCCGTACGCATCTCAGCGAACTGCAGGTCAAGCAGGAACGCCGCAACGCCGCCTCGAAGGAGATCGGCAATGCCATGCGTTCCGGCGATTCAGCACTTGCGGAAAAGCTCAAGGGCGAAGTCAGCGATATCAAGGCGTTCATCCAGAACGGCGAGGCGCGCGAGCGCGAACTCGACAAGGCGCTGAACGACGCGCTTGCGGTGCTGCCGAATGTGCCGCTCGACGACGTGCCAGTCGGCAAGGACGAGCACGACAATGTCGTCAGGCGCATCGTCGGCGACGTGCCGACGCGACCGAACTGGGTGAAGGAGCATTTCGAGATCGGCGAAGCGCTCGGCATGATGGACTTCGAGCGCGCGGCGAAGCTGTCGGGCTCACGCTTCACGGTCCTGAAGAGCCAGCTCGCGCGCATGGAACGCGCGATCGGCCAGTTCATGATCGACCTGCACACGACCGAGCATGGCTATGAGGAAATCATCCCGCCGCTGATGGTACGCGACGAGGTGCTTTTCGGCACCAACCAGCTGCCGAAATTCGAGCTGGACCTGTTCTTCACGCCGCATGGCGACGGGCGCCTCGGCCTGATCCCGACCGCGGAAGTGCCGCTCACCAACCTCGTGCGCGAGGAGATCACGGCGCATGAAAAGCTGCCGCTGCGCTATACGGCGCTGACGCCGTGCTTCCGTTCGGAAGCGGGCTCGGCCGGCCGCGACACGCGCGGCATGCTGCGCCAGCACCAGTTCTACAAGGTCGAATTGGTGTCGATCACCGACCAGGAAAGCTCGCTCGCCGAGCATGAGCGCATGACTGAATGCGCCGAGGAGGTGCTGAAGCGGCTCGGCCTGCCATTCCGCACGGTGACGCTCTGCACCGGCGACATGGGCTTTGGCGCGCGCAAGACCTACGACATCGAGGTTTGGCTGCCGGGACAGAACGCCTATCGCGAAATCTCGTCCTGCTCGGTCTGCGGCGACTTCCAGGCCAGGCGCATGGACGCGCGCTACAAGGACAAGGACGGCAAGGGCAACCGCTTCGTCCACACGCTCAACGGTTCGGGCACCGCAGTCGGCCGCGCTCTCATTGCTGTCATCGAAAACTACCAGAATGAGGACGGCAGCGTAACCATTCCTGAAGTGCTGCGGCCTTACATGGGTGGCCTCGCCAAGATCGAATCGAAATGAGTTCATGCGCATCCTGCTGACCAACGATGACGGCATCCATGCCGAGGGGCTGGCGTCGCTCGAACGCATTGCCCGCACGCTCTCGGATGACGTCTGGGTGGTGGCGCCGGAGCAGGACCAGTCCGGCTATGCGCATTCGCTGTCGATCTCGGAGCCGCTGCGGCTGAGGACGGTCGGCGAGAAGCATTATGCCGTGCGCGGCACGCCGACCGACTGCGTCATCATGGGCACGAAAAAGATCCTGCCCGGGCCGCCGGATCTCATCCTGTCGGGCGTCAATTCCGGCGCGAACATCGCCGACGACGTCACCTATTCCGGCACCGTTGCCGGCGCCATGGAAGGCGCGTTGCTCGGCATCCGTTCGATCGCGGTGAGCCAGGCCTACTCCTATGTCGGCGAGGATCGCGTCGTTCCTTACGAGACGACCGAAGCGCTGGCGCCGGCGCTGCTGAAGAAGCTGATCGCGACGCCGCTGCCGGAAGGCGTGCTGCTCAACGTCAATTTCCCGAACTGCGCCCCCGACGAAATCGAGGGCACGGTCGTCACCTCGCAAGGCAAGCTCGTGCACAGCCTCTGGGTCGACGAGCGTCGCGACGGGCGCGGCCTGCCTTACTACTGGCTGCGCTTCGGCCGCGAGCCGGTCGAAGGCAAGAAGGGCACCGACCTCTACGCACTGCGCAACCGGCTGGTGTCGGTGACGCCGCTGCAGCTCGACCTCACCGCCCATGAACTCCGCGACCAGCTGACCAAGGCGCTGTCATGACCATGACTATCGACGACCGCGAAGGCTTCGCGGCTTTCCTGCTTCGCCTGCGGGGCAGGGGCACGGCGCCGAAAGCGTTGATCGCCGCCTTCGAGGCGACGCCGCGGCGGGGTTTCCTGTCCGCGCAGTTCCATTCGATCGCCTGGTCGGAGGGTATGCTGCCGATCGAATGCGGCGAGGCGATCGAGGGCGCGGACCTGCAGGCGGCTGTGATCGCCGCTTTGACCATCGAGCCAGGCAACCGCGTGCTCGAGATCGGCACCGGGTCGGGCTATACGGCTGCGGTGATGTCCAGGCTGGCGGCGCGCATCGTCACCGTCGACCGCTACAAGACATTGATCGAACAGGCAAAGCAGCGCTTCGAGGCGCTCGGCATCAGCAACGTCATCGCGCGCCAGGCGGATGCCTCCAACGGCCTGCCCAACGAAGGGCCGTTCGACCGCATCCTCGCCTGGGCGGCGTTCGACAGCCTGCCCCGCTTCCTGCTCGATCAATTGTCGAGCGGCGGCATCGTCATTGCGCCGATCGGCCCGGAGGAGGGCGAGCAGGTGCTGGCCAAGCTCACCAAGGTCGGCAGCCGTTTCGAGCGCGAGGACATCGGCATGGTGAGGTTGCAGCCGATCCTGCGCAGCGTGGCTACCGTCATCTGACAGACAATCGGCGGCTCCGCTAAAATTTCCTCCAATGTTTTAAGAAAATTTTCGTCGGATTCTAATGGGTTAACCCCGCAGTAACATTAACGCGCTTTAATCAGGACCAGTTTGTACCGGGTCTGTGCGGGTTAGTGCGATGCAATTCAATGGTTTGAAGGCAAACGGACGCAATCTGGCGCGTGGCTGCGCCGTCCTCGTGATCGCCGGCGCTGCGGCCGGGTGCAGTTCGCAGGCCATGCGCTTCAACGGGGTCGACGACGTCTTCACCTCGTCCACCAACAACCAGCGCTCCATCATCAACAAGCAGAATGCCGACCAGCCCTATCCGGGCGATACGGTTGCGCCCGCGCCGGTCGACGGCAGCCACACCCAGTCGGTGAGTCGCTCGAGCCTCGATCCGGTGACGTCGCAGCAGTTGCCGCCGCCCTCGCAGCCGGCCGCCGCGCCCGCCAAACCGATGCGCACCGCCTCGGCTCCGGCGCTGGCACCGGCTCCTGCCGCGCCGCATCTCGACAAGACAGCCACCGGCACCGTCGCGCCGGCCGCCAAGCCGTTCAAGACCGCCGAGCCGGATGCCGTGCGCAACGCAAGTGCTGCGCCGCACGCGACCGAGATCGTCGTCAGGGAAGGCGAGACGATTTCGGGCCTCGCGCGGCAATATCATGTGCCGGCGGATGCGATCATCAAGGTCAATGGGCTCGACACCAACAAGGGCATCAGAACCGGCCAGAAAATCGTCATCCCGGCCTATGCCTATTCGAGCAAGGGCGAGCCCAAGGTCGCCGACGCCACCAAGCCCGTGAACACTCCGAAGCAGCCTGCCGGCGCGCCGGAGAAGGTTGCCGTGCTGCCGCAGCAGCCGAAGCTCAAGGACGGCAAGTCGGCCGCGCAGGTCGACGCATCGGCGGCCGCCAGCGGCTCGAAGAACGCCAAGCCCGCGCCGCAGACGGCCGAGGCCAAGCCGGCCGGCGCCGGCGGCACCTACACCGTCCAGCAGGGCGATTCCCTGTCTTCGATTGCTCGCAAGACCGGCGTCAGCGCCACGGCGCTCAAGCAGGCCAACGGCATGAAGGACGGGCTGCTGAAGATCGGTCAGACGCTCAAGGTTCCGGCCGGCGGCACCGTTGCCGTCGCTGCCGCAAAGCCTGCCGCTACCAAGCCGACGGTCGATCCCGTCACGACGGCGACGACGCAGCCGCCGGCAAAGACCACGCCGTCGCAGACGCTCGCCTCCTACACGCCGCCGAAGAAGGACGCGAAAGTCATTCAGCAGGCCGAGGACGACGATGCGGTGGCGCCGGATGCGACCGGCATCGGCAAGATGCGCTGGCCGGTGCGCGGCCGCGTCATCTCCGGCTTCGGCTCCGGCAAGGATGGCGTCGACATCGCGGTGCCGGAAGGAACGCCGATCAAGGCGGCCGAGAACGGCGTCGTCATCTATGCCGGCGACGGCCTCAAGGAATTCGGCAATACCGTGCTGGTGCGCCACGAGAACGGGTTGGTCACTGTCTACGGCCACGCCAGCTCGATCGAGGTGCAGCGCGGCCAGAAGGTCAAGCGCGGCCAGGAGATCGCGCTGTCCGGCATGAGCGGCACGACGGACTCGCCGAAGCTGCACTTCGAGGTGCGTAAGAATTCCGCCCCGGTCGACCCGAGCGGCTATCTCGAATAGAACAAGAACAAATTGCGGGCCGCCTGACCTCCAGTCCGGCCCGCCGTCTTCAGCCCGCTCCGTCACGGAGCGGGCTTTTTCAGTTGCAGCCCGAATGGAAGGATCGTCAGTCCTTGAGCGGCTTGCCGAGCCGGCCGGCAAGGTCCTGCGTGAATTGCCAGGCGACGCGGCCGGAGCGGCTGCCGCGCGTCGTCGCCCATTCCAGTGCTTCCGCGCGCAGCGTCTCGGGGTCGATGGCGAGGTCGTGGTAACGGACATAGCCGTCGATCATGTCGAGATATTCGTCCTGCGAGCATTTGTGGAAACCGAGCCACAGGCCGAACCGGTCGGAGAGCGAAACCTTTTCCTCCACGGCTTCCGACGGGTTGATGGCGGTCGAGCGCTCATTGTCGATCATGTCGCGCGGCAACAGATGCCGCCGGTTCGACGTGGCGTAGAAGATGACATTGGCCGGGCGACCCTCGACACCGCCTTCAAGTGCGGCCTTCAGCGACTTGTAGGAGGTGTCGTCGTGGTCGAAGGAAAGGTCGTCGCAAAACAGGATGAAGCGGTAGGGCGCAGCCTTCAGCAGGCCCATCAGCTTCGGCAGCGTGTCGATGTCCTCGCGGTGGATCTCGATCAGCTTGAGCGGCCGGTCGAGCTTGTCCGAGGCGTTGACCTCGGCGTGCACGGCCTTGACCAGCGACGACTTGCCCATGCCCCGCGCGCCCCAGAGCAGCACGTTGTTGGCGGCGAAGCCGGACGCGAAGCGCTCGGTATTGTCGAGCAGGATGTCGCGGACCCGGTCGACGCCGCGGATCAGGCCGATGTCGACGCGGTTGACCTTGCGTACAGGCTCCAGGTAGCCGGGATCGGCTTGCCAGACGAAGCAGTCGGCCACCAACAGGTCTGTCTCGGGAATGGCAGGCGGGGCGAGGCGGGACACCGCCTCGATCAGGCGGTCGAGCTTCTTGTTCAGGGCTTCCAGGCTATCGGTCATTTCCGGTCTTTTTCTTCTGGCATTTCGGAATGCGGAAACAGCTCCGTGGCGGCGCTGCAAGAACCAGCCCCAAGCTTTTGTTGGAGCATGATCTTTTCGGCAAGGCCGAGCAGCTTCCCGCTGCGACGCTCTAGCACGCGCCAAACGGCTGGAAAAGCAACGGATTCGCCAGCTCGCGCAGTTGCATTGGCAACTTTACCGACTATATTCCGCCCAAATTTTGCGGGGCCGCCTCTGGCGGTTTTTCATCATCCAGGAGTTTCTTGATGTTCGTCACACCGGCATACGCCCAGGGCGTCGGCACCTCGCCAGACATGTTCATCAGCATTTTGCCGTTTGTCCTGATTTTCGTGATCATGTATTTTCTGATCATCAGGCCGCAGCGCACGCAGCTGAAGAAACGCCAGGAAATGCTGGCTGCGGTGCGCCGCGGCGATACGGTGGTGACCGGCGGCGGCTTCGTCGGCAAGGTGACCAAGGTGATCGACGACAATGAGCTGGAGATCGACCTTGGCGGCGGAACCAAGGTGACGGCGCTGCGCTCGACGATCTCTGACGTTCGCGTCAAGGGCGAGCCGGTGGCGAACCAGAACGCCAAGAAGTAATCATCACCTCGATGGCGGAACGCTGCCGCTTGTACGCCTGAACGGATAAGAACGAATGCTGTATTTCTCGCGCCTGAAGATGATCCTGATCTGGCTGGCCGTGGCCGTCACAGTGATCCTCGCCGCGCCCAACCTGTTCCCGGCAAGCACGCTGGCGCAACTGCCGAGCTGGGTGCCGAAACGACAGATGACACTCGGCCTCGACCTTCAGGGCGGCTCGCACATCCTGCTCGAAATGAATCAGAACGATCTGATCAAGGACAGGATGGAGACGACGCGCGACGAGATCAGGACGCTGCTGCGCGACGCCAACCCCAAGATCAACTACACCGGCCTTTCCGGCTCCGGCCGCACCGTGCAGGTGCGCATCACGGACCCAAATCAGCTCGACCAGGCCAAGAAGGTTCTGAAGCCACTGACCGACCCGGTGGCCGCAGGGCTGTTCAGCGGCGGTTCCATCCAGGAAATGGCGCTGGATGATTCCGAGCCCGGCCTGCTCAAATTCACCGTCACCGACGCCGGCTTGAAATACCGGACCTCGACGGCGCTGACGCAATCGATCGAAGTCGTCGAACGCCGCGTCAACGAGCTCGGCACGACCGAGCCGATCGTGCAGCGGCAGGGCGACGATCGCATCCTGGTGCAGGTGCCGGGCCTGCAGGATCCGCAGCGGCTGAAGGAAATCCTCGGCCAGACCGCCAAGCTGACCTTCCAGATGGTCGACCAGTCGATGCCGGTGCAGGATGCGCTGAAGGGCCGTCCGCCCGCTGGTTCGTCGGTCCTCTACTCGCAGGACGATCCGCCGGTTCCTTATCTGATCGAGAATCGCGTCATCGTTTCAGGCGAGAATCTGGTCGACGCGCAGGCGACCTATAATTCTCAGACCAACGAGCCGGTCGTTTCGTTCCGTTTCGATTCCAAGGGAGCGACCCGCTTCGGCCAGGCGACGGCGCAGAATGTCGGCAAGCTGTTCGCCATCATTCTCGACAACCAGGTGATTTCTGCGCCGCAGATCCGCGAGCCCATCCTCGGCGGCACCGGCCAGATTTCCGGCAATTTCACGCCGCAGAGCGCCAACGACCTTGCCGTGCTGCTGCGCGCCGGGGCGCTGCCGGCGACGCTGACGGTGATCGAAGAGCGCACGGTGGGTCCGGGCCTCGGCCAGGACTCCATCCACGCCGGCAAGGTCGCGGGCGTGATCGGCTCGATCCTCGTCGTCGCCTTCATGTTCGTCGCCTACGGCTTCCTCGGCTTCCTCGCCAATATCGCGCTGGCCGTCCACGTGGCGATGATCGTGGCGCTGCTGTCGCTGCTGGGCGCCACGCTCACTCTGCCGGGCATCGCCGGTATCGTGCTCACCATCGGCATGGCGGTGGACTCCAACGTTCTGATCTACGAGCGCATCCGCGAGGAGCGGCGAAACGGCCGCTCGGTGATCCAGGCGATCGACACCGGCTTCTCCAAGGCGCTGGCAACGATCGTCGATTCCAACGTGACGTCGCTGATCGCGACGGTGGTGCTGTTCTGGCTGGGCACCGGCCCGGTGAAGGGTTTTGCCATCACCTACGCCATCGGCATCCTGACCACCGTTTTCACTGCCTTCACCTTCACCCGCATGCTGGTGTCGATTTGGCTGCGCCGCGCCCGTCCGAAGGAATTGCCGCGTGCGCCGGTCACCTTCATTCCGCCGGGAACCAAGATCCCGTTCATGGGCATTCGCCGCTGGACCTTCGCTTTGTCCAGCCTGTTGTCGATCCTGTCGGTCGTCGGGTTCCTGACCATCGACATCAACTACGGCATCGACTTCAAGGGCGGCTCGATGATCGAGGTGCAGTCCAAGCAGGGCGACGCCGATCTCGGCGACATCCGCAACAGGCTGTCCGAGCTCAATATCGGCGAGATCCAGGTGCAGCAGTTCGGCGCGCCGAACGACGTCCTGATCCGCGTCGGCACCCAGGACGCCGGCGAGAACGCCGAGCAGACCGTCATCGACAAGGTGCGGGGCGAACTGCAGGACCAGTATGACTTCCGCCGCGTCGAGGTGGTGGGGCCGACCGTCTCGGGCGAACTCGCCAAGCAGGGCACGATCGCGATGCTGATCGCGCTGGTCGGCATCCTGCTCTATGTCTGGTTCCGCTTCGAATGGCAGTTCGCGGTCGGCGCCATCGTCGCCACCGTCCACGATGTGGTGATGACGATCGGCTTCTTCGTCCTATCTGGGCTGGAGTTCAACCAGTCGTCGCTGGCGGCGATCCTGACCATCATCGGCTATTCGCTGAACGACACCATCGTCGTCTACGACCGCGTCCGCGAGGATCTTCGAAGATACAAGAAGATGCCGCTGCCGCAGCTCTTGAACAACGCCATTAACGAGACGCTGTCCAGAACAACGCTGACCTCGGTGACGACCATCCTGGCGCTGCTGGCGCTGGTGCTGTTCGGCGGCGAGGTGATCCGCTCCTTCACGCTGGCGATGCTGTTCGGCGTGGTGTTCGGCACCTATTCGTCGATCTTCATCGCTGCGCCGCTGCTGATCCTCTTCAAGCTCAGGCCGCAGGCCACGACCTCCGAAGAGGACAAGCCGGTGAACGGCAAGGCCGTGGCGACCTGACGCCGCTAGAGCCGGATGATTTCAGGTCGAGTCGACCTGAAATCTGAATCCGGCTCTAGAGCGGTTCAGCGTTTCACGGAATCGCCGAACCGCTCTAAGTATTTGTTTTTGCGCAATTCCGGACGGAAAACCGCTACGCACTTTTCCTGGAATTGCTCTAGATCAAAGAGACAGAGCATGATGTCGTCCGAAAACCGCTCCACACTCTTCGGCATCATGCTCTAGACCTATGGCCAAAGGCATCATCATCCGCGAGGCGCATTTCCCCGGCAGGGCGCCGATCGAAGCCTATGGCAATGGCGGCTTCCGCTTTGCCGACATGTCGCATCGCGGCTCGTTGCTCTGCCTGCCGTCCGGTATCCATGGCTGGGAGCCGGTCGATCCGCTGGCGCTGAAGGCTTCCGACTTCGACAAGCTGTTCGCTGAAGCCGACAGGATAGAGATCCTGCTGGTCGGCACCGGCAAGGATCTGCGGCCGTTGCCGACGGCACTGCGCGCCGCGTTCAAGGAGGCCGGTATCTCGGCCGATCCGATGTCGACTGGCGCGGCGGTGCGGACCTACAACGTGCTTTTGGCCGAGGACCGCGCCGTGGCCGCAGCGCTGATTGCCGTCGATTGAATGGCTGGCGGATCGACTATTGTCATGGACGCGGTGCGCGCCGCCGACCCTGACCGCTATCTCTCGGCGCTCTATGCGCCGGCCGACAAGCGCGACGCGTTGCTCGCGCTTTATGCCTTCAATGCCGAGATCGCCGGCGTTCGCGACCGCATCCACGAGCCGCTGCCGGGCGAGGTCCGACTGCAGTGGTGGCGCGATGTCATCAATGCCGAGGGACCGGAGGACACCGGCCATCCGACCGCCGATGCGCTGAGGGCGGCGATCGCCGCCAACCATCTGCCGAAATCCGCTTTCGAAAACATGCTCGAGGCACGCATCTTCGATCTCTATGACGATCCGATGCCGTCGCGAACCGATCTCGAAGGCTATTGCGGCGAGACGGCCGCAGCGCTGATCCAGCTTGCGGCGATGGCGCTCGATCCAATTGCCGCGCCACGCTTTGCCGAACTGGCGGGCAGGGCAGGCTGCGCGCAGGCGATCACCGGCCTGCTGCTCTTGCTGCCGCTGCACCGTCGGCGGGGCCAGTGCTACGTGCCAGCCGACATCCTGGTGGCATCCGGGACGACACCGGAAGAGTTCGTCAAAGGTGAGGGCGATGCTGCCGCGGAGCGAGCGGTGGCGGCGATGATCGCGCTGGCGCGGGAACATCTCGGCGCCTTCGAGAAGGGTGCGCCGGCGCTCCCCGTGTCGCTGCGCGCCGCCTTCCTTCCGCTGGCGCTGACACGCGCCTATCTCGACAAGTTGGAAAAGGCGGGTCGAGCTCCACTCGCCGACACTGCGACGCTCTCAACCTTGCGCCGGCACTGGCTGCTCTTGCGTCATGCCATGCGCGGCTGGACGCCCCTTTGACGTAAACGTCAATTATGCTAGGGGGTTCTGCCGCGTGGACTCGCGTCGAAGAAATGCGGGCCGCCGGAGGAGCCGCCTTTCCATGAGCCTGCCAGTCCTGGTCGTCCTAGTTGTGTTCGGCATCGCGTTGTCCGTCGCGGCCGTGCATTTCACCGGCGGCACGACAACCGTGACGCTTGCAGGCGCCGGCCAGGCACTCGCACGTTTTGCCGAGGATTTCCCCGATGAAAAGCCAGGCACCGTGCGGCTGACAGCCGACAACCGCGCCGCGTTCCTCGAACTCGACCCGCAACGTTGCGGCATCGTCCAGAGCATCGGCGACTGTTTTCTGACACGCATCGTCACGCCGCAGGACATTCTGGCGCTGGCGAGGGAAGGAAACGTCGTGACCCTCAGGCTGAACGACTTCACCTGGAAGGGCGGAAAGTTTGCCTTTGGCGACGAGGCCGACGCGCAGGCCGTGACGGCGGCGCTACAGAACCACGATCAGATCCGAAAGGCGGCGTGATGGACGAGTACAATTTCCCGCAGGTCACCCAGCTTGCCATCCCGTTCTTCGTCGCTGCGATCCTGATCGAGCTCTGGCTGGTGCGCACAGGGCGCGCCAAGGGATCATTCGAGACGCGCGACACGCTGGCCAGCCTGATGATGGGAACCGGCAATGTCGTTGCCGGCCTGCTGCTTGGCGTCGTGTCCTACTGGGCGCTGCTCTGGCTTTGGCAATTCCGCTTCTTCAATCTCGGCCTGTCGATCTGGGTGTTTGTCGCCGCTTTCCTGCTCGATGATTTGCGCTACTACGTCTATCACCGCATCGCGCACCGGGTGCGCTGGGTGTGGGCCGAGCACGTCAACCATCATTCCAGCCAGCATTACAATCTCTCGACGGCGCTCAGGCAGAGCTGGACCGGCCTCTTCACCTTCATGTTCATCCTGCAGGCGCCGCTGGTGGTGCTCGGCTTTCATCCGGCGGTGATTGCATTTGCCTTCGGCTTCAACCTGATCTGGCAGTTCTGGATCCACACCGAGACCATCGGCAAGATGTGGAGTTGGTTCGAATTCATCTTCAACACGCCCTCGCACCACCGCGTCCACCACGCCACCAATCCGCGCTATCTCGATGCGAACTTCGCTGGCACGCTGATCATCTGGGACCGCATGTTCGGCACTTTCGTCGAGGAGCTGGAGGAGGACCGGCCGCGTTACGGCATCGTCAAGAACATCGGCACCTTCAACCCGCTGAAGGTGGCCTTCCATGAATGGATCGGCATGTTCAAGGATGCCCTGATACCGGGGCTGACGCTTCGTGAGCGCCTCAACTATCTCATCCAGCCGCCCGGCTGGAGCCATGACGGCTCGCGCGACACGTCGGAGACGCTGAAGGCGGCATATGTGAGGAGAAATCCAAGCGAAGCAGGAAAGCCGGGGTTGCCGGCGGCGCGTGTCGAGCCCGCTGAATAGTGGTCAGGACGGTTCGCTGCCGCCACGTATCAGTGCTTCATAGTCGCGGCCGCCGTAGAAGATGTTGACGATGTACACGGCATCATTTTCGATCACATAGGCGATGACGGCGGAGTGTTCGAACGGGACTATTCTCAGTCCAGGCAAGATGTCATCGCGCAGGCGGCCACCGCGTGGGGCATTTCCGATGCTTTGGCAGCGATCCTCGATGCGCAGAACAAATTTCAGGGCAACATCAGGGTTCTCGCCAGCATCGGCAATATACCGGAAAATATCTGCCAGATCGTTCTTGGCGCTTTCGCGATACTCGACCTCAAGCCGCCGAATCATCGGCACGCTTCGAATATTGAGCGGAAAGCTCCCGAAGATGAGTGCGAACCTCTTCGCTAGAAAGGTTTGGCCTCTTGTCCTCGATCGAGGCCTTCACCCGCGCCCGGATCGAGGCCATGCGCTCGGCATGCTCTTCCTCTTCGCGCTGGAAGGCGCGCAGCGCCGCGCGAATGACCTCGCTCGCCGATCCGAAAGAGCCGTCCTCGACCTTTTCGCGGATCATGCGCGCCATGGCTGGCGTGACGGTGATGGACAGTTTCTCGGCGGCTTCCATGGCACTGCTCCGACCATATAAAGTAGGATGATATCCTACTTTATATGGTCCGTCCAATCGGAACCGAAAAGCTTATTCCGCGGCCTGCGCTTGCGCTGGCAGGCCCAACCACACCCGACAATCGGCCAGCGCACGGGCCGTGATGGCACGGCGCTTGGCGACGGTCTTGTCCTTGCCGCGCAGGCGCTTGCCCTCGGCCTTTGGCGCCTCGGCCGGCGGGAACAGGCCGAAATTCACGTTCATCGGCTGGAAGGAGCGTTTTCCGGGCTCGTCGTCGGAAACGATATGGCCGCCGGTGATGTGGTTGAGCAGCGCGCCGAAGGCGGTGGTCGCCGGCGGCAGCGAAGCGGCCTGGCCGAGCTGCCCGGCGGCGGCGAAACGGCCGGCAAGCAATCCGATCGCCGCACTTTCGACATAGCCTTCGCAACCGGTGATCTGGCCGGCGAAACGCAGACCCGGGCGCGAATTGAGCTGCAGCGACGGATCGAGCAGCGTCGGCGAGTTGATGTAGGTGTTGCGGTGCAGGCCGCCGAGGCGGGCGAACTCGGCGTTTTCGAGCCCTGGAATGGTTCGGAAGATGCGCACCTGCTCGGCATGCTTCAGCTTGGTCTGGAAACCGACCATGTTGTAGAGCGTGCCCAGCGCATTATCCTGGCGGAGTTGCACCACGGCATAGGCCTTGACCGACGGATTGTGGACGTTGGTCAGGCCCATCGGCTTCATCGGCCCATAGCGCAGCGTCTCGACGCCGCGCTCGGCCATCACCTCGATCGGCAGGCAGCCGTCGAAATAGGGCGTGCCTTCCCACTGCTTGAATTCGGTCTTTTGCCCCTCCAGCAGCGCCTGGACGAAGCCAAGATACTGCTCCTTGTCCATCGGGCAGTTGATGTAGTCCTTGCCGGTGCCGCCCGGACCGACCTTGTCGTAACGCGACTGGAACCAGCAGGTATCCATGTCGATCGTGTCGAAATGCACGATCGGCGCGATGGCGTCGAAGAAGGCGAGCGCATCGGCGCCTGTTGCCTCGGCGATCGACTGGGCAAGCGAGGGCGCTGTCAGCGGCCCGGTGGCGATGATAGCCTGGTCCCACTCCGCCGGCGGCAGACCGGGTACTTCCTCGCGCTGGATCGTGATCAGCGGATGCGCTTCGATCTTCGCGGTGACCGCGTCGGAAAAGCCGTCGCGGTCGACGGCAAGCGCGCCGCCGGCCGGGACCTGGTGCGCGTCGCCGGCGCTCATGATCAGCGAGCCGGCGAGCCGCATTTCGGCATGCAGCAGGCCGACCGCATTGGTCTCGGCATCGTCCGAACGAAAGGAATTGGAGCAGACGAGCTCGGCCAGACCGTCGGTCTTATGGGCGTCGGTGCCGCGCACCGGGCGCATTTCGTGCAGCACGACCGGGACGCCGGCTTCGGCGATCTGCCATGCAGCTTCGGAGCCGGCGAGGCCGCCGCCGATGACGTGAACGGGATTTTTGCTCATGAGCGCCGGAATAGTCGCTTGCCGCAGGGATTGCAATTGGCGGGCGAAGCCGGCAGAGGCCGGAAGGACGGCAAAGCCTGCCCCAAAAACAACAACACCCGCCGGGGGAGGAGGTCCGGCGGGTGTCGTTTTGGGGGTCGATCCTCGGGAGGAGGTGAAGATCGACCGTATTCGTCATCGCCGGGGAGGAGGTCGGCTTTGACGAAATTCTTTTCGCCATTTGAAAAGGGGCGAAACCTTTCTCGAGAACAACGCCCGCCGGGGGAGGAGGTCCGGCGGGCGCCGTTTCGGTGGTCAACCCTCGGGAGGAGGTGAAGGTTGACCGTATCCGTCAGGGTCGGGGAGGAGGTCGACCCTGGCGAAATTCCTATTAAACCGCCTTGCGGGCGATCATCTTGATCTCGTCGCGAACGATGCCGAGATCATGGAGCTGGCGGTTCGAAAGCCGACCCAGCTCGGAAACCGTCTCGCGATAAACGCGCCAGTTGCGATAGCTGCGGATCAGGTTCATTGCCTTACTCTTTCAAAACTGGTTCGGACCATTCGCGGTCCGAAGCGGATTAGACCGCCTTGCGGGCGACGTAGTGGATGTCGCTGCGGCTGATGCCGAGGTCGGTCAGTTCACGGTTCGACAGGCGGCTCAGCTCGGAAACGGTTTCCCGGTAGCGGCGCCAGTTGCGGTAGTTGCGGATCAGGTTCATGGTAGTGCTCGTTTCGTCTTTGGTTCGGATCATTCCGTTTGTGTACGAACAGAAAATAGGTGGGATCATATCGGTTTAAAAGTGCGATTGGCGCATGGCAGCAATGCAAATTGTGCAATGCAACATTAACGGCCATTCACGCTTGCGACACAAAGAAGACCGAATCGGAAAATGCCGCTGCGTCAACGGTTTGGGCCGTGCGGCTGAAAAAATGACCAAGCTCGGGGGAAACGCATGGCGGGCTATGCGACGAAGGTGAGGGCGGATATCGCCCGCTGGCGGAACGCGGGCCTGATCGATACGCCGACAGCCGAAGCTTTGACGCGCGATGTGGCCGCCAATGAGCGCACCTCGCTGAGCTTCGGCTCGATCCTGGCGATGATGGCCGCACTGCTGTTCGGCGCTGCGATCCTGATCTTCGTCGCGGCCAATTGGGAAGCCATTCCGCGGCTGGCGCGCGTGGCGGCGCTGTTTGCCGTCATCCTCGGCGGCTATGTCGGCGGCGCATTCTTGAAGACGCGCGATCACGCGGCGATCGGCGAGGCGCTTTGGATCGTCGCCGCCGCGGCCTTCGGCGGATCGATCGCGCTGATCGGCCAGATGTACCATTTGTCGGGCGACGAGGCCTCGGCGCTGCTGACGTGGTGCGTCGGCACGGCGCTGGCGGCGATCGCATTGCGCTCGAACCCGCTCACCGTCGCCTCCGTCGGCATCGCCGACGCCTGGCTGTTCCTCAAATGGGGCGGATTTTTCCGCCGCGCCGAGTTTCCATATCTTTTCGCGGCAATAGCGCTGGTGCTGTTCGCCATTTCATTCTGGACACGCAGCCAGGCGGCGCGACACCTGATCATCCTGTCGATCGTCTTCTATCTCGTGCTGCTGGCGATCGACCACAACACGCTCCAGGTCGCCATTCCGCTCGTGCTCGTCTCGGCGCTGCTGTTCGCGGCCGCGATCTTCGCCGCCGACCCCCTCGACAGCATCGTCCAACTCGGCGGCCGGCTGCCCTTGCATGCTCTCATCGGCTTCCTCGCCGGCCTGGCAATGGTCCAGTTCGAATTGGCCGACGAGGCGATCTACAACGGCGGCTTTGCCATTGCCTCGGCGGTTGCGCTCGCCGGCATCGTCGCGGCGATCATGCTCGGCGGGCGAGAGAGCCGGGGCTTGCGCTGGGCGGCCTATGCCGGCTTCGCCTTCGAACTCGCCATCATCTATGTGGTGATGCTGCAATCGATGCTCGACACGGCCGGCTTCTTCCTGGCAGCGGCCGTGCTGCTCGGCATCCTGGCGCTAGTCATTATCCGCATTGAAAAACGCATGAGGGCGCCCGCCTCAGGAGCAGCGGCATGAGCGGGAAAAAACTGATCATCGCGGCGCTGGTGCTGGCGCTCGTCCAGATAGGTTTCCTCAGTTGGATCATTGCCGGACGCGCGGCCATCCTGCGCAACGGCAAGGAAGTCCTGCTCAAGATCGAGCCCGTCGATCCGCGCGATCTCCTGCGTGGCGACTACATTGCGATCGGCAACAACATAGCGCGGATCCCGGTGAAGCTCATCGCCAACATCCCGCAGGGCAAATCTTTCAGCGACGACACGTCGATCGTGGTTCGGCTCAAGAAGGGCATCGACGGCTATTGGCAGGCAACGACCGCTTGGTTCGGCCAGGCGCCTGCGCCGGCCGGCCCGGACGAAACCGACATAAGAGGGCACGTCGCCGAGGGCTGGGACCTGCGCTCGCCCGACATGACGATCGCGCCGGAATACGGGATCGATCGCTTCTATCTGCCGGAAGGCCAGGGCATGGCGATCCAGAACGATATGCGTGTGCGGCCCTTCGGCATCAAGCTGGCGCTATCGGCCAATGGCACGGCGCAGATCAAGGCGCTGATGGACGGCGACAAAACGCTGTTCGAGGAGCCGCTTTACTAGAGTGGGGCCTTGGCGTCAGCACGACGGTCCGCATTCACGGTGGTCCCGGTTATCGCTGAGCACTGCCTGTCTCTGCGATGATTTTGGGATAAGGACCGATCGAAATCGTATAGCTGAAGTTTGCCACGCCTTTTTCCTGCTTGTGTATCGAGGGGCTGCGCACAACCCAGTCATAGACGCCCGAGACCATGCAGCGATCATCAGCGCAGGTGACCGCAATGCTGTCATTGCGGACGCTATATCCGCGTTCAGGCCATCGCTGATAATAGTTCCTCTTGTCCTGAATGATCGAGCTCAGGTTCGTCGACTTGCCATAGTAGTCAACCGTTTGAGCGTAGGACGCCTGAGCTTGAGCAAGAGCGAAATCGTCGTTGTCGCCATGATGCTCGATGAGATCCCTGACGAAGGCGACCGCAACGCTTTCCGGCTGTTGCCTGGCATCGGGTGCAGGAGCAGGCACGGGCGCCGGATTTGGCCTCGTAGACACCTGCGATGTATCTGCGGGCGATTGGTTCGCTGCGGCATTGGTCACACGCAAGTCAGCCATTTCGCTGGCCGACAGGTATCTTATGTCATGCTTGTCATAGCTCGAAGCCAATTCTATCAGCTTGGAGTCCACTCCCATCTCGATTACGTACGATATGATTGCGGCCGTTCCGAGCTGGACACGGGCCTCCGCTTCTTCGGTGGACATCCCGTCAACCGGTTTGAGAAACGCCCGGTGAATGCCGATAGAACCTGGTTCGGCAACACGATGGATGCCACCCAGGAAGGCCAGCGAGCAGGCTGAAGCGCACTGCAATTGGCGGACCTGAAGCGTATCCAACCCTGCCGCGCGGATCATACGCCCCAACCGAATAGCACCGCCGACGTTGCCACCAGGGGAGTTGAATACAATCACCCTGGCCCCGCTGCTCACAACCGCGCGGCTAAAGCCGTTCAAGGACTCATTGGCGCCAAACTCACCGGAGACAACGAGCATTGGCCGCCGGTCCGGAGAGGAAGCCGAAGTGTACTCTAAAGCCTCGACCTGACATGTCGCTGCCGCGACAATTGACCCAACCCCAAGGACTAGACAGACTACGCGCACAACCTGACAGAGCCCCAACCCGCCTGTGCAACTAAGAACCTGTTAACGGGCTATTTCAAGTGCGTCGGATACGCAAAAGCGGGATTGTCTCAGCGAGCGTAGGGGCCTTGCTTGCACCGCCAGGAGTTGATGGCTCCGGTCCTTCCTTGCCAAGGCTTCAGGGCGGCCCCTTGCCCACCGATCTCCAGGTGGCTCGCCACCCGAAGCTCGAAGAGCGAAGGGTGGTGCGGATGAAGGGACTCGAACCCCCACGCCTTTCGGCACTGGAACCTAAATCCAGGGCGTCTACCAATTCCGCCACATCCGCGTTCCCCGGCAATCCCATGTAGCCATCATTCTGTCAATGTCGGGGTCCAGATCAGCGTCATTCGCCTAATCGCGAAGATGGTTGAAAATTAGCCTAGCCTGTGACAAAAGGCGTGTCGAATGTGACGGGACGCGACTATCCGCTTCTGCAGAATGTAAGAAGAAGTAGGAAAAACAAAGACTTCTTCACATTTTTGGAAGCGCAGTTCAGGAGAGTTTGAGCCGCATTAGCGGTCAAATCGCCAGGTTCCGTACCAAAAGCCATTTCCGGCAAGATTATACCGGCAGGCTGTGAACGGCTAAGAACCGTTTGGCTGCCTCATTGGTGAAAACAAAGGTTTTAGGATGCAGGTCACCGAAACGCTCAACTCCGGTCTCAAGCGCGAGATCAAGATCACCGTGCCGGCCGGTGACATGGAAGCCAAGCTGATGGCGCGGCTGAACGATGCCCGCGACAAGGTGCGGATCAACGGCTTCCGCCCCGGCAAGGTGCCGGTGCAGCACCTGCGCAAGATGTACGGCAAGTCGTTCATGGCCGAGGTCGTCAACGAGATCCTCAACGACTCGACCCGTTCGATCATCTCGGGCCGCGGCGAGAAGGCCGCCATGCAGCCCGAAGTGATCATGACCGAGGACGAGAAGGAAGCCGAGAAGATCCTGGCCGGCGGCGCCGACTTCGAATTCCGCCTCAACTACGAGGTCATCCCGGCGATCGAGATCAAGGATTTCTCCGACATCAAGGTGAAGCGTCAGGTCTATGACGTGCCGGAGACGGAAGTCGAAGACCAGGTGAAGCGGGTCGCCGAATCGGCGCGCAGCTACGAGCCCAAGGACGGCAAGGCCGCCGAAGGCGACCGTGTGACCATCGACTATGTCGGCAAGATCGACGGCGAGGCCTTCGCTGGCGGCGCCGGCACCGATCAGCCGCTGGTGCTCGGCTCCAAGGAGTTCATTCCGGGGTTCGAGGACCAGCTGATCGGCACCAAGGCGGGCGACGAGAAGCTTGTCACCGTCACCTTCCCCGAGAACTACCAGGCGGCGCATCTGGCCGGCAAGGAAGCCACCTTCGACGTCACCGTCAAGGAAGTGTCGAAGCCCGGCGCGCTCGAAGTCAATGACGAAACGGCTAAGAACCTTGGTCTGGAATCGCTGGAGCGCTTGCGCGATATCGTGCGCGGCCAGATCGAGAACCAGTTCGGTTCGATGACCCGCCAGAAGGTGAAGCGCCAGCTGCTCGACCAACTCGATGCGGCCTATTCTTTTGAGGCGCCGTCGAAGCTCGTCGAGGCCGAGTTCAACAACATCTGGGCGCAGGTCAACCGCGATCTCGAAGCCGCCGGCCGCACCTTCGCCGACGAAGAGACGACGGAGGAAGAGGCGCGCGCCGAGTATATGCGCCTTGCGGAACGCCGCGTGCGTCTCGGCCTGGTCCTCGCCGAGATCGGCGAGAAGGCCGGCGTCACCGTGTCGGACGAGGAGCTGCAGCGCGGCCTGTTCGAGCAGGTCCGCCGCTTCCCGGCCAACCAGCAGCAGGAAGCCTTCGAGTTCTATCGCAGCAACCCCGAGGCGATCAATTCGCTGCGCGCGCCGATGTTCGAGGAGAAGGTCGTCGATTATCTGCTCGGCCAAATCTCGGTCGACGACGTCAAGGTCAGCAAGGAAGAGCTGATGGCCGACGACGAGGAGGCTGAGACCGCGACCAAGGCGAAGCCTGCGAAGAAGGCTTCCTCGAAGAAGGCCGAGGCCAAGACGAGTGAATCAAAGGCGGGCGAAGCCGCCGACGAGGCCGAAGAGCCCAAGAAGAAGGCCGCGCCGAAGAAGAAGGCCGCCAAGGACGCCGAGTAAAAACGGCTCAATAACCTGATTTCGAAAGGCCGCCCCTCGAGGCGGCCTTTTTCGTTGCTGTTCTTGTTGTTGCGGCGCGGCAACACTACCAACTTCAGATGAATGGCCGCTGCTGGCGATACCGAACGTTGATGATTATCTGCGCGTTATCGCATTTCGCAGGGTCGTTTGGAGGCGCAGGTGACAGTGGCATTCAAGGTGAGGGGCGTGGTCGTCGCCGCGGTGCTCTTGCTTGCCGCGGTCCATGCGGTTCAGGCCGGGCCCGATCTCGGCAACTGGCGCGTCGATGCAGCCAGCGACGGCCAGGTGACGGCCTCGCTTTACGCCACCAACAAGCTGATCACCGGCAACGGGGCGCTGGGCTACAGTCCGGTGCTGACACTGGCCTGCCGGCCTGACGGCGAACCGCGCTGGAGCGAATGGCTGCAGCTCAACGACGCGGTTTCGGCCAGCCGCAAGATCACCATGTCGGTCATGGTCGACGGCAGCAGCAAATTCGACGAGAGCTGGTCTGTCGGCCCGCGCGGCAAATTGCTGGTCAGGGAAGGCGATGACGGCATCAAGCGACTGGTTTCGGCGAGCCGGCTGTTGCTGTCATGGCGCTTCGGCCTGCTGTCCGGACGCGGCGAGGCCGATTTCGATCTCGCCGGACTCCCGGAAGCGGTCGGCCAGATTGCTGCGAGCTGCAACACCGATCCACCCTGATCGTTGCCGTTTGGAACAGGCTCGCAATCTCGGCAGCCCTCACCGTCGCGTACGTCTCAAGCCTTCGCAAAAACTGGCTTTTTCTACCCATTGAGACGATTCTGTGGTATGTAGGTGCCGCAATTTCCACTGAAGAGGCGCGGATATTCCGCTCTGCCGTGCAGGCACGCCAGCGGGGCTGGCGTGGTGCGGATCGTCCGACGCAAACTACGATCAGGGAGGAAGTGCCATGCGTGCAACCGTGTTTTTCATTGCCTTGTCCGCCACGACATTTTTCGCGAGCCCATCGCAGGCGCAGGATGCCGCCGCAGGCGAGAAGGTCTTCACCAAATGCAAGGTGTGCCATGTCGCTGACAAGGACCAGAACAAGGTTGGTCCATCGTTGAGCGGCGTCATTGGACGCACGGCGGGCACGCATCCCGATTTCACTTATTCCGCGGCCATGATCGCGGCGGGAAAATCCGGCGTCAAATGGGACGAGCCGACACTGACAACGTATCTTCACGATCCCAAGGCCATGGTGAAAGGGACGAAGATGGCGTTCCCCGGCCTCAAGGACGATAAGGACATAGCCAACGTCATCGCTTACCTGAAACAATTTTCCAAGTAAGCAACGCCCTGCCAGGCTCCATTTGGTGGTCGCCTGCTTATTCCGAAGGAGGACGGTCGGCAACTGCGCTGCTGAATATCGCGTTCGGCGCGATCACGCCGGCAGCGCAAAAAATCCCAACAGCAGCAGAATAATGATGCCAAGGCCGAGTATGAGAAGTGTCCGCGTGTCCATGACGTTCACCTTCGCACACTAAGAATACCGAAAAAGAACCTTTGGAGCCAGCGCTGCTGCGGCCGGCCGGCAGGCGACAAATCGGGCGCAACGGGGTATGTTAGCGTCGGTGCAGGTCGCGGTTTGCGTGGCCAGCCATGCAGAACGGTAGCACCGTGAGAACCCGCGACCTTGCCGGACCTGATCTGGAGGAACGGTCATGGCAAGCTTCCACGTGATTGCAGGTGCCAGCGAGACGCTGGAGCATACGAGAATTCGGAAGATCGGTGTATCCGACCTCTTCGACGCGCTCAGGCGCGGCGTCGAGGATTTTATGGTCAAGCCCTCGCATATCGTTTTTCTCTGCCTGATCTACCCGCTCGTCGGCGTCGTGCTCGCCGCCTGGACATCGGGAGCAAACGCGTTGCCTCTGCTGTTTCCGCTGGTGTCCGGCTTTGCGCTGATCGGTCCGTTTGCGGCGATCGGCCTCTATGAGATCAGCCGCAGGCGGGAGGCAGGGCTGGATGCTTCCTGGCGGCACGCTTTCGAGGTCAGGAATTCTCCGGCGTTGCCGGCGATCGCGGCGGTCGGGGTCATGCTGTTCGCAATCTTCATCACATGGCTTTTGACGGCGCAGATGTTCTACCAGTACCTCTTTGGCCCAGCTCCGCCGGAATCGATATCCAGCTTCATCAATGAGATATTCGCCACCGGACGCGGCTGGACGCTGATTATCCTGGGGCACGCCATCGGCTTCGTTTTCGCTGTCGTGGTCTTGTGCACGACGGTCATTGCTTTCCCACTGTTGCTCGACCGGGACGTCGGCGCCTATGAAGCCATCCATACTTCGGTGCGCGCGGTGCTGGCGAACCCGATCGTAATGGCTGTCTGGGGGCTGATCGTCACCGTCGCCCTGATCATCGGCTCAGTGCCTGTATTCGCGGGACTCGCGGTGGTGCTGCCGATCCTCGGTCACGCCACCTGGCATGTCTACCGCAAGGTCGTGGAACTGCCGGCCACCCCCCGGCCGGCGAACTGAGCAGGTCCCTTTCATTGCGCGCCGGCGACGATGCAAGCGCCGTTCAGTAGGCCGGGTGGCTGAACCGTGCCTGACGCGCGCCCGTGGTCAGATTGCGGAAATCCTTGCCGCTGACATGGACAAGCGTCTTGTGGTCGCCGCCCTCGAAATAGATGTCGGCGGCGTCGCCGAGGCTTTCGTCCAGAATGACCGGCACATCATAAGCCGCGCCGATCGGCGGTACGGCGCCGATGTCGCAATCATCGAAGAGCGATACGACCTCGTCCTCGGAAGCGAGCCCTAGGCGTTTGTCCATGACGTCCTGCAGCTTGTTGAGCTCGATCCTGTGGGTGCTTGGAACCACGGCCAACGCATAGCCGAGCTCGTGGTGAACGAGCACGGACTTCGCCATGATGCTGCCGGGCACATGCGCGGCGATGGCGCTCTGTCTGCTGGTGGCGGTCCGATGGTGAGCGACGGTGTCGTATGGGATTCCCTTGCCGTCGATAAAATCCCTCAGTCTGTTTGCTATCGTCATCTCCGCCTCCTTTGCTTGAGTTCACGACGCATCCGCCAAACCAAAATGGATAGGCGGCCCAATTGTTTCATGGCACCGGCATCCGTCGTTTCAGGCCGGTTATGCTGCGGCTGGATTCAGATCGCGTGTCAGGGGCCGGGCCCGAAAAACGCGATGCGGGTCAACAGCGTATAGTCGGCCTCGAAGACCATCATCGTCACGAAAACCAGAACCAGTATCGGCGGCAGGATGATCGCATACATCATCGCCAGCCGCTCCCAGGCCATATGCATGAAGACGGCGACGATCAGTCCTGCCTTGAGCATCATGAAGATCAGGATCAGCGACCATCTTAGGTAGCCGTGGAGGCCGAAATAGTCGACCAGATAGGAGCAGGTGCTGAGAATGAACAGCCAAGCCCAGACCACCAGATAGAGCTTGATCGGGTGTTCCTGATGCGCCTCAGCGACGGCCACCGGCACCGCATCATGCGCGTGGGCAGGATGAAGGGCGTGTTGCCCGAGACCGTTTGCGGTTGCTTCAGCCATATCTGCCTCTCAACAAAGCCTGCCTCTCACCAAAGATAGAAGAAGGCGAAGATGAACACCCAGACGAGGTCGACGAAGTGCCAGTAGAGGCCCATGATCTCGACATTCTCGTAACGGCCCCGGCGGCTGGTGAAGAAGCCGGGGCGTCCGATGTCGAAATCGCCGCGCCAGACCTTTCGCGCCGTGATGATCAGGAAGATCACGCCGATCGTCACATGGGTGCCGTGGAAGCCGGTGATCATGAAGAAGGACGAGCCGAACTGCGCGGCGCCCCAGGGATTGCCCCAGGGCCGCACCCCTTCCATGATCAGCTTGGTCCATTCGAAGCCCTGCATGCCGACGAAGGTCGCGCCGAGCGCGGCGGTCAAAAGCATCAGGATCGCGGTTTTGCGGCGGTTGCGCCGGTAGCCGAAATTGACCGCCATGGCCATGGTTCCGCTGCTCGAGATCAGCACGAAGGTCATGATGGCGATCAGGATCAGCGGGATCTCCGTGCCGCCGATGTTGAGGGCAAAGACCTGGCTCGGATTTGGCCACGGCACGCGCGTGGAGATGCGCGCCGTCATGTAGGAAAGCAGGAAGCAACCGAAAATGAAGGTGTCGCTGAGCAGGAAGATCCACATCATGGCCTTGCCCCAGGACACGTTCTTGAACGCGCGCTGATCCGAGGCCCAGTCGGCCGCGATGCCGCGCAAGCCGTCGGGGCGGGTCATCGAGCTGGAATGCGTCAGGGTCGTCTCAGCCATCGCCGGTCTCCTAGGTCAGCAGCCGTTGGCAAATGTCGATGAACGCCGCCGCCCAGCCGGCCAGAACGGCGAAGATGCCGAGCCAGACGAAAAGCAGGAAGTGCCAATACATGGCGCAGAGCTCGACGCTGAGGCGCAGCCGCTCCGGCCGCGCGCCGTTCCAGGCGCCGGCGCTCGTCCTGCCAAGGCCGACCAGCCCGCCCAGTATGTGCAGGCCGTGCATTGCAGTAATCAGGTAGAAGAAGCTGTTGGCCGGGTTGGATGCCAGGAGATAGCCGTCTTCGGTCAGTTCCCTCCATGCCATCAACTGGCCGGCCAGGAAGGCGAGGGCGGTCAGCCCGGCCGTTGCAAGACCGAGCCTGACCATGTCGATCTGGCCTCTGCGCGCGGCAACCACGGCGCATTGCAGCGCGATGCTGCTCAGCACCAGCACGCCGGTGTTCAGCCAGAGCAGGCGCGGCAGCGGCAGCGGGCGCCAGTCCGACAGGCCCATGCGCATGAAGTAGGCGCTGGTGAACAGCGAGAACAGGCAGCCGACGACGGCGAGGAAGACGCCAAGGCCGATCTTGGCGGTGGGCAGGGCCGACCGGTCGAGGCCGACGAAATCCCCGGCCGTGCCTTGCTCGAGCCAGGGTTTCGCCGTCAGCCGCTGGTGGGAGAGCCACCAGCCGGCAAAGCCGAAGACGACCAACAGAAAGACCAGGATGACGCTCATGCCGGCTCCCTGGAGGGGCCGAAAGCGCCCGGCACGTTCTGCGGGATGAAGTCCTCCTTGGCGCCCGGCACGCTGTAGTCATAGGCCCAGCGATAGACGATCGGCAGCTCCTTGCCGAAATTACCATGCGCGGGCGGCGTCTGCGGTGTCTGCCACTCGAGTGTCGTCGCCCGCCACGGGTTGCCGCCGGCCTCGCGGCCATGGCGGATGCTCCAGATCAGATTGAACAGGAACACCATCTGGGCGAAGCCGACGATGAAGGCCATGATGCTGATGAACGAGTTCAGGTGGTGCGCCGACTCCGTCATGATGGTCATGTCGGTCAGCTCGGCGTAGCGCCGCGGAATGCCCATCAGGCCGAGATAGTGCATGGGGAAGAAGATCAGATAGGCGCCGAGGAAGGTAACCCAGAAATGGAAGCGGCCGAGCGTCTCGTCGAGCATGCGGCCGGTGACCTTCGGGTACCAGTGATAGATCGCGCCGAAGATCACCAGGATCGGCGCGACGCCCATGACCATGTGGAAGTGAGCGACGACGAACATCGTGTCGGAGAGCGGCACGTCGACGACGACATTGCCGAGGAACAGGCCCGTCAGGCCGCCATTGACGAAGGTGACGATGAAGGCCAGCGCGAACAGCATCGGTATGGTGAGATGGATGTCGCCGCGCCACAGCGTCAGCACCCAGTTATAGACCTTGATGGCGGTCGGTATGGCGATGATCAAGGTGGTGGTGGCGAAGAAGAAGCCGAAATAGGGATGCATGCCGCTGACATACATGTGGTGCGCCCAGACCAAGAAGCTCAGCGCGCCGATGGCGATGATGGCCCAGACCATCATGCGGTAGCCGAAGATGTTCTTGCGCGCATGGGTGCTGATCAGGTCGGACACTATGCCGAAGGCCGGCAGCGCCACGATATAGACTTCCGGGTGGCCGAAGAACCAGAACAGATGCTGGAACAGGATCGGGCTGCCGCCATTGTGCTGCAGCTGCTCGCCCATTTCGACGATCGCCGGCATGAAGAAAGAGGTGCCGAGCAGGCGGTCGAGCAGCATCATCACACAAGCGACGAACAGCGCCGGGAAGGCGAGCAGCGCCATCACGGTGGCGGTGAAGATGCCCCAGACGGTGAGCGGCAGGCGCATCAAGGTCATGCCGCGCGTGCGGCCCTGCAGCACCGTCACGACATAGTTCAGGCCACCCATGGTAAAGCCGATGATGAACAGGATGAGCGAGGAGAGCATCAGGATGATGCCCCAGTCCTGACCACCCGGCGTGCCGGTCATGATCGCCTGCGGCGGATAGAGCGTCCAGCCCGCGCCGGTCGGCCCGCCCGGCGCAAAGAAGCTCGAGACCAGGACCAGCACGGCGAGCAGATAGACCCAGTAGCTCAGCATGTTGACATAGGGAAAGACCATGTCGCGGGCGCCGACCATCAGCGGGATCAGATAGTTGCCGAAGCCGCCTAGGAAGAGCGCGGTAAGCAGGTAGATCACCATGATCATGCCGTGCATGGTGATGAACTGGTAATAGGCCTCCGGAGTGATGAAGTCGAACGTGCCGGGGAAGCCGAGTTGCAGGCGCATCAGCCAGGACAGCACCAGCGCCACAAGGCCGATCGCCGTCGCCGTCGCCGAATACTGGACCGCTATGACCTTGGCGTCCTGCGAGAAGACATATCTCGTCCACCAGCTGTGCGGATGGTAAAGTTCCACCTCTGCGACTTCGGCGGGCGGAACGGCATCTGCGGGTGTGACGTCGACCATGGGAGCGCCTCCGTGCCCTGTTCAGCGGGCCTCGAGCGTTTCGAGTTTTGCCGCGACGTCCAAACCGGACGTCTTTCCTGACGGTTGGCTTGCCGAGCCTGTTTGCTTGGGCGCCGACAATTGCGCAAAAGTCTGCTGCTGGCCGAGCCAGGCCAGATAATCCTGCTCTGTGTCGACCATGACCACGCCATGCATCAGCGGGTGTCCCTGGCCGCACAGCTCGGCGCACAAGACCTGGAAGGTTCCGGTCCTGGTCGGGGTGAACCAGAAATAAGTGACCGAACCCGGGATCATGTCCATCTTGGCGCGGAATTCAGGGATGTAGAAATCGTGCAGCACGTCGACCGAGCGCAACAGCACCTTGACAGGCTTGCCGACCGGCAGATGCAGATCGGCGGCCTCGACCAGGACATCGTCCTGGCCGTTGGGATCTTTGGGATCGACGCCCAGCGGATTGTCAGCGGTGACGTCGCGGGTGTCCGAAGTGCCGAGCTTGCCGTCCTTGCCGGGCAGTCGGAAGCTCCATTGCCATTGCTGGCCGATGACCTCGATATCGGCCGCCTCGCTTGGAACGTTGACGAAGCGGCTCCAGACGAACAGGCCTGGAACCAGAAGGGCGGTGACGCCGACGGCGGTGACGACCGTCAGCCACCATTCGAGGCGCTTGTTCTCCGGCTCATAGACCGCGCGATTGCCTTCGCGATGGCGGAAGCGGAACACGCAATAGGCCATGAAAAGCACGACGGCGCTGAAGACGACGCCGGTGATCCAGAAGCTGATGATGATGGTGTTGTCGATATAGTCCCAGTTCGAGGCAATCGGCGTCCACCACCATGGGCTCAGGAAGTGGAACAACACCGAGCCCACGACGACCAAAACGAGTACAAGCGCAATGGCCATGTCCCGTCCTCCGGTATTCACAGGAGCGCTAAGCATTCAACCGAGATACCAAGCCGCATCATGCTCGATTTCCGGTTGAAATTCCAGAGCCTAGCTGACGAGGGCACGATGTTGTTCGCGCCTGCAAACTGCGGACGTCGGGCAACGCCTCAAATCAGCAGCAGGCCCTTCATCGAGGCGTTGCCCTTGCGGCCGATGATGATGTGGTCGTGCACGGCGATGCCGAGCGGTTTGGCCGTATCGATGATCTGCTTGGTCATCTCGATGTCGGCGCGCGAGGGCGTCGGGTCGCCGGAAGCAAGAAACGGCCCTTTGCTTAGCGCTTGTCCGAGCACGCGCGGGCGAATTAGCCCGAACCCTGTTACTGCTCACTCCTCTTTAAAGGCGTGAGCAAAACTGTCGGCGACCGGTTGGAAAAGATATTCGAGCAGGGTTCGCCTGCCGGTGACAACGGAGACGTCCACCGGCATTCCCGGATATAGCTTTACTTGAGGGAGCTTCTTGAGCTCATCGGCGCTCACCTCGACAGTCGCCCTGAAAAACGTCGCTCCGCTGCGCTCGTCGACCTCTGCGTCGGCTGAAACACGGGCAAGGGCGCCTTCCAAAGTGGGAGTGGTTCGCTGCTTATAGGCCACGAGCCGCACCGTCGCCGGCAAACCGGGGCGAACGACGTCGATATCCAGCGGCTGAATCCTGACGTCCAGCACCATCTTGTCCTGGTTGGGAACGAGATCGAGAATGATCCCTCCCGGAGGGACAACTCCGCCCGGCGTGAAATAGCGAAGGTTCATCACCACCCCATCCTCCGGCGCGACGACATCCTGGCGCGCGGCGCGCGCGCCGGTCTTCTGAAGCGCCTTTTCGAGTTCGGAGCGTTTGGTCTGAACGTCACGCAGATCCTCGGCGGCCTTCTTGATATAGGAGAGCCGGCCATTGTCGATCTGGGCATCCGCCTCGGCGACCTGCTGTCGCAAGCTTTCTATACTCGCTCGGTTCGAGTCGGCCTCGCCCTGGGCGGCGATGATCTGCCGCTCCAGCTGGAGCACGCGGGACTTCACGCCATAGCCCTTCTTGAGAAGTGTGCTGGCGTCCGCCAGCTCCTCACGCAGAGACGGCAACTGGATCTCGAAGGCCGCAACTCTTGCGGCGAGCGCCGACATCTGGGCCTGGTATTGGGCGATCCTCTGCTGCCAGACCTCGACCTCCGACGCTTGCACCTTGGCCTGGTCACGGAAGATGCGTTCCTGTCCGGCCATGGCCTCGGCGACGGCCGGCTCGCTTCGCCTGGACGATAAGTCCGCCGGAAAGGGAATTGTGCTCAGGCCATCGCGCTGCGCCGTCAGGCGAGCTTCGCTGGCGAGCGCGGAGTCGAGCTCGCCGCGCACGGCATCGCGGTCGGATTCGGCGTCGACGCCGTCGAGGCGGACCAGCGTCTGGCCCTGCTTGACCACGTCGCCTTCGCGAACCAGGATTTCCCGGATGATGCCGCCCTCCAGGTGCTGCACGGTCTTGCGGTTGCTGTCGACCTTCACCACGCCCGGCGCGAGCGCGGCACTTGTCAGCGGCGCCGTCGCCGCCCAGAAGCCAAAAGAGCCGAACAGCAGGGCGATGACCGTCAGACCGCCGAAGATATGGCCGCTGACCGCTGGCGCGGCGGGCGGCGGCGCCGGCATGCGCAATTGCAGGGCAGCTTCCATCATGACGCCACCCTTTCGGTACTCACGACCCGGACCGGCGGCACGGTGGACGACGGCTCGGGACGGCGAAGTTGCGCCAGCACGGCGTCGCGCGGGCCGAATTTCTGCGCCTGGCCCTCGGCGAGCACCAGGACGCAATCGACGTTCACCATCAGCGACGGCCGGTGGGCGACGATCACCACCGTCGAGCCCGCCTTCTTCATCGCGGCAATCGCCTGGTTCAGCGCTTCCTCGCCGACGGCATCGAGGTTCGAGTTCGGCTCGTCCAGCACCACCAGCGCCGGGCGGCGATAGAGCGCCCTGGCAAGGCCGATGCGCTGGCGCTGCCCACCGGAGAGCACCGAACCCTGTTCGCCGATCTCGGTGTCGTAGCCGTTCGGCAGCCTCAGGATCATCTCGTGCACGCCGGCCATCCGGGCGGCGGCCACGACCTCCGCCGGGTCGCCTTCTTCCATGCGGGCAATGTTTTCGCGCACGCTGCCTGGAAAAAGCTCGACGTCCTGGGGCAGGTAGCCCACATGGGCGCCGAAATCGTCACGGTTCCAGGCAAAGACGTCGACGTCGTCGAGCCGCACCTGGCCCTGCTGCGGCGAAGCCATGCCGACGATCAGGCGCGCAAGCGTCGACTTGCCGGCCGCCGACGGCCCGATCACGGCAAGCGCCTGACCAGGCGACACGGCAAAGGAAAGGTTCCTCAGCACCGGCTCCTTGGCATTGGCCGGCGTAAAGGTGACAGCCTCGACCGAGAGCCGTCCCTGCGGCCGCGGCAATTCCATGCCCGGCGGACGCAGCGATGGCGTCTCGAACAGCCGGTTCAGCCGCCCCCAGGCCTCGCGCGCGCCGGTGGTCTGCTTCCAGGTGGCGATGGCCTGCTCGACCGGGGCGAGCGCGCGCGACATGATGATTGAGGCGGCGACCATGGCGCCGGGCGAGACCTCGTGGCGCAGCGACAGCCAGGCGCCGAGGCCCAGCACGGCGACCTGCAGGAACATACGGAATGGCTTGGTGAAGGCGTTGATCAGGCCGGCCCGGTCGCTGGCAGTCGTCTGCAGCGCGAGCACGGAAGCGTTGGCCGCGTCCCAGCGCCGCGCGAGCACGCCGCCCATGCCCATCCCGTCGATGACTTCGGCATTGCGGAAGCCGGCATCCGCCGCCTGGTAAGCGCGCGCGGAAGCCGCATTGGCCTGTTTGAGCGTGCCCGCCGTCAGCGCGTTGTTGGCAAGGGCGAGGCCGAACAGCACAACAGCGCCGCCCAGGGCCAGAAGGCCGAGCAACGGATGCAAAAGAAAGATGAAGGCGAGATAGAGCGGCATCCACGGCGCGTCGATCAGCGCCATGATGCCGCCGCCGCCGAGATAGCCGCGCAGCGTGGCGAGGTCGCGCAGCGCCTCGGTGCGGTAGGAGGAGCCGCGCAACGTGTTTTCGAGCGCACGGCCCAGCACCTGCGGCGACAGCACCCGGTCGATCCAGGTGCCCAGTTGCACCAGCAGCCGCGAGCGGAAGAATTCGAGCGCACCCATCGCCGCCAGCGCAGCCGCCGCAATCAGCGTCAGATAGACGAGCGTCTCGACGCTGCGGCCCGGCAGCACGCGGTCATAGACCTGCAGCATGTAGACCGAGGTCGAGAGCACGAGCAGGTTGATGACGAAGCTGAACCCGGCCACCGCGGCGAAGCCGCCGCGGCAGCGTTGGAGGGCGAGTTGCAGGGCGTTGTTCATCGCTGCCACCGGCGCGCCGAGGTTCCGCTCAGGTCCACTCGACGAACTTGGTGTTGTCGAGCCCAAGCAACTGCGTCAGGCTCGTCACGTCGTCCAGCGTGGCCACCTGCACGCGGCCTCCCGTATCGCTCCAATTGGCGTCGTACCAGATTTCGCCCTTGCCGGTGTCGCTGTTGAAGACGGCGACGTAGGCATGGGCGGCGGCGCCGATGCCGCTGGTGATCTGAGCGGCGGTCTGCGCGCTCTGGATCTCCACCACCTTGTTGGTGTCGCCGATCGCGATGTTGGTGATGGCGTTGCGGTTCTGATAGTCGGAGGCGCTGAGCGCGGCACCTGCGGTGGTCGCAGTGGTGTTGGCCGCATTCCAGCCGTCGACGCCCTGCTGAAGGCCGATCGTGTGGCCGCCGACGAGGGAGTCCAGAACGGTGTCGGTGCCGTTCAGGCTCGGAGCGATCATCCGGAATTGATCATTTCCGCTGCCGCCAAGCAGCACATCGTTGCCGCCGCCACCGCTCATGATGTCGTTTTGTTGACCCCCGAGCAGATAGTCGCGCCCGGCGCCGCCGGTCAGCGTATCGCCGCCGTTATAGCCGGCAACGATATCGCTGCCGCCTCCGCCGGAGAGAGTATCGCTGGTGTTTCCGTTGATGCCGACAAGCACGTGAAAATCCGCACTGGTCGTGTTGTTCGCCTGATCCGTGACGGTCACGTGGACGGTGTAGTCTCCGATGCCGGCGTTCGATTGAGACGCCGTCAGATTGCCGGCCGAGTCGACCGAGACGTTTGTCGCAGGAAGAGCGTTGTTGGATGTCGCGGAGTAGCTGAACGTGAAGGTGTCCGTGGCATCCGGATCGCCCAGCCCGATGAAATGACCCAGCAAGGCGTTGTTGCCCGTCTGCGTCGGCACGAAATCGATGCCCGTCGGCCCGCCGAGATCGTTGAGGTCGTTGTCGGTGATCGTGCCCACGCCCTGGCTGTCGGAAATCGTCGCGTTGGTCGGGTTGCTGAGGTTGACGTAGAACTGCTCCGTCTGCTCGAACACCGCATTGTCGACGATCGTCAGGGTGATGGTCTTGCTCGTTTCGCCGGCCGCGAAGCTGAGCGTGCTGCTCAACGCGTCGGGTCCGGCGGTGTAGTCGCTGCCGGCCAACGCGGTGCCAGGCGCCACCTGGTAGTCCACCGTGGCCGGGAGCGCCGTCGCGCCCGTCTTGGTGACCGTGAAGGTGATGGTTCCGGCCGCCTCGCTGACCGTGACGTCGTTGATGGAGAAGCTCGGCGGTGAATCGTTGTCGGTGATGGTCACTGTTGCAGTGTCGCTAGTGTCGAGCTGCTCGTAGTTGCCGCCACTCGTGCCGCTGATGCCAACCTGGTAGCTGGTGCCGTCGCCATAGACATTGTTATCGGCGATCGCGAAGGCGGTGGAGACGCCGCTGGTCTGGCCGACCGCGATGGTGACGCTGGCGCCGTTGTCGAGGTTGATCACCAGATCCGAGCCGGTGACGGCGTTGGCGACATGGGCGGTGATCGTCGCCGTGCCGGCGCCTTCGTCGACGCTGACGTCGTCCAGCGTGATGGCGGTGGTGTCGATGGTGTCGTGGACCGTCACCGTCGCCTTGTCGGAAGTGTCGAGCGCCTCGAAGTTGCCGCCGCTGGTG
>NZ_JBZEGV010000018.1:0-132471 GCF_058312955.1 Mesorhizobium sp. LEGMi-168a
GGCCGAAATCGTCGTGTTGTGGGGGCCGGCGCGGTGCGTCCTGGCTGCGCGCCGGGGCTTGCTCAGATGTATTCGAAGACCTCGTCCATGTTGCCGAACAGGATCACGGTGTTGTCGTCGATGCGCACCATGCGGCCGTAGTGGGTGGAGGTGTTGACCTCGAAGATCTCCGCTGTCATCTCGCGGCCGAGATATTCGCTGATCTCGTCCATCTTGAAGATCAGCTTGCCGTTGCCGTCGATGCGGATCATGGCCGGCTGATAGGTGACGATGACCCCCGGCTTCTTGCCCATGAATTCGGCGATGGCGCGGGCCTCGACCGAGTCGTTCATGGTGACGCCGCACTGGTGCGAAATCGTCTGCTCGAAAGTGATGTCCTTCATCGACTTGAAAATGTTGGACTGCGAGGCGTCGCGTGCTGCTACTGACATGATGTTTTCTCCCCTGTTCAGCGCTTCAGGCCGAGTTCGCCGAGTATCTTGCCGATCCGTTCCTCGGATTGGGTGCGAACGTCGGTGAAGGCGACCGGCTTGGAATGCGGCATCGACCAGATCGGCTGAAGGCCGGTGGCCGCCTTGTCGGCGAGCGCGCCATGCTTGTTCACCCAGCCCTGGAAGAGCTTCCTGTTGGCCGCCCCGTGCTTCTCGTCGTGGGCGAGCAGGTAGATCAGGTCGATGGTATTGGCGAGATTGCGCTCGTAGTCGGCTTCCGCCGCCGAAATCACCGGCGGCGTAATGAAGTCGTGGTTGGCTGCCGCCGCCTGCATGAGGAAGCCGGAGCGGAACAATTCGCCGACCAGCGGCTCGAACACGATGTTGATGGCGAAGTACTGCTCGAGATAGTCGGTCGTGCCCATGATGTTCTCGACCGCCTCGCGGGTGCCCTGCCACACGCCGTCCTCGAGCCAGTGCTTCTTGCCGAGCTCGTCGTCCCAGCCGGCGATGTCCATGCCGATCTCGGCGAGGTAGAGCGTAATGTCCTGGGCGAGCCGAAGCTTGTAGGAGGAGTTGGTCAACGTCGCATTGTTGATCATCTGCGTGTAGCCGTAGCGCTGCGCCTGCATGAGCGACGTGCCGAGGCCGAACTCGGCGTGCTTCCATGCCCCGAGATGTGCCTGCAGTAGCTTGGCCCAGACCTTGTCGAACGTCTTCGGAGCGCCGGCCCGACGGGCATTGGTGATGACGCTCTGCACCATCGTCTCGATCTTCGACTGGCGCTGATAGTGCGTGCGCTCCCATTCCTGGTCAGGGGCTCGGAACGCATGCCAGTTCGAGCTTCTGGCGGCCGTGTTGTCCTTGACGTAGGCGCCCTTGCCGTTCGAGAAGTTGATGATCCAGTCCTGGATCAGGTAGCGCTCGGGGTCAGGCTGCACGTCGACCGTGACATCCTCGTAATGTGTGGCGCGCTGACCTTTCGGATCGAAGTACCGATACTTGCGGCTATCCGAATCGGCGAAGATCGCGGCTCCCGCGGCTCCCGATCCTACTGAACTCGACGTCGCTACCATTGTCTTCACTCCCTTTGTTGCAGTTGCTCTGATGTCGTCGGCTCCGGCCCGCCTCAATGGGCCGGGGTGGCGTTGGACGATGTGGTGAACCTGTCGAAGAAGATGCGTTCGGTCTCGAAGCCGTTCATGAACAGCACCGGCTGCAGCGCATCGATCATTGGCGGCGGACCGCATGCGTAGACGTCGCCCTGCCCGTCGACCGCGAGCTGCTTGAGCTTGGCGTCTACGCTCTGGTGCACGAAGCCGCGCTCGCCGTCCCAGGCCTCGCCGTTGACGTGCGACAGGACCGGGATGAAGTTCAGCTCCGGGTGGCGGCCGGCGAGCTCGGCTATCCTGTCGAGATAGAACAGGTCGCCCGGCGTGCGCGCGCCGTAGAAGAAATAGATGTCCCGCTTCTCGCCGCTCTTCAGGTGATCGTTGAGGATCGACCATACCGGCGACATGCCGGAGCCGGCGCCGACCAGGATCAGGGGACCTTGCCGTTCTTCGCGGCGGAAACAGGTTCCATAGGGTCCGACGACGGTGACCTCGGCTCCGACGCGGATTCCTCCCGAGTCGAGCTCTCCGGAGAACTTTCCTTCTGGGTATTTCTTGATGATGAAAGAGAGTTTTTGGGTTTCGTCCGGCGTATTTGCCATGGAGAACGAGCGCGTAATCGTCTCCCCTTTTTGCGTGGTGACTGTGATGTCGACATATTGGCCAGCCCAGAATTTTATCGGCGAGCCGAGCTCGATCTCGATGCCGCGGATGTCGTGGGTCAGATGCTCGACCTTCGAGATCCGGCCCTTGAACGTCTTCACCGCGATTGATTTCGCCAGTACCTCCTCGTCGTAGTTGAGGAGCTCGACCTGCATGTCGGAATAGGCGATCGACCGGCACAACAGGACGTGGCCGCTCTCTTTCTCCATGTCGTTGAGCGCGAAGGTCGAGTATTTCAACATGTCGACCTCGCCTTCGAGCAGCACGCATTTGCAGGCCGAGCACTGCCCTTCCTTGCAGCCATGCGGCAGCGCGATGCCCTGGCGGAAAGCCGCGTTCAGGACCGTTTCGCCGTTTTCGACCTCGAACTCGACGCCGACCGGCTCCAGGCGCACTGTGTGAGCGTCACTCATTTAGATAAGCCTCCCGATAGCCAGTATCTTCACTGGTGCTCTTGGTTTCTGGCCGAGCGAGCCCTTGTAGCCGGCCGTTACTTTCCTCCAGTCGTCGGCAGGTGCATGAGCGCCTGTGACGGTGAAGACGGTTGCGGCAATTGCAGCCCAAGCCGCGATGGCTATGGGCAAGGTGAAACGGGCACGTGTCATGTCGACCACCTAGCGGAACGCGGGCCGGCGGTAGCCGGCCCGCAAGACCGTCAATTGAACGGAGTAATGGTGAAGCCCGCGCGATACTCGGCGAGGTGCTTTTCCCGATCGGCCGGCGACATGGCGCGGAGCGCCTTGAGCGGCGAGCCCAGCACGTTGCCGCGCACGTCGTCGAGCGTCCACTGATCGTCGGCGCCGAAGCGCAGGTGCGGCTGCGGGATCAGGGTCTTGCCGTCGGAACGGACAAAGTTGAGGTCCTTGATCGCGTCGGCGAGGTCCCAGCCGTCATAGAGCGTCTCCCACTCGCGCTTGCCGCTAAAGCGGCCCATCGCGGGCGTCGGACGGCCCTGGTATTCGTCGGCAAAGGCTTCGACGGCGGTCCAGCGGTCGAGCTCGTGGGCGAAGGTGTGCAATTCGCCGTCGATCTCGTCGACCACGATGTCCTCGCGGATCAGGCAAGGCACCAGGCACGACCAGCAGCGGTGCGGATAGACGTAGCCGACATCGCTGTTGAACAGCAGCACCTTCTCACCCTTGTGGCTGAGCTTGGCGTACCATTTCCAGAAGTCGCCGAACTCGGCGTACCAGCCCGGATATTTGTGCTCGAACCATTCGAAGTCCTTGTCGGTCTGGGCTTCGATGCGCCAGAAGTTGACCGGCCAGCCGACCGCGAAGAACTGGCCGACCTTGTGGACATAGTTCTTCTTGGTGATGCGCTCCCAAGCCGCCTGGACGTCGTCGTGGTGAACCTTGATGCCGTATTTCTCGAGCGGCAGCATGTAGGTGCGGTAGTAGTCCTCATAGATCCAGCGGTGCCACATCTCCGCGTAAGACTCCTTGTTCTTGTCGCGGTTGGTGGTGCCGTATTCGATGAAAGTGCCGATGGCGGCGTCGACGATGGCGTGGTTCTGCCAGAAGGCGTAGCGCAGGTCGCGCTCAAGCAGGAGATGGTTCTCCGGCTCCTTCAGCGCGGCCATCAGCAGCGAGTGGCCGTTGCCGATGTGGCGGCTCTCGTCGGACTGCACCGACAGGAAGACCGTCGGCAGCGCGTAATCGCCGTTGCGGGCAGCTTCTGAGGGCATGGCGACGAAGAGCGTGTTGGTGAACGCCGTTTCGGCGACGACGGTCAGATACATGCACGCGGCCGTCATCGTGTCACCGGTGATGAAGCCTTCACCGAACTGGCGGCCGATCGTGGTCGCGTAGCACTTGCCGAAGGCTTCCTCGGTGATATCGAACCCTGCCGGGTCGATGTAGTTCTCCATGTACCACTTCTTCAGATTCATCTGGATGGTCGAGTGACGGAACTCGTCGACCATCTGCATCGTGAAGCCGGTCCTGAGGTCCTCGCCGGGCGCCAGGCGCGCCACCATCGCCATCGAGCGGGCGGCGGAAATTTCCGGGAACGGAATGATGGCGAGGAAGAGCTTCATCCACTCCACCCAGCGCGGCTCGACATTGCGGAACATATCGCCGCGAAGAGCGGCATCGAGCGCGCCGTAGACGCGATTGTCCTTTTCCTCCTGCATGGGGAAATAGGAGCGCAGCACCTGCTTCATCGGATCGCGCGGCGCCTTGGCGATCTTGTAGTCGGTCGGAAACGTCATCGCTTCCTGGACATAGGTCGGGTTCCAACCGAGGTCGGAAATCTTCTTGGTCGCCTCGCCCACGGAAATACCGCGCTGCGAGGTAATCTTGTTAAGTGTCAACGACGACATCGTCATAAGCCTCCACTAGGTTAAGCCATGGATCCCTCGATCCAGGGCATGAGACGGCACACAACGCCGCCAGTGAGTTTGCGAACGGCATGACAAAGGGTTGCGCCTTCGGGCGCGACACAAGGTCCAGCCATTCAAGTGGATCGCGGCAAAGGTTCTCGAGGTGGGCGGCGGGGCACTGCGACACCCCAGTCGCATCTTGCGATGGGCGTATCGAAGCGCGTGTGCTGCGGCTTCCTCCGGTCCTTCGTTCTTTTGGCACCGCGTCGGAACGCGATGGGCTTCTTATGCCAATAGTAAAGCAAGCGCCGTGCCAGTTTGAATTTTGAGCCCCTGGGCAGCCTTTGGCGGAGGTCGTTACTGGTTTGGTCAGCAAATTCCCGAACGACTGTAACGATATTTTACAGTTGTATATTACACATGTAATATTTGTACGTCTCTTGTGCGTTGCAATATATACTCTTAGCGACTGCGATATAAATAAAATAACCTGCGCCTATTCATTTCAGCCATTTCATACATTATTTGACGATCGATCTCGGGCGGGAGGCAATGCCGAGAAAGACGATGCCGAGCGACAATGACAGCCCAAGCCTTCCCCGGCCCAACCAGCCGGACGACGTCACCACCGAGCTCGTCAGGCTGATGCCGCGCGACCTGGTTTTTGTCATGCGTTTCATGGGTGAGAGCCAGCACCGTTTACAAAGCCATTTCCAGGATTTCATCGGGGCCGAACTTACCGCCAGCGGCGTTACCGCGGAGACGCATCCGATGATCCATCTGTTCATCGAGAGCCACGCGATCCTGCTGCGCGACTTCGTGTTTTCCGGGGTTTCGCTGTCGCGCCAGTTTCGCATCGCCGAGATCGAGCATCTCACCGGCGACACCACGTCCATGATCCGCGTCGACATATGGGATCAACTCAAGAGCCATATCGAAACCGCCGAAAAGCAGTTCCGAACACAGGTTGATGGTCTCCCAGCATTGCTGTCCGCGTTCGAAAAACCAACAGAGAAAAAGCGATGAGCCGCAGCACGAGACACGACGCAGGACTGGCCGCGCTGGTCGCTCAACGATTGGCTATCGTTGTCGATGTCTCGGCGCTCACCGCCGAAGCACAGCGGCTCAATCAAAAGCTCTCCGGTATCGAGATGGAGGTGCTGCGCCTGCAGCTCGAAATCGGGAAGCACGGCGGCAGGGCTGAACTGGTGCAGGATTTGCATGACTCTGAACAGAGTGCCGAGGCCATGAGGCATGGTATGCATCGAGAGCGAGGACCGCATTGCGGCGATCGAGGACAAGGTCGCGGATGTCGACCGCGCAATTGCCAAAGCAACGAGCGACATTAAGGGAGACAAGCCGTGAACCAGCAAACGATGCAGAATTTGGCGCTGTTCGACCTGCTGGCGCGAAGCTGGCGCCGTCCGGCCGCGATTGCCGATGCGTGCTTCAGCATCGATGGCTCCGCCGTCGCATTCACGTCCGTGGACGGATCCGTGGCAATCGGCCAAGTGGCGGATCAGGAACCGCCGGAGTCAAGGATCAGGGTCAGCGGCGATCTCGGACAGACGACGATCCGGCCCCGCGAGAGGCCGCCGGCACCCTTGATCACCTCCGCATCGCTTGGGGACGGCGACGTCCCAATCGTCGCTTATCGGAGTTCCGGCTTCCTCGTCAGCACGAGTGGCGGGGAAGCTACGCATTTGGCACCCGACGGCGAGATGGCGCCAACGCCGATCAAGATCGACGGACCGATCCTCGCTATCGCCCATAGTGCCCTGAAAGCCATGACAGCCGTCAGCGATGGACATGATGTCTTCCTGTCGCGCGCCAACGATGAAGTGGCAAGGCTGCAGCAGGCGGCGTCCTCATCGACGCATGCAATCGCTTTCTCGCCGGACGCGAAACGGCTCGCGTTCGATTCCGGCAATGGACTGTCGATCTGGGAGGTCGACGGCGGTCCCGAGCTGATAAACGAATTTTCAACTCCCTCACGCCCGGCTTCCATCCGCTGGAGCTACGACGGCTCATGGCTGGCCTGCGGGCTTGAAACAGGAGGCTTCGGCCTGATGCACCTGCCAGATGGCCGGTCGGGCGTGGTCGGCGGCTTTCCCTCGCCCGTGCGCACGGTGTGCTGGAGTGCGCAAGAAAACACGCTGTTTGCATCGGGCGCCTTCCGTATTGCTGGCTGGTCAATGGCTGCCCCGCCATTTGAGCACGCAGCTTCCGGCGCGCTGGAAACGGGTCGTGCAGCACCTGTTCCTGTTGAAACAATGGCGGCGCATCCGGTGAGAAACCTTATCGCCGCAGGCTACGCCAATGGCCGGATCACGGTTGCCCAGATCGGGTCGCGTGAGGAGCTCGTCGTGAAGTTTTCCGGCAGCGCGATCACAGCGCTGACCTGGTCCGGCGATGGACAGCACCTAGCTGTGGGCATGGTGGATGGTACCGCTGCGATCGTCACCTTCCCGGCAATGCTTTTCAAATAGCCGAAATGAACCGCATGAAGCAGGAGGATGGAATGCAGACCGAACTGACAGCCGAAGAAAAGAGCAAGGACGAATTTTTCGAACGCCTTGCCAAGTTGTCGCAAGAGATGGTGGCCAAGCATGGCAAGGATTTCAGTATGGGCGCCCTGGTGCTGGCTGCACGGTGGGTCGCCGAAAACCGGGCGGGTCCTTTGAAGACCAGTTGATAGCCGGGGCGCTCGTAACGGGTCGCCTCACAAGTCGTGCACTGGCAGCGCTCGGCGAATGTTTCCTCTTGAGCACCACCAGCGCTCGGGCATTCAGGTGAACGGCGCCAAAATCGTCAAAGCGATCAAAGATCGTCACGAGAGTTATGTGACGCTCACGCTTTCTGGCACCTGTTTTGGCGCGACCACGACCGGCAGCATCGTCATCCCTATGTCTGCTTTCCGGCGGAGGTAAGGTTTGCCTTTACGGCCGACATGCTGAAGGGTTTCGGGTGCCGTCAGGCGTACGAAAGCCTCTCATGCAGGAACCCGCGGGCAGCAGGCGGTGAGCTATGGGGATTTGTGTTTCGGGGTGTGCCAGCGTCTGTCGCGGACGTCTGCATAGAGCGCTGGTGGCTGGTCGAGCATGCGGCTTCTGGGCCAGATCGGAGAGCTTCTTGCGGTGATACCGACGGGCTTCACGTGCCTGACGACCGGCGCCATAGCGATGCGCGCATACCTTCCCATTGAGCCGCGCCGACGTGGCGCGGTCGTGCGAGGAAGCGGGCCATGCCGGGTCATGGAGTGTTCTCCCGGTTTGTTGCTGTTTGGCTCGGCGGGCCGCGTGGCTGCCTGCACCGTTCGAACACCTCGATGACGATCATACGCCCGCCGCAGCACGGGCACGGCGGGCGGAAGTCGTCCGGTTCCGTCGCAGGATCGTTCGTGACGGGAGGCGCGGCCGCGAGCAGGTGGCGGGCGAGCGCGAGGCAGTCCTTGCGAGAGCCGCCTGCGAGCAGGCCGTAGTGGCGGATGCGATGGAAGCCGCGCGGCAGGACATGGAGCAGGAAGCGGCGGATGAACTCGTCTGTGGCGAGCGTCATGACCTGCTGGCGGTCGGTGCCGTCGCGGCGATAGTTCTTGTAGCGGAAGGTGACGCTAGCCTCGTCGAAGGCGATCAGGCGGCGGTTCGAGATCGCGACCCGGTGGGTATAGCGCGACAGATAGGCGAGCACCGCCTCCGGCCCGGCGAAGGGCGGCTTGGCGTAGACCACCCAGCGCTTCTTCCTGACGGGAGCGAGGTGGCGTAGGAAGGCCCGTCGCTCGGCGAGGTGCGCTATCGATCCGAAGAAGGCGAGCCGCCCAGCGTCGTGCAGCGTGAGCAGCCGGGTGAGGAACAGACGGCGGAACAGCTTGCCGAGCACGCGCACCGGAAGCAGGAAGGTCGGGCGCGAGGAGACCCAGCGCTTCCCGTCGAGCGCGATGCCACCGCCCGGCACGATCATGTGGACATGGGGATGGTGCGTCATTGCCGAGCCCCATGTGTGGAGCACGGCGGTGATGCCGATGCGTGCACCGAGATGCTGGGCGTCCGCTGCTATCGTCACCATCGTCTCCGATGCCGCGCGCAACAGCAGGTCGTAGACCATCGCCTTGTTCTGGAAGGCGATGTCGGCGACCTCGGCCGGCAGCGTGAACACGACATGGAAGTAGCCGACCGGCAGCAGGTCGGCTTCCCGCTCGGCAAGCCAGGTCCGCGCCGCCGCGCCCTGGCACTTCGGACAGTGCCGGTTGCGGCAGCTGTTGTAGGCGATGCGCCACTGGCCGCAGTCCTCGCAAGCCTCGACATGCCCGCCAAGGGCTGCGGCACAGCTTCGTCCACGCTCAGCACGTCCGGCAGCTTGCGTGGATAGCGCATGATCACCAGCACACGGGCCAGATCCCGCCGCTTCAGCGTCACCAGGAACAGGAACCGCAACGCCGAGACCGCGCCGTTGATGGTCGCAGGCCCGACGCCGTTCTCATGCTGATACAATTGGAAGCGGCGGATGTCCTTGGGCGTCGCAGTATCGGGAGAGCGTCGGAGGAAGGCTGCGAAGCGCCGGACGTGACGAACGTAGTCCTGCTGGGTATGGGAGCCTAGGCCCCGCATCAGCATGTCTTGCTGCATGCGCTGGCGAAGCGGCGAAATCGGTGCATCGGTCGACAGGGTATCCATGGCAAGTTCCTCTCGTTGAAGGAACTCCATGGTCGGATCGCAGCTTCTACCCGCTCAAGACCAATGCCTGTCGCGCCATCTCAGAACGAGGCGCCCCTCCCGCGAAGCGGGTTCGTGCATGAGGCGCGAAGCTGTCGTGATTGAACTCGTTTGGAGCCGTTAATCAGAGCGGCCCTTGAGAATGCGGACGCTCTGAAGTCGTCGATCGCCCAACTTCAACTCTGGCTTGGTCCGCCTTTTAATTTTGGCAGCCGTGTAACGAACTGCGTAACAAGTGAAGAGAAAAGAGCAATGTTTTCAATGATATAAGGGGAGAATCGAAAGACGCTCCCTCCGCCAGCAATGTTTCTAATAATTATTTTATTTCAATGACTTAGGCGGCTTCGGCCAGTGCTCCGCAGCTGAAACAGCTCCTATCTGTGTAACAATCTGTCAGCAACTCATTCTCACGCCATGCCGTGACGCATACGGCCCCAAGACCATGTCGGGCGCGCTTTCACCCATGGAGAGCTCGTGCGTCCACGTCCGTAATCAGCATGTGACCTGGCGATACGGTGATCGAGATCGCCAGCTCTGCGCGAGCAAGGGCTTCCTGGGCGGTTATGCTGCTAGCCCAGAACACAGGAACCTCCCCGCCCATCAGATCGGCCGCATCGCCCCAGTCTGGAGCCATCATATCGTTAATTCCGAGGATCGAAGGCTCTCCGACATGGACGGGAGAGCCGTGGGCATGCCGGAAGCGTGCCGTGAGCGCGCGAACCTTGTCGACGTCGCAGCGTCTTACGGCACGCATCGAGACGACCATCGCGCCACCAAACGGGCCGACGCGGCAAGTCTCGACCCTGGTTCGGAATTTGGGCAACGCCTTGCCGCAACCGATGCGGCGAAGTTTTACGCCCTTTTCGGCCAACGCAGCCTCGACGGTAAGCGAGCTCCCGAACGCGAAAGCCGCGAAATCATCCTGCCATAGGTCGATGATGTCCGTCTTCTGACCGGTCAATTCCCCGAAGCGATAGATGTTGTATTGGGGGGCATCGGTGCGGATATCGATATCGCCCAGCGCCGGGATCAATGGACTGCCGGCTCGGCTCAGGCCCACCAGTGGACAGGGTTTTGGGTTGCGGACGCAGAACTGGTGGAAATCACTGGCAAAGCTGCGGGGCAGTATCACGACGTTGACCTGGAGCTTGCCGCGCGCAAGCCCGCCCGTATGACCCTCATAGACGCCCGTTCTGACAAGTCTGCGCAGCTTGTTCGCGTCGACTCTTCGCAAATCCTCGTAGATTGGTGAAATGGTCTGGCGAGGCATGGTGTCCGATGGATATGCACTTTTCAGAGGCACGTCGGGAAGGCGTAAGATCGTTGGCAGTTTGGCCGCTTGTCAAATTATGATAATCTTTCCAGCGCGATAAAATGCATTTATTAGTCAGCCAAGATTGGCTTATATTCTAATAATCTAATCTTCTCACTTTTATTGGCAGGCGCGGCAGCCGATCGCTTCTATTTGTCGAGCCGCCTCGCGCAGGAAGCCGAGGTCCCGGTTCATATAGAAGAGCAAAAAACTCGAATAGAGGACGAACACGAGGCTGAACACGGCTGTTTTCACGACCAGCGACAGCGCAAAAACATTGAGGTGCGGCGAGGCCCGCGCCAGGAAGGCGAGCACGATGTCGGACAGCAGCATGCTGATGATGAGCGGGAAGACCATGGTCAGCGCCATGACCAGAATGCGGTTCAGCAACCCGAGGAATATCGCAGCAGCGTCCTTGCTGAATACCGGCAGAAGCTGATCGATTGGCCAGAGACCATAGCTGTCGTAAAGACTGGTCAGGGAAAGCTGCAGGCCCCCGGCGGCAAGGTAGATTGTAACCATGATGACGGCGAGCAGGGTGCCGGTGGCACTGGTCTCATGGGTCATCATCGGATCGATCAGCGTCCCCATCGTGGAACCGCGCTGAAGGTCCAGGATATCGCCAGCAGCCTCGGCAGCCCAGAAGGGTATGCCCATCGCCAGCCCGAGCGTCACCCCGACCACCACCTCCTTCAGGATGTAGACTGCAGTCATCGCGGTCGCGATGTCAGCATTTGTCAGCTTGCTCACGATCATCGGAAAGACCGGAACCGCCAGCGCCAGGGCAACGCCGTTGCGCAGCAGCCCAGGCAGCGGCACACGCGAAAAGAGCGGCATCAGCAGCATAAATCCGGTCATGCGCGCGAGCGCGAAAGCTGCCGCCAACAGATAGAACTGAAGCTCCTTGACCGACGCGAAGAGTGGTTCGACCGCCATCCGCGGTCCTCAACGCGTGACGACGGGGAATTCGTCCAGCACCGTCGAGGCCTGCTGTGCGATTTGCTGGCCAAGCAGCGGGCCGAATACGATGATGACAAGGAGAATCACCACGAGCTTTATCGTCTGCGGCAACGACTGGTCCTGAATTTGCGTCAGCGCCTGCGCAAGTCCGACGAGAATGCCCACTGCCAGAGCCGCAATGATTGCCGGGCTTGACGCGAACAGCACCGTCAGAAGCGCGCTTTGGACTTTCGCCGCGATGAAGTCGTTGTCCATTCAGGGCCTCGGGCGGCGTCAGCCGTAACTCAGGATCAGGCCGTGCATCAGCCGCGACCAGCCATCGATGGCGACGAAAAGGAACAGTTTCAGCGGGATCGAGATGAGCACGGGCGAGACCATGATCATGCCGAGCGTCATCAGGACGTTCGCAACAACGATGTCGATGATGAGGAAAGGAAGGTAGAGCAGAAAGCCGATCTCGAACGCTCGCTTGAGTTCCGAGGCGACAAAAGCGGGAACAAGGATCGAGAGATCGTCGTCTCTGAGATTCTGGCGTGCCTGCTCCGGCCACAAGCGGTTGGTCCCGTCAAGAAAGAACTGCCGCTCTTCCGGCTGGGTGAATTTGATCAGGTGCTGCTGCAATGGTTCCCTGACCAGTTGCGCCGCCCTGGCGAGGTCGTCCGTCGTCTGGAACTGAACCTGCCCCTCCTGAAGTCGGCTCGACATCTCGCTCAGCAACGGTGTCGTGACGTAGACGGTGAGCACGAGCGCGATGCCGTAGAGCACCAGATTGGGCGGCATCTGCTGGACGCCGAGCGCGTTGCGGACGAGGAAAAGCACGACCGAGATTTTCAGGAAACCGGTCATCGTAACCACGGCCAGCGGTAACAGCCCGACGAAGCCGACCGCAATCAGGATCCCGAGGAGATTGGGCGAATTGTCAAGCATTATCGAACATGCGCTCGATCCTGACGCCCAGGCTTTCGCCAATGCGCACGATTTCCCCCCGGCCGACGCGTTTGCCGTTGGCCAAAATATCGACCGCCGGCTTCGTTACATCGGCGAGAGGAACGATAGCGCCGGGCGCCAGCTGCCTTACCTCCCCCACGGGCATTGTCGTGCGGCCGATCTCGAAGGCAAGCGCAACCGGCAACTCGTCGAGCGTCGACTCCTCCAACGTCTGGCCGGCTGGCGGCGGTGTGCTTTGGTTCATGGTCCACTCCCATTTCGATCCTGCAATTGCGGCTGGCGCGGCCAGCAGCCGTGGCCCATCGGCAGTCAAGCTGACCGGGGCAAAGAGGCGCTCGGCGATGACCAAAGCCGCCACGCCTTCTTCCTCCGCGTCATCGAAAAGAATCACGTCGTCGGGCCGCAGGCTTTGAAGCTCGCCAAGGCCGATCATCAGCGCACCGCGCCGGAGGCTGACCGGGAGCGGGAAAGCGGCCGGAACCCGCGCCTTGGCTTTCCCGATCTCGTCGAGCGCGCGGCCGATCCGCATCGCAAGCCCAGCACTCTTTGTGTTCAGAACGCAGTCTGTCGACTCGCCCTCGCCGGTCAGGACGAAAGCATATGAGGTTTCATCGGAAACGGTGTCTCCGCGCTCGATCGATGTGACCGATATCCCCTCGCCCAGCTGACCCTCGATCCATTGAAAGTCCTCTTCGAGAACGGACTCCAACAGCAGCGCGGCGTGAGCGGGTGCTAGCCGCCCCATGTCGACCAGCTCGTCCGCCATTGCGAGACCCCGTTCGACAATGGAAAGCGGCAGGCGCAATTTCCCTGCTGCGTCGCCGACGGTGAACGCAATCGTGCACTGCCGCGGTTCGGCAGCGTTAGGCGCCGGCCACACGGCCGCGATCGCCATGGTTCTGCCCGCGATCGTGATCTGCGTGGGCGCACGGCGGCGATAGAAGGCGTTCAACGCGCCAACCTCCGCCGCGGCGACGGATGCCAATGTCAACCGCTCGCCAAGGTGCGACCCCATGGCCCTGCGTTTCACGGGATTTCCCCGCGCTTTCTTCCTTGCCAGCGCCAAGGATTGAGGCATCACACCGCCACGCTCACGATCACGGTTTGGGCTATTGTTGTGGAGAGATGCGCGTTACGGCGCGCTCCTCTTCCTCTGCGAGCTCGGCCAGCGCGAGGCCGCGACGTGCGCCGCGTTTGATCAGATGTTGCAACAGCCGGTCCAGCTTCGTCACGGCTTTCATGGACTTGCGATGATCCTCACGGGCCGCCGACAACTCCACTTTGCGTCGCTGCTCGGCTATGCCTGTCTGCCTCTCGCTTTCCCGCAATTGCTCGGTTTCCCTGGCGGCGACCTCGAACCGCCCCTGGAGCTGAGAAAGTCTGGTGGCATTCACTGAATGTCCAACGAGCGAACCGAACGCTGCGTCCTCGGCCTCGGCTGTCGTTTGAAGATGCTCCGCAACGGCGGCCGCCGCCTTTCGAGACTCCCCGATCGCCCGCTGCGCGGCACCGTGCCTTTTGATGACCGCTTCCTGTGCCCGTTCTTCACGGTGGCGCCGGAGGTCGCGCAATCGAGCGATCACGTCACGGTCTTTCATTGACGATCTCCCGCATGCGTTGGCGTGTCTTCTCGATGGTCTCGTGCGTGGCGGATGCCTGACGCAGGAAGGCATTGATGGTGTCGATCTTCGCAACCGCCTCGTCCGCAACCGCATCGCTGCCCTTTTCGTATTCGCCGACGCGCAACAGCAGCTCGATGTCGGCGTAGCGGGCGAGCAACTCGCGCATGCGGCCGGCGTCGGACCGGTGCCCGGGCGGCACCACCGTGTCCATCAGACGGCTCCGGCTGCGCAGCACGTCGATGGCCGGGAAATGATTGCGCTGCGCAAGTTCGTTCGACAGAAAGACGTGGCCGTCGAGAAGCGCCTGGATTTCCTCGGCGACCGGGTCCAGCGTGCCGTCGCCCTCCAGAAGGACGCTGTAGAGGCTGGTGACGGAACCTATGTGACCGGGCCCCGAGCGCTCGAGCAGGCGCGGCAGGACCGCAAACAGCGAGGAGGGAAAGCCGCGGCGCGTCGGCGGCTCGCCTGAAGCGAGACCGATCTCGCGCTGAGCACGGGCGAACCGCGTTATGTTGTCCATTGCCAACAGGACGTGCTTGCCCTGGTCGCGAAAATATTCGGCAATGCTGGTCGCCACATAGGCCGCCTTGACGCGCTCGATGGCGGGCCGGTCGGAGGTCGCGACGACGATGACTGCGCGCGCCAGCCCTTCCGGCCCAAGCTGATGCTGGATGAACTCGCGCACTTCGCGCCCGCGTTCACCGACGAGAGCCACCACGGCGACGTCCGCGTCGGTGCCGGTGACAATGTCGGAAAGCAGAACCGACTTGCCGACGCCTGGTTCGCCGAAGATGCCGACGCGCTGCCCGCGCGCGCAGGTGAGCAGTCCATCGAGGGCGCGAATCCCGAGTTGGATTGGCTCGGAAATCAAGCTGCGTTCGAGCGGCGACGGCGGATAGGCATTGACCGGGTAGCTGCCGGCAATGCCATCCGGAGGAAGCGGCCTGCCGTCCAATGGCTCGCCGAGCGCGCTGATCACGCGACCGAGAAGCCCAGGCCCGACTGGTACCGACTGGTCCTTCCCGGTCGCAACCACCTCGGTCAGGCTTGAAAGACCCGTCAGATCGCCCAGCGGAACCAGGATCGCCATCTCGTCCATGAGGCCGACGACTTCAGCCTTGGTTGCCTTGCCTGTCCTGGGGTCCAGGAGGTCGCATATCTCGCCGATCCGCACCTCTTCCACCGTCGCGTGGATGACGGTACCGGTTACCCGTCGCACACGTCCCCTGCGGGGCCGGCTGGCATCGTCGCGCAAGCCTGAGCGCAGCCCAGGAATGATGGATGCGAGCCGGCTCTCTGTGTCGGCGGCGGGGCGCGTCATGCCGGCGCCCCGGCCTTTGACAGGAGCGCGGCGGCGATGGCATCGAGTTGCGCGCCTATACTGGCATCGATGACGGCAATGTCAGTAGAGAGAATGCACGCTTCTGCCGCAAGCGTGTCATCCCCCTCGATCTCGACCGTCATGCCGAGATCGCCCGCGCGCAGGACCGCGTGCAGCTCATCGCGAACCCTGCCAACGGAACCGGGATGGACGCGCACCTTCAGATATTTGGCGCGGCGAATTTCAGCGGTCGCTTGCCCGGCCGCCTTGGCGACAAGCATGCTGACGTCAAATTCCCCCAGCATCCGCCTGACGACATCGACGGCCAGACCTATGACCTCGGCGTCCAGCCCGGCGAGATAACGATCCACCTTGATCGCAGTCTCGCTCACCAAACGCGCGGCATCGGCGTCGCCTTGCGCCTTGCCGTCGTCATAGCCCTGCGCATATTCGGCCGCATAGGCTCGCCGAGCCGCCTCGCGCATCTGCTGCGCATCACGCCTGGCTTCGTCGAGGAAGGCATATCCGTCCAGCCATGCGCGTGCCTCGGCAGCGCGCAGAATGCGGGCGCGAGGGCGCCTGGATATATCATTGATCGCGTTGTCCGGTCCGACCATCTGTCTATCGCATCGCTCGCCGAATGATCGCCGGACCAACTTCGGCAAATGGTGCAGCCGGCGTCTGGTCGACGAGTTCATGCGGCATCAGCTTGAGGCGAACGCGCATGCTCGTATCGCGGGGCATCGCCTGACACCAGGCGCCGAGGCAGCTCAAGCCGTCGGCATGGACGCTGTCGTAGACCTCTTCCAGAGGCTCCAGAGACTGGACGGGCCCGGCCAAGTCGCGGTTGGCGACTGCAAAGGAGCAGATATCCGCGCCGAGAGCCGCTTGCAGGGCTGCCGCTTCGCGTCCATCAATGACGGCGGCAATGCTGTCGGCCCGATAGATTGCGCCCGAGCGAAGCGCAAGTTCCTCCAACTCTTCGCTCGACAACAAGGCGATCGTCCGATCCACTTCGTCGGCCGGCTCGTCGGCCGCGCAGGAAAGCCCGTAATGATCGAGGAGAAGCATCGACAGCCGCTCTTGCAGGCGCCGTGACTGACGCATTCGCTCACACGCAGCCTCGCCGATCGCGCCACCAAAGCATTCCGCGAGCCGGGCGGCGTCCGTGTAGCCTGCGGGATCGCACAGGAAGGCTTGCCATTCCGGGCTGGCGGCTTGCTTCGGATCGGTCTGGATCATGTCTTCCTCGCCGGCGTTGCAACCGCGTCGAGCGCATAGACTCCAGGCCGTCGGTACCACTGGACGTAAGCCAGGCGAGCAGCCAGCGCGAGTATGGCCGCCGCCATGCCGTAGAACAGCCACATCGCCGCTGCGACGCTGTCCGGATGCATCCAAAGGCCGAGGAACGTGGTGAAGCCCGCTTCAACGGTTTCCTGCTCGGCGGGGGGCGCGGCAACCGGAATGAGGGTCACGGAGACGTTGTCATAGGTCAGTCCCGCGACGCCTTTGGCCACCAGCATCTTGACCTGCGGGATCAGCTCGTTCATCGAAACCGATGCGCGATGCCGGATGAAGACCGAGGCGGACGACGGCACCAACTGCTGTCTCAGAGGATCATTTTCAGGCAGGACGAGGTGAACGCGCGCGGACAGCACGCCGTCGATATCCGAGATCGTCTGCGACAATTCCTGGCTCAGGCCATAGATCATCGTCGCCCGCTCTTCCACCGGCGAGGAGACAAGCCCGTCTCGTTTGAACACCTCGCCCAGTGTCTGGAATTCCTGCTTGGGCAATCCGCTCTCATCGAGAATCGCCACGGCTTCGGCAAAGCGGTTCTTCTCGACGAAAACCGTCATCTTGCCGTCCTTGCCGGCTTCGCGCTGGGCCGGTATCCCATGGCGCACCAGCGTGGCGACGACCTCATTGGCCTGCCGCTGGTCGAGGTTGGAATACAGCTCCTCCGAGCAGGCCTGCAGCGCAAGCATGCCAAAGATTACGACCGCCACGCGGCACCGGGCGCCGCATCGATCGAGGAGCGTTGACCGCCGCGGCGGGACTATTGCATGCACGAATACCCCGTCGCGTTCTACTGCTGCTTGATCAGCGTGCTGGTGGACGATGTCACCGCGGTCACGCTGCTCGTCACGACCTCGAGATTGGCGGCCGCCCACATCACCGAAATGGATCGTTCAAGGAGTTGCTCGGCGTTCTTTGCCGGCGCGTCCTCGCTTTCCTTGGCTGAAGGAGCCGTCTTGCTCTCGGCATCCTGCGTCGCGGCGGCGTTTCCCGGGGCGTTCGCCTGGCCAAGGGCCTTCTGGACCTGTTGCATCGTGCCTTCCAACGACTGCACCGCAGAGCCGAACAGCGCCGCTGGATCCCTGAACGTTCCGCCTCCCGACTTCTCCACCTCGGCCAGATAGTCGAAGAGCTTGCGTTCGACGATCGGCTCGGTCTTGTCCGATTTGGCGGATTGCCCGGCCATTGCGGGATTGGCGCCGGAGGATGCCTGCGCCACCTGTTGGCCTGCCGGCGCAGTGGCATCGCCGCGCTCAGGCGCACCGGCCTTGGCGGCATCGTGTTTTTCCTCACCGGCGCCGACCATTCGGCTGTCAGGCTGCGCCGTCGCGCCGGCGGCGATCTGCTGCTGCGAGGCCACGCTGGTGGTCAAATTGGCAAGCGTGGCTTCCAGGGCTCCAATCGGTGCGATTTGCATGAACCTGCTCCTCCGCTTGCCTAATTCGTCTTGTCGGAGGGAACATTCTGCGCCTCCGCCTGCTTTCCGCGGAAAACGCGGACCGAAGTGACCTTGCCGGAGTCCGGCTTCGCGCTCGGCGCAGCGGCAACGCCGAGCGTCTTGCGGACGATCTCGACATAGGATGGCGGTCCCGACACCGAAACGACGTCGTCTTCCCTGGAAACCTTTACCGGAAACCTTGGATCGATGACGCCCAGCCGCGAAAGCCGTTCCTGCGCATGCGCCGCTGTGTTGGCATCAAGCGGGATCATCTCCGTCTGGACCTCGGCTTCGGTCGCGACGTTCATGACGATACCGTCAAAGTGCCAGACCAAGCCGTATCGATTGCAGATCTCGTCCAGAAACTCGCGCGCCGTTCCTACCGGCATGCCAGCGCTCAGGCGCCCTTTGACAAGCTTGCTGACCCGCATAGGCGTGTGCATGTTGCGGCCAAGCTCGACCAGCGCGTCCGCCACCGATTGATCGACCGTGATGTATCTGTACGGGCCGCCAGGCCAGCGCGGTTCAGCGGCGTTCGCCTGCAACGCGTGGCCAAACGTAAGGATCGCGGCAAGGCAACCAATGGCTAAGGCCGCCTTGGCTCCCGATAAAAGATCCACATGGCAGGTACCGCGTCCCGTCAACATTGGTCCTATCGCAAGCGCATGCGCAAGACCGCATCGCCCGCTTCATGGTTTGCCCGCCTGTTCCACTCTATCGCGCGTATTGGAAAATTGGAAGTCCAATTGGATCGGATGAACATGCTCGGTTCCAAATGTTGCGAACGATTCAGAAACCGATATGGTGCGCGCAACAAATCGATCACCGGTCCGTGATCACCGGTTCGTAATATCGACGCAGGAAGGGATTGGTCTCGGTGGCCCTCGCGAACTCCGTCAGTTTCTCAGGAAGCGGGGACTTTGTAGGCTTGCGTCTGTCGATCCTGCTTGCCGCTGGTTTGATCGCCGCCACGGTTCCGGCGCAGGCGCAATCGAACAGCGGCTATGATCCAAGAAGCTGGACATACGATCAGACCAGAAACGTGCTGGTCTCCCCCTCTGCTCCGGACCAGGCTCCAGAGGGAGAAGATCAGTCCGGATGGTCGCCAGCGCCCAGGGAGATCGTGAATTTCAGCGAAGCTGAGCCAAAGGGGTCGATCGTGATCAACACCGCTGAGCGGCGCCTCTACTACATCCTCGGAGGTGGCAAAGCGCTGCGATACGCGGTGGGCGTTGGCAAGGAGGGACTGGAGTGGTCCGGCCGCGACACGATCTCGAGCAAGAAGAGCTGGCCCGATTGGCGGCCACCTGCCGAAATGCGATCCAGGGAAGCGTCGAAGGGCCGCTTGCTGCCTGCGCGTGTTGAGGGAGGGCCGAACAACCCGCTGGGCGCGCGGGCGCTGTACATCGGCAGATCGCTTTATCGCGTCCACGGCACCAACCAGCCATGGACTGTCGGACAGGCGAACTCCTCCGGTTGCATCCGCATGACCAATGAGGACGTTATCGATCTATATGACCGGGTAAAGATCGGCGCCCAGATCATTGTCCGACACTAGCCGCTCGATGCGCCCCGCTGCCTGAGATGAGTGAATGACCGCCGTGATACCTTTCAACATCAAGCAGATCGAAACCTTTCTCCTGGTGGCGACCTTCGGAAGCTTTCGGAAAGCAGCGGAGCGCCTGAACACCACGCAGCCGGCTGTGTCCACTCGAATCGCCGGGCTTGAGAAAGCGCTGGGCGCCAAGCTGTTCGAGCGCCACAGCAGCACGGTCAAGCTGACGGCCGAAGGCCAAAGGCTGCTGCCTTCAGCGCAACGGGTCCTGCACGTGGCGGAGCGGCTGCAGATCATGGCCAACTCTCTGTCCGAACCCTCAGAGACGACAGGTGTGCTGAGGCTTGGGGTGGCTGAAACGATCGTGCACACCTGGCTTCCGGATTTCCTGAAAGAACTGCAGGCGAGCCATCCACTTGTCGACGCCGATATTGTCGTCGATGCAACGACGACCCTTCGCGGCGAACTCATGTCACACCGGCTCGACCTGGCGGTGCTGATGGGCCCAGTCCTCGAATACAGCATCGAGAACATCGAGATGCCTTCATTCCCGCTCGTCTGGGTCTGCTCCCCGTGCCTGGAATTGCCCGATCGGAGCAGGTTGACGCTGGGCGACCTGATGCAGTTTCCAATTATAAGCTACGCGCGAACCACGCGACCCTACAGCGAACTTTACCACAAGCTGAACAGCGAGTTTGAGGAGGCGCCTCGTATATTCCCGGCCAGTTCGCTGGCTGCCTCGATCAAGATGACCCTCAATGGAATTGGCATTGCCTCCCTCCCCAGGGAGGTCATCCGCGACTACACCGCTAGCGGCAAACTGCGGATCGTCGACTGCGAATGGCATCCATCCGATTTGCAGTTCACCGCCTCCTATGCCTCCAACCCCTCAAATCCGCTGGCCGAGCAGGCCGCCAGCCTGGCGGCCACGGTCGCGCGCACATATGCAGCGAGAATCGCCAAGACGCAGTGAGCCGACGGTCGAGTCGAGGCCGGGCGTTCTCAGCCGATCGAAGTGGCCGGCAGGTAGATGCGATCGCCCGAGAAGATCACGTCCGGGGTCAGGATATGATCCATGTTGAGCACCACCGTCGCCGCCACATCCGCTGAATGGGCCTTGGCGATCAGGCGGATGCTGTCGCCGTCCTTGACCTCGACCCATTGATAGCCGTCTTTCTCCAGTGTCGGATTCGTGCGGCCCTCAGAATTGCTGCTGCCTTCGGGATGAACCTCGACATAGTCGCCGGAAACCCAGCCGCTATGCATCTTGCCGTCCGGTCCGAAACCTTCGACAGGTATCCAGGCCTCTCCTGACGGATCGCTCGACGGCTTCGCGGTCTGTTCGATGAATGTGCCGGGTTGCAGAACGGTCACCACGGCCGAATCTTCATCGGGCTGCGTTCGCAAATTCAGTCCGTCGTCGGCGACCACGACGAGTTGCGGGAAATCCTCCCGCGGGACGTGCGGCTCGTCTGGACCATCCGAAGGATCGTCGGGCTGCTGGGACGACCCGTCGCCGTCCGGTTTTGCTGGGTCGGGCGGAGCGGCTGTTTTCGGGTCCCAAGGCTGCGCGAGCAGGGAGTCCAGCGAGAACAGAAGCATTCCGATGCCGAAGGTGATGCCCAGTGTCCACCGATCCGCTGTGGCCCATCGTTTGTCGGATTTTGCCGCCGCGGCGATATCGGCATCGGTCCTCGGCACCGAGCGGCGATTCATCCGGTCCGTCCTTATGGCCGACGCCCAGAACTCAGCGCAGCCGAACGTGAACATGGTGCCGGCGACCGTGGCGATCGGCGCCGGCCAGGAGTGCAGCGTATAGACCGCACAGCCAAGCACATAGCCGGGACCGGCCAGATACTCAGCCAGGTTTCGGATCACCGGCCTGCCGGTGAACGATTGCAGCATCGACTTCGTGCCATAGACGACGTTGCCGAGCGAGAACGTGCTGTTGACGACAATATCCTTGCCTTGGATCATCCCGGTCGCGGCGCCTGGCGCGGCGGCGATGAACGTGGCTCCGCCGAGCGCGTTGAGGAACCGCCCGAACGGCTTGCTGCTTGCGGTTGCCCCCGGGAAGAGCGCCTGCGCGCCGAAGACGAAGCCTCGCACGCCGAATGCCACCGCTCCGGCCGTTGCCGTCCAGGTTGGGGGCAGCGAACTCCACAACACATAGGAGGTGGTCGACATGCCGCCAAAGGTGGCGAGCGCCTGGGCGTTTTCGCGCATCCTGGCGTGGCTGAGGGCCACATCGACGCTGGCCGCCTGATCCGGCGTCATCGCCTTTTTATGGGTCGCCCGGAAGGTCGTCAGCTGCAGCACGGAGAGGGCGTTCGTCTGATCCCCGCTCATCCATTCGAACTGTTCGGGCGTGAATTTGCGGAACTGGCCGGGGCTCATTTCCTCGAACTGTTTTGGCGTCACCGCTTCGATCTGCGGCTGGGTCAGCGCTTCGGTGTGGTGGATCGTGAAGGCGCCCCACTGATCGCCGGTCAGCATCGGGATCTGCTTTTCGGTCAGCCACGGCACCTGCTTTGGGTCGAGCTTCGCCACGTCCACGGAACCGACCATGGGCTCGGGGATCGCCGGAACCTGACGCTCGGTAAGGTGCTTCAGCAATCCAGCCTTGCCCAGATCCTCGAATTGCCGTGACGTGAACTTGGCGACTTGGCTGGGCTTGAACCACGGAACCTGGCGCGCATCCAACTTCGACATGTCGACGAACTCGACCTTGTCTCCCTTAATCGCCTGCAACTGCGGTTTTGTCAGGTGAGGCATCAAACCGGCTTTGCCGAGATCCTGGAGCTGCTGGCCAGTCACATTTCGCATTTGGCCCTCGGTGAGCCAGGGAATCTGTTTCTCGCCCAGGCCCGCGATGTTGACGAGGCCTATCTTTGCCTTCGGAATACCACGCAGTTGGCTCTTGGTCAGAGAAGGCAGCAGGCCGGCCTGATCCATGTCGCGGAACTGCTGTCCCGTCAGCTCGGCCACCTGCTCTCGCTTAAGCCATGGAATCTGGTTCGGCTGGAAATCGCCCATGGCGAGATTTGGCACCTGGTCGAGCGGAGTCGCTCTGACGCCATCTCGCGTGAGCGGTCCATTGTTCGGAGCCGGTTGCCCTTGGTTTGCCGGAGCCGGACGGCCGGTCTCACCTGGGGGATTGGTATCGGCGGAGGTGTAATGGTCGTACAAGTCATCGGCGTACTGGCTATAAAACTCCTCGTACGTTCCGTCCGCAGTGCTTGGCTCCTTGTCCCCGAACAGCGCCGCCATCTCCTCAACGGCTTGCGATCGATCAATCTCGCCGGCCTTGTAGCGAGCAAAGATGTCGGCTTGGGCCGAATTCCACTCGGCGCCGAGGATGGCAGCCGGCTTGCCGCCATTGACCGCAAGCTCGTCGGCAGCAGCATATTGAACAAATCCCGCCTCGCCCTCAACGCTCAGATAGGCAGAGACCACTGCATCCTTATAGGCCTGCCGATCTGGAAAATCGTCGGGATGAAGATCGATTGGAGCGTCCGCAACGTGGGATAGCTCGTGGCCGAGCATGTCGACGAATTCGGCAAGTACGGTATCGCTGTTCGCATCGGCTGCGCGGAATGTCTCGGCATCGACAAAGACTACTCCCACGTCGCTGACATATTGCGATCCTGTCGCCGTCAGATCGTCGCCGGAATTGGCGTCGAAAATCCGCAGATCGTGCCGCGCCGAATTGACGATGCGTACGCCTTCGGCGTGCGCCCCGCGCAGGAGGTTCATAAGCGTCGGCGACCGGCTGAGCTGATCGATAAGATTGGCCTTGGTGACTTCCGGCATGCCGAGGTTCTGAGGGAGCATGTCATCGAGCAGGCTCGCCGCTTCCCGACGATTGGCCGCGATTTCGGTCTGCGTCAAAGGCTTGGCGGATGACGGGCCCAATGACCCATCTGCTGCAGAACCCTGCCCTTTCGGCGCTGGCTTCGACGCAGGGCGGGTGCCTTCCGCCCCACCCTCCGGCGGCCTCGCTTGCGAGGAGAGGAACGTCAGGACGCCGTCGGCAACGTCCTGGCGCATGAAACCGCCATCGACGATCGAAGCGCCGAAACCGGTCTTGAACTGCTCGATAGCGGCAAGCTGATCCGGCCGCGCCGTTTCCTGAAGCTCATTCAGCAACTTGTCCAGGGAGGACTTGCCTCCCTTTGGAATACCGGTCGAGGCGCCGTCGCGTGACGATTCCACGGCACGGGCAAGCCAGGCGGGAACCGTCAACTGCTGGGATTGTCCGTCGGCGCGATCGAAGGTGAGCGTCGCGGTTTCGTTCTTGGCAATCGAAGGGGCGGTCTTGGCCGCCTTCGACTTGTACTGGACCCTCACCTCGGCGCTGTAAGTCACCGCGCCTGCCGGCAAGGGAGGCGTAGACCATGAAAGCGTATAGCGCGTCGCCGGTGTCCCATCGGAACCATAGAGATTCCGATAGATATTGCCGGCGCTCGGCATATAGCGCGACTGCGGCGAGCCGTCTGAGCCGATGCCGGCCGGAAGCCACGACTGTGCCGTTGATTTCACCTTGTAGGCCGCGGATGTCGCCATCCGGTCGGGATTGAAGCCCAACACTCCGGGCAGGCTGTTGTGATCGTTGAAAATGACATCGACCAGCATCGCTTCGGGATTAACGGCGCGAACCCTCTCGCCAGTCAGCAAGACCATGTCTGCGGTGGGCGCCTTGCCCGGTATGGCCGAAAGCCGGAATCCGCTCAGCGTCGGTTCATCGACGAAGGAAACAGTGTTCGACGGATCGATCTGACCAGACTTCACGAGGTCACGGATCGAGCCGACGCCATCGCCGTGTTCGATGGCCGCGATGAGTTCGGATGCCTTCGTCAGATCCTTGACGGCGAACTGGACCTTCAGGCTTGTCGATCCAAGGGCCGACTGGATCTGGTCGTATGCCTGCTTCGACACGATGTCGCCCGGCTGGAGCGTGTCCTTGACAGGTAGCTCCGGGCGTTTCTCGAAGCCGATACGCGGCATCTGGTCAACCGCCGTGACATGGTTGGCCACGATCGGCAGGCGTATGCCGACTTTCGTCTCCGTCATGACACGGTCGAACGGAAGCGCCCCTTGCAGCGTGACGTGGCCGGCGCTGTTTTCGGCCGGCACGCCGAAGAAATCATGCTGGCCTGGCGCGAGCATGACCTCCTCGCCTTTGAGCGAAGGCGTGTAGCTCATCTCGATCACGATGCCTTCGCCATCTGGCGTTGCTCCGACAATGGCAGCATCCAGCGGCTTGGCGTCGTAGCCGGTCGCATCGCTGAATATGGCCCTGCTCGCCTCCGCCGAGAGATCGCTGCTGCGAACCGGGAAAGCAGTTTGATTGGAGACCGGCCAGACGCCGGCCTGAAGCGCCGTGATGTTCCTGTATTCCCTTGCCCGGTAAGAGACGACGCCCTGGGTGCCGAGCGCGTCCTTGAAAGGAGTCAGGCTGCGTTGGCTGACGCTATCGACGATCGACCATCCGATCATGCCGAAATCGGTCTTGGTGCCGACGCCGAAGCCAACGGCCGCGACCGTCGGCGAGCCTATCCCGAAGGCCTGGCCGGTGTTCAACCGCATCCGGAAGGTGACTCCCACGCGAAAGTCGGGCAGCACGTCCCGAAGTGGCGTGCGCGGTATCTGGACGCCGTCCGGGCCATAGCGTTCGGCTAGCTCGCGGCTGGAGTAATAGCTTTTCTCCTGCTCGTAGCGGCTCACAAGCTGCTCGGAAGTCAGGCCGTCGAGATAGGCCGATGGCGTGCTTGGATCCTTGCCGCTGGTGTACACGTATCCGCTCGTGTCGGGTTCGGGCATGCCGGTAAAGCTGCGCGTCTGCGGGTCCCACACAAGATGCACCGGACCGTCTGTCACGGTAGGCTTACTCGACACGATGATCGGATCGCCGTCAGCGGGATTGGGTGGGCTTCGCTCGGCCGAGCCATCCGGATCGCGACTCGGCATCGTCGGGTCATCGCCGCCGGCGTCGCCCGTCTTGATCACTTCCCCGAGTATCACGGGATGGCTGGGATCATGGAAGACCTGTTCGCCTGTCGGCCTGTAGACGCCGTCAGGGCCAGCCTCGTAGACATTCATGGGACGTCCGGAGGAGCCGGGCTCAAGCGCCGGTGGCGACTGCCACGGTCCTTTTCCGCCGGGCGGCTGCTGGCCGCCATTGCCCGGCGGTGGGTTGGCTCCGGGACCGCTGGCACTCGCCTGCGTGCCCGTTCCCGGCCGCAGCGTGCGCAGACCGTGGATGCCAAGCCCCGTGCCGGCGATTCCGGTTCCGAGACCCGTCAGCGCGTTGGCGAACTGGAGACCGTTCATCTGGCCCCCATTGGCGGCGAGGTCGTAGGCGGAAGTCGCCAGCAACGGCGCGCCGACGATCACGGAGCCGACATCCATGCCCCATGCGACTTTGTTGAGCCCGGCGGAGGACTGCATGTAGGTGCGGGTCTCAGTTGCCAAAGCCCAGTTCGACCGCGTTGCGCCGATGCTGCCGGCGAAGGCGCGGGGACTGGCAGCAAGCCCTGCCAGGAACGTCTCGCTCTTCGCCGCCATGCCGATGGTGCGCAGGCCGCTGGAAGCCATGGGCAGCGCCGTGGTCGCTGCGCTGGCAATGTTCGTCAGTGACTCGCTATCGTACCATTCGCCGCCATGATCCAGGTGGTTGACCTCATTTATGACCGCTCTGGTCCCGAGATAGGCCGCGCCGGCATAGGCCAGGGGCGCGGCGACCGGCGCGGCCGGCGTGAACGACAAGATGGTGGCAACGCCGGTGCCGATGCCAACCAGCGGATCGACGACCTTGTCCCAGACCGAGACGTTGCGCGCTTTCACCACCTCGAGCGCGATCTTACCGTCGGCTCCCGCTTTCATTTCCAGGTCTTTGGGAACGACGAGCTTGCCGTTCTCGCCAAACTGGCTGTTGTTGTCCTGGAAATCTCCGAGATCGTCGAACTTCTTGCCGGTCGCGTCGACATAGTGCGTGTTGCCGTCTCCGTCGCGCACCGCAAACAGCACGACCTGCTGCGTCCCGACCTTGTCGTCGACATAGAAGATTGGCACCTTTCGCACGTAAGGATTGTCGCCGCCGATGTCGCGGATTTCCTCGGTCACGTTCTCGACCGCCTCGCGACCATCCTCGGTCGAGCGATCCAGGCTCAGTGCTTTGGCGACCGTTTCATCAAGGGCCGCGCCAGGCTGTTGCTTGAACTCGGTGTCGTAGCCGCTGCCGAGCAGTTGCTGGAACCGCGGCTGATACATGGCGTCGAGCGTCAGCTGCTCGTGCTCGTCCAGATAGGTCTTGTCGACAGTGCTGTTGTCATCGGCCAGCAGAGACGGCTCGCTGAGCCGAAGCTCGTGATAGTCGTTGAAGCCTTGCAACTGTCGGCGCAGATCCCCGATTTGACTTATCTGAAGCTTTGTCGCCTCCAGCCTGAGCTTGGCGACCGCCAGTTCGGGATCGACCCAGCGGCCACTGGCGTCGTCATCTTTGGTATCAAGGTCGATCCAGATCGCTTTCCCGCCCTGGGTCAGCGCGTCGATCCCATCCTGCTTATAGTTCTGGGCAACGTCCGGCGCCACCTTGATCGTCTGTCCGCCGACAGTGATCTCGACCGGCTGCACGCCGTTGGGCAGCGTGCCTTCGGGAGCATCGACCGATCCCGGCTTGTGATGCGTCAGCGCATTGTCGAAATTGGTCTGCAGCGTCGGCAGCTTGGCATTCAGATCGGCGAGGCTGTCACCGAGCTGACGGTCCAGGACGTCGTTCAGGCTCTTTGCCGCCTGCTCCTCGCTGGACCTCACCGATTGCAGACCGTTTGCCGTGCAGACTTTCGCGTTGGGATCGTAGCCGGCCAGCAGCGTCTGCCAGTCCTTGTTGAGTTGGCGATCGCGATATTCGCCCCTGACATTCTTGTCATTCAAGCTGTAGGTCAGCTGCTGTTCAGTAGTTCCCTCGTCGAAATGGTTGACTACCCAGAGCTGGCCGTCACGGATCTCGAGCGTCGAGTTCTTGTAGTGCCCGAGGTAGTCGCCACTGATGCGATTGTACTTCTCGTCAAAGTTGAATTTCTGTTCACCAAGATACTCGGTAGCCAGCTTCTGCTCGAGGTCCGTCTGCCGCGCGTTGACCTGCGTGGCGTTGGCATGAGCGTCGAAATAGTCCTGATAGGCCTGAGCCAGTTCGAGCTGGTTGCCTGCCGTCGTCTGCAGGGCTTTGAGGTCCTTGTATTCCTTGGAGTCCGCGGGGACGCCGGCGAGCTCGGCCTGCCCGACCAGGTAGTCGATGGTCAGCTTGTCGCCCTTGCTCAGATGCAGGCCGACCTCGGAAAACAGCTTGTCGACGGCGCTATGGTCGGCGACGTCCTGGTCGTATTTCGGATGGAGATCGGGAGTGCCCCGCGCGCTGACCGACGGCGCATTCGGATCGCCCAGAGGCTTCAGCTTGCCTTGCCCGGCAATGGCATCCTTGAGGACGCGCCCGGCATTCTCATACTCGCCCCGGGCATCCTGCGCGTTCTGCAGAAGGGTGTTGGCTTTGGTCAGCCGCGCCTGGGCATCGGCAAGGGTGCCCTTGGGTTTCTGCGGCGTCCATTGCAGACCGTTAGGCGCCAACGCCTTGTTTATGATGGTCTGCGCGCCATCCAGTGCATCCTTGTAGGCGGGATCGAGCATATCGACGTTGAGCTGCTCCTGCCGCTGGCCGGCCAAAGCTCGCGTTTCAGTGACGCGCGACAGTGCGACGTCGTGGGTAATGATAGCCTGGGCGACCTGCGGATCGACCCAGGTCCAGACGCCGTCGATCTTCATCGGCGTCCACTTTCCGCCGGAGGGTGCGTTGCCCTGCGGCGGATCGCCAAACGGATCGACAACCCTGTTCTGCCCGTTGAGCTTGGGCTTCGCGGCAGGGCCTAAGGGGTATTTGTCGATCAGAGCCTTTTTGTCTTGTCCGGCCTTCTCGGCGGCGTCGATGAGACTGGGCAGCGTCTCGCCCGCCAGAAGCCCTTCGACGAAGGTCTTCACGACCTCGCCCTCTTTTGCCTCCTTGGGATTGCTGCTGTGGGGGTTGACCGCCAGCAGCGTCCTGGCCAGGGCTTCCTGCGTGCTTCCGGCCTCGATCTTCAGGTCGGTGCCGGTGGTGTTGTTGTGCAGCGTCATGCTGCCATCGGGCTTGGTGGTCAGCGTATAGCCGTTGAAGGTGACCTCGACCGTCGTGCGGGTGCCGTTGTCGATCGTGATCTTCTCGCCGTCACGGATGATGTTGGGATCGCGAGACGAATCGAAGAGCTGCGGATTCGTTCGCCTCAGATCGTCCAGCGTCACGCCATATTGCTTGGCAATGAGGGTGAGATTGTCGTCCGGCTTGACCTTATACTCGACAGGCTTGCCGCCATTGATCTTCTCTGTCGTGGTCTTCGTCACTCGACCGTCCTTGTCGGTGACGGTCTTGGTCTCGGTTCCGTTGCCATCAATGGACAGCGACGTTTCCTTGCCGTCGGTCGTGGTCGTGACCGTGCGTACGTCGTGCTGATAGTCGTGAGAGTAGACGGTCTTGTCGCCGGAGCGTGGATCGACGATCTCGACCGACTGTGCGTCGCTGCTGCTGGTAGTCTTGACCCGATAACCGGCGGCCTGCAGTTCGGCGAGCACCTGTTCGCTGGTGAGGCCGTTTTCCTTTGCGATCTGGTCGATGCTTTTCCCATCGGCAAGGTCGCGTTTGATGTCCTGCGTGGTGGATCCGCCCGGGTCCTGGGAGGCCGCCAGTATGGTCTTGCGGCCGTCCGGACCGGTGACTGTGGTTACGGGAAGGGCGGGCCCCTGGCCCGGCGTCACCGTTTCTACCGAGGCGCCGTTTGGCAGCGATGTCCGCTCGGTGACCGTGCCCGTGCCGAGATCGTCCTCATAGCGCGTCGTGATGGCGCCGGTGTCGGGATTGTAGCTGCTGGTCTCCTTGCGGCCGAGCCCGTCCCGGACCGGTGTGGTGGTTGCCGCGCCGTTGGGCTGCTGCTGGATGTTCGTATAGTAGCTGTCGTGCTGGTAGTCGTAGTACTGCGTGACCGTGCGGCCACTGGCATCCGTGATCTTCGTCGTCTGCACGTCGCCATTGCCGCTTGTCGGGTCGGTGGTTGACACGGTCATCCCGCCAGACCTCAGCGCGGCGATGACCTGTTCACGCGTCATGCCGCGGGCGGATGCGATCTGGTCGATGCTTTTGCCACCCGTGACGTCGTTGACGATGTTGCGGGCCGTCGCCGCTTCCGCGGCATTGTCTTCGGGCTTGCCTCCATCAAGCTTAACCTGCGTCACGCCAGGCCCTAGAAGGTCCGGCTGCTGGTAGAGGGCGGGTACCACCGTCGTGCCGTTGCCGGAGGTGCTGGTGCTGGCATTCACGATTTGGAGGTTCGGCGCTGTCGGAGCTACAGGCGGCGATTGAAGGGAATTCAGTTCCGAGTTCACCTGTGACAGCTGTTGGCGAGCCTGTGCCGCCCAATCACGCTCCCCCATCCTGTTGGCAAGCCGGATCTGCTCCCGCAATTGAGCGGCCTGCGCTTCCAGCCGCGCTATCTGCGCGGCGTTCGCCTTGGCATCGACCTTTTGCGGCTGGACCGGCGGCTTGGCGGGCGTTATCGGACGAACCATCTGAACGACCTCCGGAAATCACTGTTGGCGGCAGCCCGGCTGCCGTCACGCCCGCCCGATCGCAACCTTTGAGATGCTATCGGGGAGGCTTCCAATAAATGCCGAAAGCGGCAAGCTGCTCTTCCGACTGTCTTACCCGCTCCGCAGCATTGGTTTCTGACCGCACTGCCGTCAGCGCCGCCAGGATCTCGACGGCCGCGAATGCCGGCGCCATGCTTCGGAAAAACGACTGCGAATTTGATGTGACGATGATTGTTTCCCGCGCGGTCCGGGTCAGCGGCGACACGCTGCTGTCGGTAATTGCCACCACGCCTACGCCCTGCCGTGCCGCCTGGCGCGCCACCTCGATCGTCATGCGGTCATAGGGTGCCATGCCCACGGCGAGCAGCACGTCGCCGTCTCCCGCGAGTTGGAGCGCATCCAGCCCCTGTCCGGCCATATCGCCGACAAGTGTCACCTTGCGGCCGTTCCCGGCCAGGAACGAAATGATCTGAACGAAGTGACTCGCCACTGGGTAGGCGGAGCGTAGGCCAAGGCCGAACAGGTTGCCTGACCTCACGACGAGATCGGCCGCGGCGATGAATTGCATCGCGTTGCCATATTCGCCAAGGCTGGACATCTGGGCCGCGAGAATATCGGCAACGACCCCCGCGGTCGAAAGTCCCGAAGCGTCGTCCTTCCCAACGCCCTGTCGCGCCGGCTCACCGGCAGCCGTCTCGCGTAGCGCCCGCGCATAGAGGCTGCGCATGTCCTCGTAACCATCCAGTCCAAGCCACCGCGCCAGCCGCATCATGGTGCTGTGCGAAACGCCAGCCTGATGCGCCTGCTCGCGCATCGACATCAGCGCGACATCCTTGGGATGATCCAGCACGAAACGCGCGGCTACCCGCAATTGCGGCGGCATGTTCTCGAACCGTTCGACCAACAGCTCGGCCAAAGGACCTTTTTCCATCCTGATATACCCCATTCACCCATCTTGCAGGTTACTCCCTGAAAGCCGGCAATGCAACAGTTGGAACCGAAATGGCTAATGCATTCCAAATGGACTTTCATTTTGGATCGCGCTGCCTTAAGCTGTCCTGGCAACCTGCGGACGACCGCATGCGGCTCCGGAGGTTGCGACCTGAATAGTCCCTTGAGGAGACAATGATGGCTGCAACCCCTCCCATTACCTCCGGTTCTGCCGGATCGCCGGAACAGAACCTTGACAAGATGATCAAGCACCAGGAGCGCATGTTTGGCCTGGAGATCACCAAGGAGATCGCGAAATCCCAGCATGACATGCTTATGAGCACGGCAAGGACGCTCGGCCAGTCGGCTGAAAAGGCCTAACGGCGGGATTCTCGAGTCCCCATTACGCCGCCGCAAGCAACCGGCGGCGTATGAATCTTTCAACGCGGACCAGGCTGGATTTCAAATCACATCGGCGGGAGATGAAGTGGCATGACCGCTAATTCTATCGGTAGGCCTGGGGACTTGAGTCCAGCACGCTGGGTCCGCTCGATGATTGTCCCCGCCCCTGCGTCGGGATCTTCCATTGCGCTCAGCGTCACTCATGGATTTCACGCCGGCGCGGAACTCAGCCTGATCGAGCCTCTCTATACGATCGGATCGAGCACGGAGTCCGACATTGTCCTCAGGGATGCTGGCATAGCGCCAATCCACGCCAGGCTGCGGCGCAAGGGTGGCCAGATCGAAATCGAGGCAGTCGGCGGCGACGTGAAGCTCGCCACGGGCGAGACCATCCGCGAGGGCCATGGCAGCCGTTGCAGGCTGCCACTCGGGATAACGCTCGGCGATGCCCATATCCGGCTGGCCAGCCCGCAGCGCCCGCCAAATCGCTGGTCTGTTTCCAATCGTCCCTTCCTCGTTGGAGGCGCGGTCCTCTTTGCGGTGTTCGTTGTTTCCATCGCTGCGAACGGCTTTTCGTTTGCCAAGCCGGATTTTGGCGAGAAGGCCTCCGCTCCCAGCGGAGAATTGACCAGAGTGGCCTTCGCAGGTGACGCGGGGCAGAATGTGATGGACGATTCGTCGTCCGAACAAATGCAGAGCGCTGCCGAAGCGGAAAGCCAGCTCAAGCAGCGTCTCGATCAGTCCGGCATAGGTACATTGACTGTCCAGCGGTCGCCCGGACGCCTCGTGGTCTCGGGTCTGATCCCGAATGACAAGAGCGGTGCCTGGACGGAAACGCAATCCTGGTTCGACCAGACGTTCGGCGCGCGCACTCCCCTGGTGTCCGACGTGATGATCGGCAACGCCGAACAGGCCCCGCGTCTGACGCTGCAGGCGATCTGGTATGGCGAGCGGCCTTATGTCATCGCCGCCGACGGCGCCCGCTATCATGAAGGTGCGTTCACCAATGACGGCTGGACCATCAAGCAAATCGGCGAAACGGAACTTGTTCTGACCAAGGGCGGCGCCACGGTCGCGCTGAAATATCCGTGAGCCGCCGGCTCGAAGGGCCGCGATTCGACTCGGCAGCGAAGGACACCGCTGCAGGCCGCGAGTTGCGGCAGGCGGAAGGCGTGCGTGGCCAGGCCATCTATCGGCGTCGGATGAACGGCGCCGGCAGGACCACAAGCCGCGCCCAGGGGGCGAAATCAGCCGCGGGCACGGAAAAGCCCGATACCGCAGAATTCCAGCAAGCTCACGGTTCGGCCGGTGAATCGCTTGATGAGATACTCGTCAAGTTCGTCATGCCCGCCATTCCCGAGCCAGCCATCCTGCGTCGGTCAGTATCCATTCTCCAGCATTTCGTGACGCAGCTCGTTCCGGATCTCGACGGCGGCGAACAACTCAAGGCCCTCGCCAGAACGCTTATGGAGGATGAAATCCAGCGTCATCGCGATCTGCTTGGCAGGATGCAGGAAGGAATCGAAACCTGACTGATCCGCGTGACACGGTGCAGCTGCTGCACGTCCTGGGCTATCTCTACGGGTGTCACGGGCAGGCAAAGCGGGGCGCGGCATACCTGCTCATCGCCGCGCAGCTTTCGCCGGGAAATGCCGGCGTGCTGCGGACATTGGCGCATCTGCTCATCCTCGACGGCGAAGCCGACAAGGCGCTCGCAACAATCGCTCGGCTGGAGACCCTCGAGGGAATGGACCATCCGACGCTTGGGTTGCTGAAGAGTCGCGCCCTGCTCGCCGCTGGCCGCAAGACGGAGGCGCACGACGCCATGCGAAGCTTTCTGTCGCGACGAGGCGCCGAATGACCGTCTCGGAGCGCCTTCTGCAATTCCTGGCAAGGCTGTCTCGCCGAAGCGACCTCGTCATTGCGCTCTTGATGCTGGTCGCGGTGGTGATGATGATCATCCCGCTGCCGACATTTCTCGTCGACGTTCTCATCACCGCCAATATCGCCATCAGCGTGCTTATCCTGCTGGCTTCGTTCTATGTCTCTCATCCGCTCCAATTCTCCTCGCTGCCGTCGGTCATCCTCATCGCCACCCTGTTCCGGCTGGCCATCACGATCACCACCACGCGACTGATCCTGCTTCAGGCCGATGCGGGCGAGATCATTACCGCCTTCGGTACGTTCGTCGTTGGCGGCAGCATCGCGGTCGGCCTCGTCATCTTCCTGATCATCACGGTCGCGCAATTCATCGTGGTTGCGCGCGGCGCCGAACGCGTCGCCGAAGTGGCCGCGCGCTTCACGCTTGATGCGCTGCCCGGCAAGCAGATGAGCATCGACGCGGAACTGCGCAACGGCGACATCGATCAGGCGGAGGCACGCCACCTGCGTCGGCAGCTCGAACGCGAGAGCCAGTTGTTCGGCGCGATGGACGGCGCCATGAAATTCGTCAAGGGCGACGTCATCGCCGGCATTGTCATCATTCTGGTCAATCTGATCGGCGGTTTCGCTGTCGGAACCCTGCAGCACGATATGTCGCTGGGAGAGGCTGCCGCGACCTACTCCCTGCTCACGGTGGGCGACGGGCTGGTCGCCCAGATACCGGCGCTGCTCGTCGCCGTGGCCGCCGGCACGATGGTGACGCGCGTTGGCAGCGCCGACGGCACCGGCGATCTCGGTCGGCAGATAACCAGCCAGCTCCTGCGCGATTCCCGCGCGCTCGCCCTCGCGGCGGTGATCATGGTCGGTCTCGCCATCGTGCCGGGCTTCCCTTCCATCGTCTTCCTTGTCCTCGGCGCAACGTTTGGCGCCGGCGCTTATGCAATCAATCGCCGCACCGTCCGGGAGCCGGAGCCCGACGACATCGACCAGGTTGCCACGGCCGAACAGGCGCGAGGCTCGGCGTCGCTTTCGGCGACACCCGTTACGGCACTGCCTTCTTCTTACCGCGTCATCGTACGCCTCGGAGCCGAACTCGGGCGCGAGATCACCGAGCCGGACTTTGCCGCGCTTGCGGACGGTGTGCGCCGCGAACTCTTCGGCGATCTCGGCATCGACGTTCCGCCTATCGGCCTTCAGGTCGACGAGACGCTTTCGCCGCGAGATATCCGGATCGATCTGGAAGGAGCACCTATCCTGGATGCGGAAATTCCGGCCGACCGCGTTCTTGTCGAAGCGGATCCGATGCATCTCGATTTGCTCGAAGTGACCTACGAAAAAGGTCTTTCGATTGCCGGTCAGCGCAAGTTCATGTGGGTTGACGTCCACCACGTATCGGCATTGAACGAAGCCGGCCTCAGTTTCTCTACGCCCGCGCAAACGGTGGCCAAGTGGACCGGAAATGCGCTTCGCCTCTACGCCGGCCATTTTGTCGGAATCCAGGAAACCCGCAGGCTCCTGTCAGACATGGAGCCGGACTACGCGGATCTGGTCAGGCAGGCACAAGAAATCGTTCCGCTGCAGAAGATCGCAGAAGTGCTTAGGCGCCTCGTCGACGAAAATGTGCCGATCCGCAATTTGCGCCTGATCCTCGAAGCGCTGATCGAATGGGGTCAGCGCGAACAGGACGTCGTTCTGCTCACGGAATACGTCCGCACGTCCCTGAAACGCCAGATCAGCTTCCGCGCCGCGGGTCGCGACAACATCATAGCGGCTTACGTTCTGCAGCGCTCGGCCGAGGATACCCTCAGGAGTGCGGTGCAAAGCACTTCGACCGGCACGTTCCTGAACCTTTCGGACGATGACGCGCAGGCCTTGGTGACCGAAATCGAGCGAGCCTTGTCGCAGAGTGACCAGGGTGTCTCGCCAGTCGTGCTCGCCGCGATGGATGTGCGCCGTCATATGCGAAGCCTACTCGCTCACAACGCCATCGAGCTCCCGGTTCTGTCCTTCCAGGAGCTTGCCCAGGAATTCAACGTCCAGCCGCTGGCGACCATAGCCGGCCGCTCCGGCAAAGGCCGCGCACGCAATGTCTCCCAATCGCTTCCGCCGGCCCAGGCGAATGCCGGACAGGAAGCGGCCTCGTAACGCCGGAGCGGCGGAAGGGGACATCGGGGGAATCCACATGCTCAGGAGAGGAACGGCATGACAATCCACGATACCGCAGCAGGCGTTCGATCCGCCGCTTTCGCCAGGCGGATGGATGTGCGCTGGCTCGCTGTCGCGGCTACCTGCTTTCTGCTGGCGTTCTTGTCCATGCTTGCCGACGCCACGGCGCAGAACGCATCGCCACTCCCAAGCAAGCCGACGCTCGCTCTCCCTGTCGGGCAGGGGCGCTTGTTGCGGTTCAACGAACCGGTCGAATCGGTGCTAATTGCGGACACCACGATCGCAGACCTGCAGATCGTGTCGCCGAGCCTGGTCTATGTTTTTGGCCTCAAGCCCGGCCTGACCAATCTCATTGCGGTCAAAGCCGATGAGCAGATCGAGGCAACGGCTCAATTCCGCGTCACGCCCGATGTCACGCCTGCCAATGAGGCCAAGCAGGCAATGCAGCCAAACTCGGCGACGAACCTCCACATCTTCGGAACCCGCATCGTTGCCACAGGCGAAGCACGGGGCATCGATGAGGCCAGGGATCTGGACAATGTCGCACGCACGTTCTCGCCCCCGGAACAGCCACCTCTGAACAACATGACCGTTCAGGGTTCGCAGCAGGTCAATATCCGGGTTCGCTTCGCGGAGGTGTCGCGCACGGAGCTGCAGTCCTACGGCGTCGACTGGTCCGTCGGATACAAAAGCGGCGGCTTCGAATTCAACATGTTCCAGGACAATGGCGTGCCTTCCGGCGACGGGAATTTCGGCTTGCACATGGACCAGGCACACGGCGTCAACTTCGACGTCCTCATCGAAGCGCTGCAACGCAACGGCGTCGTCAAGATACTGGCCGAGCCGAACCTGACTGCCGTGACCGGTCAGACCGCGAATTTTCTCGCTGGCGGCGAAATTCCGGTGCCGATTGCGCAGGGAACTGACGTCACGACCATTCAATACAAACCTTTCGGCGTGTCCCTCGGCTTCACCCCGACACTGATCGGCCGCAACCGCATCGCGCTCCATGTCCAGCCGGAGGTCAGCTCCTTGTCGGATGCCGGCTCTGTAAGCGCCAACGGCTTCGCCATGCCGAGTTTCGTGGTGCGACGGGCGGACACGACGGTCGAGGTGGCGAGCGGCCAGACCTTCGCGATCGCGGGACTCTTCCAGCAACGGACCTCGCGCAACCTGGAGAAGTTTCCGGTTCTCGGCGATGTGCCGGTGCTTGGCCCGCTTTTCCAGTCACAGCGCTTCCAGCGCGAAGAGACGGAGCTGGTCATCCTGATCACGCCCTATCTGGTCGCGCCGGTGCGCGACAGCCTTGCCACGCCGCTCGATCGTCCGGCAGCCAAGCGTCACAGCCGCAAGCGGGTCAATGACGCGTCCGCGATGGGCCTGATCGTCAAGTAAGGGGAACATGCCATGACGTCGCCCATTGCTCGCTACACCGTTCTTCCAGTGCTGCTTCTGTCGGGTTGCATGAACAGCCCACGAGAGCCGCAGGATTATTCTCCGGGCTACAGCTATGTTTCGACCGATACCGGCGGTTCCGAGAAGGGCGTCGCTGGCTCCGTCCTTGCTCCGAACGCATGTCTGGCGGAACCGGCCGATGACGACAACACGCCCGCCGCGACCAAGCTTACGATCGTCTCGGGCGTCGGCTCCCACCTGCCGGCCGGCTGCGCTAACGCCTACAACCTCCAACGCATGGCCGAAAGCCAGCGGGACCTGGTTGAGGGCCGGCAGATGGGGAAAGCGGCGGCCGCGCCGAGCGCGAGGGCAGCGCGACGCTACCTCGACGGTGAAGAAGCTCCCACCGGCGGAGCCAACAGCGCGCCACCGACGCCGCAGACAACACTCCCTGTCGAGTAACGGCAGATGCGGCTTTGCCCGCCCGGCCCTGCTCCCGCTACTTGCTTTCGCAACGGGCCCGACAGAAAACCCCTTCGGGCCTCGCGGTCCTATCAGCTAGCCAAGGATAGAGCCGAGCGCCTTTGCTCTCGCCTGCGTGCTGCCCTTCGCCCGTATGGCCTTGGCACGCGCGAGCAAGGTGCTGACCTCCTTGGTCGTCAGGCCGATCGGCGGCGAGGCCTTGACCTGGTCTTCTTCACCAAGAAGCCCATACACCACCACGATATTGCGCTTGTGATGCAGTTGCGCGTTGGGTGCGGCGGAGACCTTCTGGGCCAGCGGACGCGCGGCGGCGGAATTACCCTCGAGCGCGGCCGCCAGCACCATGTTGGTCTCGATATCGAGATCGCCCGGCGCAAGCTTCAACGCCTGCGCGAAGGTCGCTTGCGCCTCCGCGGTCTGGCCCGCGAATGTCTGCGCCACGCCAAGCCGATTGTAGGCGCTGCTGGTATTGACCAGCGGCGCGGCCTGCGCGAGGGCGCGCATGCCGGCATCGACATCACCCGTCTCGATCATCGCCGAGCCAAGCCCGAGCATGGCCTGCCCGTCATTGGGAGCCTTGGCAAGCGCCGCCTGATAGGCTTTGGCGGCCTGGTCAGGATAGCCAGCTCGCATGTAGGCCTCGCCCGCCTTGACCAGCGCGATCGGCTTGGCGTCCGGCATCGCCGCCGCGCGCTGATAGAGCGCGATTGCGGTATCGCTGTCTCCGCGCGCGTCGATATCGTCCGCAAGCTTGATCAAGCGCTCCGACTGCGAGGACGGAGCCTGGGCTTTGGCCTTGTCGGTATCGGTTTTGGTCGTCTGACAACCGGTCAATGCCAGCATGACGACGACTGGCAAGAATACGACATGCTGCCGCATATCCACCTCTCCGTATTCAAGCCCGCCTCACCTTACACAGGACGCCGGCCGGCTGGAACCACACCAGTGCGATAAGATTGCGACATGGCCGAAGAAGCTGAGGAAAAGAAATTACCGGCATCCGACAAGAAGCTTCGCGACGCCCGGCGGAAAGGTCAGGTTTCACAGAGCCGCGACCTGGTTTCGGGCTTCACGCTCCTTGCAGCTCTTGCCTACCTCTATTTTGCCTGGCCGATGCTCGTCGAGCACGTTTCGGAGCTGGTGCGGATCGTGACGGAGCCCGGCAGCACATTCGCGGAGGTCAGCATGCGAGCCATGCGCCATTGGCTCTGGACCTTGATGCTCATAACCCTGCCGATGGTCGCGATCGTCGTGGCACTCACCACTGTCTTCGGCATGCTGGGGACGTTCGGGCCGGTCTTCTCGTTCGAGCCGCTCAAACCGCAATTCGATCATATCAATCCGGCGAAGGGCCTGCAGAAGATCCTGTCGCTCCGCAACGTCATCGAGTTCACCAAGGGCTTGGTCAAGGTGGTGTTTCTGGCGAGCCTATTCGTACTCATCCTGACCGCATGGCTTCAGCCGCTCTTCGATGCGCCAGGCTGCGGATCTTCATGTCTCGAGCCGGTTGTCCAGGCGATGCTGACGCCATTTGGAGTGGCGGCCGCCCTCGCCTTTATCGTTATCGGCTTGATCGACGTCCCCATTCAGCGCTGGCTGTTCCTGCGCGACATGCGCATGACCACCACCGAGTACAAGCGCGAACACAAGGATCTCGAGGGAGATCCGTTGATCCGGCATGAGCAGCAGCGGCAGCGGCGCGAGGCGGTGATGCAGCCCGCGAGGCTCGGCGTCGTAAACGCGGTCATCGTCTTTGTGTCCGGCGACCGCGCTGTGGCGCTTCGCTACATCAAGGGCGAAACGCCCGTGCCAACGATCGTCGGCAAGGGCCGGGACCACGCAGCCAACGAGATGGCCGCTCAGGCACGCCAGGCCGGTATTCCCGTCGTCGAAGATCCTACCCTCGCCAAAACACTCTTCGAGCGGACGAATGTCGGTGCTTACATTGGCCAGGAGATGTTCTCGCCAGTCGTTCGCCACCTTGTCCGGCTCGGACTCACGTGAAAGCGACTTCCTAGAGGAAACCGGCCACTGGATCGGCAATGCCCAGGGGTCTGTGCGCGTTCCTGACTTTCAGTCGGGGCTAGGGCACAATGGCCGCCCTGGTTCGGCAACGCCCGTATCAGATATCGCCGAGAGCAACATCATACGCCTTGTCTCAGGCTCCGTTTGATCGCCAACCATAACTATAAGGATTTGGAATCGCAGCGGTTCTCATGGCCGCTGGCGACTTGCAGCGGAGCCGGCGATGACCACGAAGACTCCCACCAGAAATATCTACACGGACGCCAAGGGCATGACGCTCTAAGCGTTCGACAAGGACAAGTATCGGATGTCTCTCTAGCGTCCGACTCGATCGCGTATCGTTACCTGTAGCGGCATGCCATCCTTCGGCAGTAGTACGACGCGCCAGACCGGCATGGGTTCCCGCACGGGTGTGCTTTCGAAACGAGCGGCGCGGACTAGTGTGGCCAGCATAGCTGTTGCCTCTATGAGCGCGAAGGCAGCACCGATGCAGATCCTAGGGCCGGCACCAAACGGCATGAACTGATAGCGTGAATAACTGGCCTCACGCTCTGGCGTGAAGCGGGACGGATCGAACCGATCCGGGTCATCCCACAGTTTGCGGTGGCGATGGATCACGTAGATCGGCAACCCAACAAGCGTGCCGGCCCTGATGTGCTCGCTGGCTAGCTCAGCATCCTTTGCCGAGTAGCGCGTCATTACAGGCAGCGGCGGATAGAGCCGCATTGACTCCTTCAACACCTGTTGGACAGTCACCAGCTTGTCAATGTGCTCCCCAGTGACAGGGCCGGAGGGCACGACCTGCCGGATTTCCTCGAGGACGCGGGCTTCCCACTCCGGGGCACGTGACAGGAGATAAAGCGTCCAGGTCAGCGTCATGGCGATGGTGTGGTGGCCGGCCAAAAGAAACGTTAGAAGATTGTCGACAAGCCGCTCTTCCGTCATCGTCTGGCTGGTTTCCGGGTCGACCGCGCTGAGCAGCCGGGTCAAGAGATCATTGCGATCGTCGGGCGAAGTATGGTGTGCGTGAATCATATCGGCAACAACGGCCCTAAGACGGGTCTCCCAATAGCGCATGCGGCGGCGACCAGGGCGCGGCAGCCAGAGCGGCAAGCTGAGCACCGCATAGGCCGTCGACCAGGAAATCCCCTCGACATAGTCGGCGGTTCCCCGTTTCATCGTTTCGCCAATGCGGGCGCCGCCGCCCGGCAGAAGTATGTTGGAGATGACATGGTACGTCGCGCGCAGCATCTCGGCATCAATCGCGTGGGTTGAGCCTGGCGGTGCAGCGCTCCATGCTTTGATCGCCGACTCCGCACCCGCGACCATGGCGGGTACGTAGCGGACGATCTCACCATATCGAAAGAGAGGCGCTACTATCTGGTGCTGCCAGCGCCAGTCCCGCCCTTCCGACGTCAGAATACTGTTGCCGAACAAGCCACCTAGCACACGCCGCAGGAGCGGGTCCTGGGGGAAGTCATCGCAGTGGTCGACCAGTACGATTTTAACTAAGGCCGGATCCGTCACCCAGACGATGGCAGGGGGGCCGCGCATGGCGGCTAGAGGCTCGCGGTAGACGGACTCGGGAATGGTCAGCAGCGGATTGCGGAGAAACTTTATGAAGGACTGTGGCAGATTCAAAGGCTTCGGTGGTGGCATCACTCGCGGCGGGTACAAATGCGCGCTGCTCGCCTCAATAGGGCAAAACCTGCTCATAGAATGGTATTGTAGCATAATTCACGAACCGCCGGCACGAAGCTAGGCAATCCGCGTAATGCGGCGTGAGGTTCTGACGCCGACCGGCGCGCTGAGCTGTTGCTTTTCATTGTTCCCAGAGGGGTCAGTCGGCCATCACAGCGGGTCTCAAATCGGCCGCGACTGGCGCCTCCGTAGCTCGCGGCGGTCCGGATGGTGTCCGGAACCGCCGGCCCTCGATCAGGTCTTAAAATGTGCCGCCTCTTCAGAACCGCGCGTCGCGTCTCCCGCGCTGTAAGAATGCGCGCCGGCGCCGGCGAGCTTGCCGCCGTCGACGATCAGATATTCCTCGCGGATCGGCTTGCCTTCGAACCAGCATTCCAGAATCTCCCGCGTGCCGGCGGCATAGCGCGCCTGGGCGGACAGCGATGACCCCGAGATGTGCGGCGTCATGCCGTGATGCGGCATCGACCGCCAAGGATGGTCTCTAGGCGCAGGCTGCGGGAACCAGACGTCGCCGGCATAGCCTGCAAGCTGGCCGGTCTCGAGTGCGCGGGCGACCGCGTCGCGATTGCAGATCTTGCCGCGTGCGGTGTTCACCAGATAAGCGCCGCGCTTCATCTTGGCGATCATCTTCTCGTCGAAGAGGTTTTCCGTCTCCGGATGCAGCGGCGCGTTGATGGTGACGACATCGCAGACAGGCACCATTTGCGCCGCCGTTTTGTGGAAAGTGACGCCAAGCTCCTTCTCAACCGCCTCGGGAAGCCGATGGCGATCGGTATAGTGCAGCTTGACGTCGAATGGCTTCAAGCGGCGCAGCACCGCGCTGCCGATCCGCCCGGCGCCGACGGTACCGATGTCCATCCCCTCGACATCATAGGAACGCGCGACGCAGTCCGCGATGTTCCAGCCGCCTTTCACGACCCACTGGTAGGAAGGGATGTAGTTCCGCACGAGACCGAGGATCATCATGACCACATGTTCGGACACGCTGATCGAGTTGCAATAGGTCACCTCGGCAACCGTGACGCCGCGATCCATCGCGGCCTGGAGGTCGACATGGTCGGACCCGATGCCGGCGGTGATCGCGAGCTTCAGCCTGGATGCCTTGGCGATGCGCTCTGCTGTCAAATAGGCGGGCCAGAAAGGCTGCGAGATCACGATCTCGGCATCCGCGAGCTCATGTTCGAACACGCTGTCAGGACCATCCTTGTTCGAGGTCACCACCAGGCTGTGACCCTGGCTCTCGAGAAAGGTCCGGAGGCCCAGTTCGCCAGACACGCTGCCGAGCAGGACTCCCGGCCGAAAATCGATGGCCTTCGGTGTGGGAAGCGTCTGGCCTCCCGGATAGCGTTGAAGCTTCGGCAGGCCATCCCGCACGTAGCTTGTCGGATATCCGTCGACCGGATCGTCATAGAGGACGCAAACGACCTTTGCCATTTCCATCTCCCTTCAGCTGAAAGCGAAGAAGAAGGCGCTCGACTCCATCAAAGCTGCTGGTCAAGGCTGACGACCAGCAGGGCGATTTGCTCTGTTGACCTATCTGTGGCCTGCAGGTTCGCTCCCGGCGCTCCCACGTTCGGAAAAAATGGCACCATTCTAATAAAGGTGGAGGAGCAGGACACGGTTTCAAGTACGGCGGCTGGGTTGGCGGCGGGAATGTCGCGTGCGATCAGACGAAGCGTTCGCAGCGGTCCGAAGAAGCGCCGATCGCCGGCACCCTCGACGCGAACGATTTCAAGGAACGGGCTGTGAGCATTCGCGATCTTGCTCGACGCTCGCTTAGGCGTGCGTCCGCAGCCGGCCTGCCCCCGCTGCCAGCGATCCTCAAGGGATGGGTAGACCGAGTGTTCGCGTCGGGAGGGCGCATCTACGGTGGCGGCAAATGGTATGACCGCGGCGTCTTCGCAGGAAAGCGCGCGATGTGTTCCGTCACGATCGGCGGACCGCCGCCGATCTATTCCAGCCGCGGCCTGAACGGCCCAATCTCCGAGATCTTATTTCCGATTAATCACGGGACGCTCTACTTTGTCGGCTTCACGGTGATCGAGCCTTTTCTTGTGCACGCGCCAGCGCGCATCAGCGATGGTGAGCGCCAAGTGTACATCGATCGTTATCGCGAACGCGTCCTCAACCTCGCTCATGCTCCGACAATCACGTATCCGAAGCTCTCGGACTTAAGTCGATTGAAAAGGTCCCCATGCAGGTCACCTAGACGAGACATGCACAATCGCCCATCGTGGCTGACCAAAGAAAGAAGCCTGAGGTTGGAGAGCGGTGCTAAAGGTCGCCAATGGGGCAACCGGTCAGGCAGCATAGCTGCTTGCGACGTCGGCTTTCAGTAAGCGGCAAATGCGCCCCCAACGGCCGCAATCAGGCGCAAAGCAGTCATTCCTCTCGACGTAGATGCGCTATGGGTTAAGTCGCGCATATCAAGCATCCGATCGGCAATCCAAAATGACCCAACGCCAACTTCCCAACGGGTCCGAAAAACGTTCTCGGATGCAATCCGCTTCAACTTTGGTTTTGGGGGTTCGAGTCCATGGCGTGGGCAAAGAAAAAATAGACCAATAAAATCAATATTTTAAATGAGTGTTTTGGTGGGCTCGGAGGGTGTGTTCAAGTTGTTGGTTTCATAGCCCTTTTCGTGGGCACAACTCAGACATCCTTCCCGGATCGTTCCGTAACCGTTGTCGGCCGAATCAGCTGCCGCCTATGCCGACTTCGTGCCAGTTCCTGCCTTCATGTCATCGCAGGCAAGACGTCCCGAATGGATCACATCTTCGCGTTGCGCGACGACGCGATCGCGCCACTTCCCGACATAGGCAATCTCGCGAGCGTCACAATCCGGCCTATCGTCAACCTTCCTTCGAGGAACTCAGATGGCGAGTTGGTCCGAAGCAGACTCGCTATCGAACCGTTTTGGCCCTAGGATTCGGCGCGTCGTAATCGCCGGGGGCAACCTGCAATGGAACGCCGGCTCGCCGCAATCCTCGCCGCGGACGTGGTCGGGTACAGCCGCCTTATGGAGCAAGATGAGGCGGGCACCTTCACGCGCTTGCGCGCGCACCGCAAGGAACTGTTCGAGCCTGAGATCGAAAAGCACAATGGCCGCATTTTCAAGCTGATGGGCGACGGCCTTTTGGCCGAGTTCGGCAGTGTCGTCGATGCGGTTGAGTGTGCTGTCGTCCTTCAAAGAGGCATGGCGGAGCGTAACGCTGACGTCCCGACGCATCAGCGCATTCTCGAGCGCATCGGCGTGAACCTGGGCGACGTGATCGTTGAAGGCGAGGATCGCCATGGCGACGGGGTCAACGTCGCTACACGGCTGCAGCAGGTAGCCGAGGCGGGCGGCATCTGCGTGTCTCGGACCGTCGCCGAAACTGTGAAACACAAGCTCCCGTTGCAGTTTGAGTCGCTTGGCGAGCATCGCGTCAAGAACATTGCCGAGCCTGTGGCGATGTATCGGGTGGTGCTCGACGGCAGGGCGGCACGACCGCAGCCGCTCAGGTGGCCGATACGCAGGTTTGGACGATGGTCCTTCGCTGCGGCGACCGCATTCGTATTGGCGATCATTGCCGCCGCAGTCACTTGGAACGGATATTGGCGCGAACCCACATGCGCTTTGGCACCGGAGAAACCATCGATCGCGGTGCTTCCGTTCGACTATGTCGGCGAGGATCCGAAGCGGTTGCGCATCGCCGAGGGGATCGGCGAGGATGTCATTGGGAATCTGTCGCGTTTAGGCGACCTCTTTGTCATCGCGGGAAACTCCACCCGGATTTACAAGGGTGGTGTTGTCGACGTCGCGAAGGTCGGTTGTGATCTCGGCGTCACTTACGTCCTCCAAGGCAGCCTGCAAGACTCTGGGGCCAGGATTCTCGTCAAGCCACAGCTGGTCGAGGCCACCAACAAACGCCTTGTCTGGTCGGAGACTTTCGACCGAAGCCCAGATGATGTCCTCGGCGTCCAGGACGAACTGACTGCGAGCATCGCAGCAAGGCTCCTCGGCTACGAGCGGGACCTACCCGAAGAAAAAAGAAACAAGCTCCTGCGCAAGCCGCCAACCGACAACCTCGAGGCTTACGACTACTATCTGCAGGCTGAAACACTGGGCCGCGGTTGGGGTACGACCCAGAACAAGGCTCTCGCACTGTACCAGAAGGCGATCGCGCTCGATCCGAAATTCGCCGACGCCTATGCCGGCTATGCCCGGATCGTTGCCGATGTCTGGCTCTATCAACTCGAAACTGTCAGGCCGATCCCGGTCGCTCGCAAGGAGGCCTACGAGTCTGCCAGCCGGGCACTGGCACTGGATGCCGAGAACCCGAGGCCCTATTTCATCTTGAGCACTCTGCAATCGGCGGACGGCCGACATGATCAAGCCATCGACTCCGCACGCCAAGGCATTTCGCTCCAGCCTAACAACGCCGAGGGTTATGCTTATCTCGCCGGCGCCCTGACCTTCGCGGGGCGACATTCCGAAGCGTTGGAAGCGATGGAAGCTGCGCTCCGGACAGATCCGAACCCCCCGCCGCAATTCCGCGCCGAATTCGGCTGGGTTCTTTTTTACAATCACGACTATGAGAGAGCGCTACAAGAGCTGGAGAAGGCTCGCGAGGGCGGCGTGCGCTATCTCGAGACAATAGCCGCGGTCTACGTCAAGCTCGGCCGGCCTGCCGAAGCGCGCGCCACGGTGCGAGAAATGCTCACGGTCGACGACACGGTAAACCTTGAACTCCTTCGGGTGCAGTATTCGCACTTCAAGCGCAAGGAGGACCTGGATCAGTTGATCGACGCCCTGCGGGAGGCAGGGGTGTCGGAGTGGCCGTACGGCTACCGCGGACAGCCGGAACTCCGTCTCAACGCCAGCGAGGTCACGGCCTTGACCTTCGGCCGGAGGTGGAAAGGCCAGCGCCTTCACGTTGGTCAGTTCGTGCAGGAGGTTAGCCAGAACGGGACGCTTGCATACCGTGATCAAGGCAATCTGTTAACAGGTAGCGCTTGGGTAGACGGGAACGCGCTTTGCCTGCGAAGTGAGGCCGTGCTCATGGACCGCAAGCATTGTGGCGGTGTATACCGAAATCCCGTTGGAACGCCCTCAAGGTGGGACGAGTACATGTACGCAAGTCCCCGCGGTATCTATAGATTTACAGTAGAGTGAAGTAGCTTTCAAATCCAACGCAAGCCATAGTATTCGGCTAGTCGGTCAGATGGGCCTTGATGACCCCCCACTGGGAATCGGCCTTTTCGATCTCCTCGCCAGCATGGCTTTCCCACTCCAGCAGCCCCTCTTGCGAGGCATTGAGGTAGAGCTTGCCCTCGACGATCCGCCACGCCTCGGGGTTGGCGTTGGCCGTGGACCCATCGACCATGGCGTCCGAACAATACCCGCCATATTGAGGAGCATATTTGACCGGATCGGCCGCGAACAGATCACGGTGCTTGGCACTGGCAAAGTGCCAAGTGGCGCCGAGCCATGTGTAGCTGAACTCATCCGATCCTCTGACCGCCTTGGCATCGGTGAAATAGGCGACCGTATCATAGCCCCGGATCGCAATCCCGTCTGACTGATTGATCAAATCCTTCGCGCGAGCCAGACTGGGCACAGCGAGCAGGCCTATAAACAGCGCCAGAAGCGTTGGCGCCAGAATAAGGCGACACAAAGCCTTTCGAGACAGACCCAACACTCCCAATCGCCGCTCTGAGTTCAGCGATCTACCAGGGCAGCAGACATATCCCATGCTCGAAGTATGCGCCGCTCGCGCGGGTAAATCAATTGACCAGTGAACAGCACCACCTCCATGATAGTTTGTGCAAGGCGGAGGTACGGGAATAGCTGCCTATTTAGGTACGGCGTGAGACGTGCGGCGCGCGGGAGCGCTGCTGGCGCGATTGAGTCGCTTCAGCGACCATGCTGAACTGCAGGATCCCATCCATGCCGGACCTTCGTCGGGTAGTCAGAAAGGTCAGCAACGGGTCAGAACTTCCGGTTCGGCAAGGACGCGTTTTCATGGAACTGGGTCATTTTGTGTCGCCACGACGCAAGCCTCGCGTGTCGACCATGAAGCCTGCAGCGCGCCCCCTATGGACTTCCGCTTCTCGGTGACCGAGGGGGGTTCGAGTCCAAACTGCGCGATCAGCACAAGTCAAAAAATTAAATAAAATCAATAAGTTAAGTTGTTGGTGGGCCCGGAGGATGTACTGAAGTTATTGACTTTATTGCGTTTTTCGCGGGCAAAAATCGGAAGCCTTCCCGTATTGTTCCGTATGGTCCGCCACTAACGACCGCTAGCCAGGATAGGACCGCTCAAAAGCGGCGGGGGGAACTGCTGCTTCGGCCCCAGAGCTTCCCGACGGCGGTCGCGTCATCGCCGACATCTGCCGAAATCCGAAATCCCCATAGCTCACCGCCTGCGGCCCGCGGGTTCCTTCCTCGGGGACTTTCGTACGCCTGCCGGCGCCCGAAACTCTTCACGAAAGCAGAACGTCCGCCTTCAGGATAGTCGGCCAGAAAGCCGACCGTTGGCCAACTGCAGTCTGATATTCCGCAATCGTAGTCGCTTCACCGTGTCTGGTGGCGATTGAGATGGCGCTCCAGCAGGCGCACCAGGGTGATCAGCAGCAGATTGGTCGCCAGGTAGAACGCGCCGGCAATGGCGAATATCTCGAATACCGCAAAGGTCTGGCTCATCAGCCGCTTGGCGTAACCCGTGACTTCCAACACGGTGATCGTCGATGCAAGGCTGGTGCCTTTCAGGGTCAGCACCAGTTCATTGCCATAGGCAGGCAACGCCTGGCGGATGGCGAGCGGAAACTCGATGCGGCGGAAGCGCAAGGCGCGCGACATGCCGCAGGCCTGCGCTGCCTCGACGAGCCCCGCCGGCACCGACATCAGGCCGCCGCGCAAGATCTCCGACGTGTAGGCGGCGGTGTTGAGCGCCAGCGCCAGCACCGCGCAGCGCGCGCCATCGCTCACCACCCACCACAGCGCCGCGTTGTCTTTGACGAAGGAGAGCTGGCCGAGGCCGTAGTAGAACAGGAAAATCTGCACCAGCAGCGGCGTGCCGCGAAAGACTGTGCTGTAGCCTTTAGCAAAGCCGGAAACGAGCCTGTTCGACGACAGACGCATGATGGCGAGCCCAAGGCCGAGATTGAAGCCGATCAGCACCGACAGGAAGGTGAGGATGGCGGTGACCTTCAGCCCCTTCAACAGCACCGGAACCGCCTGCTGGATGAGTTCGAGGTCCATCGGATTACTTTCTTGAGCGGAGCCTGAGCACACGTCCGGCCTGGTCGATGCCGGCCTGGCTGATCAGTGTGATCGCGAGATAGACGATCGCCGCGATGAGATAGAAGATGAAGGGGTGGCGGGTTGTGTTGGAACCGATGAAAGCCGTGCGCATCAGCTCCTGAAGGCCGACCACCGAGACAAGGGCTGTGTCCTTGATGGTGACCTGCCAGACATTGTTCATGCCGGGGATGGCGATGCGCAGCATCTGTGGCAGGATGATGCGGCGGAAGATGCGTAACCCGGGAATGCCTAGTGCACGGGCCGCCTCGATCTGGCCTTGCGGGATGGCGGCGAGCGCGCCACGCACCACCTCGGTGGAATAGGCGCCCGAGATAGAGCCGATGGCGATGACGGCAATGACGAAGGCATAGCCGCTGTCGGCAAGACCGGCATAGCCGAAGGCCGCCGCCACTCGCGCCACGAACTCGACCGAGCCGAAGAACAGCAGGTAGATGATGAGCAGTTCCGGTACGCCGCGCACCAGCGCCGTGTAGCCGTCCACGACATAGGTCAGCGGACGCACGCGCCCCCATTTGATCAGGCCGCAGATCACGCCGACGACGAAGCCGCCCAGCATGGCGGCGATGGCGACGGCGATAGTGATTGTCGCACCACGCAGGATGGCGCCGACCCAACCGCCTTCCCATACTTGCCAAAGACCAAATTCCATGAGGCCCAAGCCTTCCGATATCAATTCGCCCGGACGTTGCCGTCTCAGGATCGGGTCGAGACGACCGCCCGCGCCTGGTCGCGCGGACGGTCGCCTCCGGGTTCTTACTTGCAAGGACGGGAAATGTCCGACTTGAACCACTTCTCGCTGGCCTTGCCGATCGAACCGTCGGCAACCAGCTCGCACAGCGCCTTGTCGATGTCGGCCTTCAGCGCGGTGTTGTCCTGAGCGATGCCGACGCCGATGCCTTCACCCAGTGATGGGTCGAAGGTGCTCTGGATCTTCACGTCGACGAGCTGGAAGTTCTTGCCGTCCGGCTTGTCGAGGAAGTCCTGCAGCGCCGAAGCATCGGCGAAGGCGGTGTCGACGCGGCCGGACGCCAGGTCGATCTGCATCTGGTCGAGCGTGTCGTAGGTCCTGAGGTCGGCATTGGGCACGCGCTTTTCGAGGAAATGCGCATGGGTGGTGCCGGCCTGCACGCCGACCTTCTTGCCGTCGAGCGACTTGAGCAGCGTGTCGATGTCCTTAATGCCGGCGAGGTCGGAGTCCTTCGGCGCCACGAACATGTTGGCGAGCTCAGCGTAGCCGACGCTGAAGTTGATCTCCTTCTTGCGCTCGGCGGTGATCGACATGCCCGAGATGATGACGTCGAAGCGCTTGGCCTTCAGCGCCGGGATCAAACCGTCGAAGGCCTGCACGACGAAGTGGCATTTCTTCTCGAGCTTGGCGCACACCAAGGCGCCGACATCGGCGTCGAAGCCGGTGACGTTGCCGGAGGCATCGGCCATGCTCCAGGGTGGATAGGCGCCTTCGGTACCGATTGCGAGGTCGCCCGCTGCGAAAGAACTATTCATTCCCGCGGCGAGGAAGGCGAGCAGTGACAAGACTTTCAGTTTCATTGAGTTCCCCATTGTTGAACGTTTGTGGTGTGCATCGGGCTTGCGCCCTGTTGCTCCTTGATTGCGCCCTGGTCAGAGCGTCCGGGCCAGGAACTGGCGCAGGCGTTCCGAGCGCGGATTGGCGAACAGCTCCGCCGGCGCTCCCTCCTCCTCCACCTTGCCGCGGTGGAGAAAGAGGATCTTGTGCGAGACCTCGCGCGCGAACTGCATCTCGTGCGTCACGAGCATCATGGTGTTGCCCTCCTCGGCGAGCTGGCGGATGACGCGCAGCACCTCGCCGACCAACTCGGGATCGAGCGCGGAGGTCGGCTCATCGAGCAGGATGACCTTGGGCCGCATGGCGAGAGTGCGGGCGATGGCAGCCCGCTGTTGCTGGCCTCCGGACAGCTGGCCGGGATACTGGTCGTGCTTGTCGGACAGGCCAACCTTCTTCAGCAGCGCATGAGCGTGCTCGACCGCCTCGTCGCGGCGCTCCTTCAGCACGTGAACGGGCGCCTCGATGATGTTTTCGAGCACCGTCAGGTGCGGCCACAGGTTGAAGCTCTGGAACACCATGCCGACGCGGGCTCGGATGCGCTCGACCTGCCGCATGTCGGCCGGATGAGCGCGTCCGTCCGAGGTCTTCTTCATCCTGATCTCTTCGCCATCGACGATGATGCGACCGCCATTGGGTTGCTCGAGCATGTTGATGCAGCGCAGGAAGGTGCTCTTGCCGGAACCGGATGAGCCGATCATCGACACGACCTCACCGGCGCTTGCCGAAAGGTTGACGCCGCTCAACACCTCGACCTGGCCGAAGCGCTTGTGGAGGTCGAGCACCTCGACCGCCGGTGGCGGCCGCACCGCCGCGGCCGCCGGGTGCGGCTGGACGATGCTGGTCACCGCGACCGGTTGCGGCCTGCCCTCGTTGGCAGCGTCCACGGCCTTGAGATCGGCCAAGGCACGATCGAAATAGCGCAGGCTGGTGGCCAACGCGTTCCACTGCCAATCGGCATCCTCAGGGATAAAGGCGGCGCGCAACGTCGCCTTGATGCGCTGGCCGAGCGGCGAATCGACCTTGCCATAGAGGTGCAGCCAGTTGTCGGCCTGCACCGCGTCCATGACCGCGGCGCCGTCGAGCGTACCGCATTCGACAACCAGCGGCAGCACGCGTGCATCGGGCATCGCCTTGCGCACGGCCGCCGAGACATAGCCGGTCGCGGTGGCGGCGATGCCGGTGTCGGTCTTGGCGTCCCGGCCGGTCAGCACCACCGAAAGCGCCGGGCCAAACACGGATTTGCCCCACGCCAACCCGTCATGCTCGCTTTCGGCGACCGAGAGCAGGGCCGGATAGCCATAGGACCCGGCGCCGGTATGCATGTCGAAGACCACGACATGACGCGCCCGTGCGGCGAATGTGGTCAGAATGTCGTTGAGCGTGCGGTTCGACCAGACCGGTCCGGCACCGCCATAGAACAGACCGTCCGGAAACTGGTACTGACCCGCCTCGACGATGGGCGCGATGCCGGCATGGCCGCCGAGCCGCTTCCTCGCCGCTTCCAGTGCCTCGTCGGCCCGGACGCGGTCCGGACCTTCCCATTCATGGCAGACCAGCGCTGCGTGAAGATCGGCATATTTTTCGTTCTTCGGCGCGCCGGCCTGCCAGTCGATGAAATTGCGGTTGAGGTCGACATTGTCCTCGTTGACGCGTCGCGACCAGCCCGTGCCCCAGGGGTTGATGAGGTGGACGGCGAGGATTGCCGTATCGTCCGGCAGCCGCCACGGTGTGTTCTCCTCCAGCCAGGCCGTCTGGCAGGCCGAGCCGAACTGGCCCTCGACGCCATGCGTGCCCGAGATCAGCACCATCAGCCTGGGCGCGCTGCGGCGGCCGATGAAGGCGACATCGGTGGCCAGCACTTCGCCGGCCGGGCCGTGCAGGGGATGCACATATTCCGTCAGCTCGGCACCGGCGCGCTGGGCGGCGTTGCGGAAACGCTGGCGAAGTTCGGCAAAGCCGACCGAATAGGAGCGCGCCGCGGCTACATCACGCATGGGTTTCTGCTCCGTTCTGGTTGCTGTCGTTGGCGGGCAGCGAGGCAAGGGACAACACCTTTCCCGGGTTCATCAGCGAATGGCCGTCGAGCGTGTCCTTGACACGCCTCATGAGCCTCAGCTTGGTCTGGTCGGCGGTAGCGATCAGCGAGTGAATGCGCTTGGAACCCACCCCGTGCTCGGCCGAAAACGAACCGCCGAGGGCGGCAAGATCGGCGTAGAGCACCGCCTCCACCGCCGCCGCGAGTGGCTGCGGCAGGGGCCCGCGGCGGTTGAGCACGATATGCAGGTTCCCGTCGGCGAGATGCCCGAAGACGTAAGGTTTCAGTTCAGGGTCGATAATGGCCAGCCCCGCGAGGATCCTCTCGACATATCCGTCGATCTGCGAAAGCGGCACCGACACGTCGTAGGAAGGCGCTGCCGCGTGGGCTCGGTAGATGACGTCGGTGTCCTCGCGAAGTCCCCATAGCGCCTCTTCCTGTCGCTTCGAGCCGGCGACGATGCCGGTCGTTTCAGGATGGCGCTCCAGAATATCGCCGAAGAGCTTTTCGAACTGCGCGCGCAGCGCTTCCTCGCGCCCGCCGCCGAGCGCCAGCAGAAGATAGATCGGCCGGTCGAGCTCAAAGTCGGGTTCCGACCAGCCACGCGCGGACGCGGTGAGACCAATGAACGACCGCCACAGCGCCTCGGCCGCGCGAAGCTGGCCCGTTTCGCTGTCGAGCGCCAGGCGGATGAGGTCCAGCGCCGCCGTGACAGATGGCAGGCCGAACAGCGCCGTTGCCGTCGCGCGCGGGGTGGGATCGAGCTTGAGCACCGCGCGCGTTACGATGCCGAGCGTGCCTTCCGCGCCGATGAAGAGATGCTTGAGGTCATAGCCCGCGGCATTCTTCACCACCCGGGTCATGTCGCGATAGACGCTGCCGTCGGCCAGGACCGCCTCGAGGCCGAGTACCCGGTGGCGCATGACACCGTTGCGGAAGGCCATGACGCCGCCGGCATTGGTCGAGATCATGCCGCCGATGGTGGCGCTGCCGCGCGCCGCAAGGTCGATGCCCGGTTCAAGCCTATGCTCGGCCGCCGCCTGCTGCAGCGCCTCCAGGACTGCGCCCGCCTGGACGACGGCCGTGCGCTCGAGGGCGTCCAGCCGCTCGATGCGGTTCATCCGGTCGAGCGAAAGCACGATCTCGCCGGGTTCGGAAACGCTGCCACCGACCAGCCCGGTGCGTCCGCCCTGGGCGACGACCGGCACGCCGTGCCGGTTGCACAGGCGCATCACCGCGGCAACCTCATCAGTCGAAGCCGGGGCGACGATGATGCCGGCGCCGAGATTCTCGGGGTTGGCGCCTGGATCGATATCGGCGGCCGCGCCCATGCGCAAATGACGCGCGCCGACGACCGCGCGGATGTCGTCAAGAAGCGCATGCGGGACTGCCGCGGGCGCGTGCTGCAATCCGGCTCGGCTGACGCGCTGGCCGTTCATTGGCGCGCGATCCTTGCGAGCGCGCCGATCAGGCGGTCATTGTCGGCGGGTGCGCCGATTGTGGCGCGCAGATAGGTTTCATAGCCCTTTTCGCGCCACGCCTTGACGATGATGCCTTCCTGGAGCAGGGCGCTTGCAAGGGTCGCGCTGTCGCCGCCGCAATCGAAGAACAGGAAATTCGTCTGGGAGGACGCGACCTGGAATCCGAGGTCCTCGAGGACAGCGCCAACGCGTGCGCGTTCGCCGCGCAGGCGTGCGACCGATACCTGCATCCATGCCTCGTCGCCGAGCGCCGCGATGGCCGCGGCCTGCGCCGCGGCATTGACATTGAAGGGTGTCTTGGCAGCCGCGACCACGCGCGCCAGTTCGGCGTCGGAACAGACGGCATAGCCGACGCGCAGCCCCGCCAGCCCGTAGGCCTTGGAAAAGGTGCGCAGCACGACAAAGGAAATGTCGCTCTCCCGCAACACCTCCAGTCCGTCGGGGCAGGAGTCGTCGGCGAATTCGAAATAGGCTTCGTCGAGCACGAACAGCGTGCCCGGCCTGACCGCCGCGATCAACCGCTGCAGCGATCTCCGGTCGAGCGCCGGGCCGACGGGATTCCATGGCGAGGACAGGAAGACAACGCGGGGACGAGTGGCGATGGCCTGCTCGAGTGCGGCGAGGTCGAAGCCGAGGTCGTCGGTCATCGCCACTTTGGTGACGACCGCGCCCTGCGCCAGCGGCTCGATCTCATGCAGGCCGAAGCTCGGGATCACCGTGACCACGCTTGCTCCGGGCACAAGCATGGCGCGCGAAACAGCGGCGATGAGCTCCTCCGAACCGTTGCCGGCGACAATGGTGTCCGGCTCGACCGCAAGCTTTCGCCCCAAGGCAGCGCGCAGGGCTGCGCAGGCGGGATCGGCGTAACGCCACGGCTCCAGCGCCGGTGAGGCCAGGGCCGCGAGGACGGCCGGCGAGCATCCGTCCGGGTTTTCATTGCTGGCGAGGCGCGCAATGTCGTCGCGGCCCGAGATCGAACGGGCGACCGCGATGTTCATGCCGGCATTGTAGGGCGGCAGGGCAGCGACATTCGGGTTGAATGCCAGGCGATTTTGCGAAGCGGTTTTGGCTGATTTATCCACGCCGATGCTTCCGTTCTCAAGGGGAGTGCGTACTGTCACGGGCTTCCATCCCGTCAAAGGTCCAGGACAACTGATCCTCTTGGCTTGGAGCAGCACAGCAGGACTTCGCCGAAGGCCAGTTCGTCCAACGGCTCCTCGAAATAGGCGACCTCGCCTGAAACCAGGTGCGACTTGCAACTGCCGCATATGCCGGCACGGCAGCTGAAATCGGGGGAAAGACCCTGGTCCTCGGCGAAAGCGAGCAGCGATTCGGCGGTCGGGTCCCAGACGGCCGTGCGGCCCGACTTGCGGAACTCCACCGTCATGGCTCCCGCAGGAACCGCCGCCGGTGCCGGTGGCGGCGTTACGCGAACCGGTTCGGCCGGTGTTTCCAGCACGGTCGCCGGGCCGAAGAACTCGTAGGCGATGCGCTGCCGAGGCACCCCGAGCCCACGCAGCAGGCCGTGCACGGCCTGCATGAAGGGCGAAGGGCCGCAGAGATAGAAGTCGTAGTCGTCGAGCGGCAGCAGCCGCTGCACCAGCTCGCGCGTCACCACGCCCTCGCTGTGGTGGCGGCCTGCGGCCTTGTCCTCTCCGGTCGGGCAGCGGTAGCAGAAATGCGCCGTGATGCCCCGCCGCGAGGCGGCCACCGCTTCGACCTCGTCACGCAGGGCGTGCACGTCGCCGTTGTCGCAGGCGTGGACGAAGAATACCTTCCGCTCCGTGGCGGCCAGCGCAAGCAGCATCGCGACCAACGGCGTCAACCCGACGCCGCCGCTGAGCAGCACCGCGGGCCGCTTGCTGTCGCCATCGAGCACGAAGTCGCCGCGCGGCCCCTCCGCCAAAAGGACGTCACCGACCTCGACACGATCGTGCAGATAGCAGGAGCTGACGCCGTCGGGCACATCGCCGTTCGGAGCTGCCTCGCGCTTGACCGTGATGCGGTAGCTGCCCTGCTGCCGCGGCGAGCACGACACGCTATAGTTCCTGAGCACGAAGTCGTTGCCGCCTTGGACGGGCATGCGGAAGACGAGGAACTGGCCTGGCTCGAAAGGCCGCCAGCCTTCCGCTTGCACCGGCTCCAGATGGAACGAGGTGATGGTGGCGCTTTCACGCACCTTGGCCACCACCTTGAGTTCGCGAAATCCGCTCCGGCGTGCGCTGACGGCGGCGCTGTAGGCGTTCATTCGGCGGCTGCCAGCTGCTGTTCCTCGGCCGCGATAAGCCGGGCCAGGTTGCGGCGGAAGCGCAGCGGGCCAACGTCGATCTTCAGGTCGAGATTGGGCGTCCGCATGTTGGCCATGCCCTTGTGCACGGCATTGAGCACCACGCGGTCCTCGTCGAAGGCTCCGCGCACAGACTTGGCGAACTGGCGCGAGATCTCCTCGTCGTCGGGCGCGAAATTGCGCATCTGGAACCAGTAGTACCTGGTGTGGTTCTCATCGACGGGGGTCATGAAGTTGTAACTGTCCATCAGGAAGACATCCTCATGGTAGGGCTTGCCCTCGCCGCCGGTGTTGGCCGGCACGAAGATCGCCTTGATGATGGCGTGGCTGGGATAGCGTACTTCGTAATGCTGCTTGCGGTCGCATTTGCCGGAGAATTTGAGGTAGGGCGCGTAGAACGGCGCTGGCTCGACGTCGACCATCCAGCGCCAGACGGTGACGCCATCCTCGCCGACGGTGGTTTCGAGCGGGGCTTCTTCGGCGGCGGCATTGCCGAAGGAGCTCTGGTGAACCCAGGCGACGTGCGAGGGATCGAGCAGGTTGTCGGTCATGTAGAGATAGTTGCATTCAAGCATCATCGACTCGCCGCGATTGACGCCCCACGCGGGATCGTCCCAATGCTCGACCTGGAAGATTTTGGCCGGATCGGCCTTGGCCGCGTCGCCCATCCAGACCCAGAGCAGGCCGTAGCGCTCGGCAACCGGATAGCTGCGCACCTGTGCCACATGCGGGATCTTCTCCGCGCCGGGAACGCGAGTGCAGGTGCCGGTGCAGTCGAAGGTCAGGCCATGATAGCCGCATTCGACATCGTCGCCCTTGATGCGCCCCATCGACAGCGGCAGCTTGCGGTGCGGGCAGGCGTCCTCGAGCGCAGCTACGACACCGCTGGTCTTGCGATACAGGACGATGTCTTCGCCGAGGACCTTGACCGGCTTCAGTTGATTGCGGCCGACCTCGTGATCCCACGCGGCAACATACCAGCAATTCCTGAGAAACATGACCGCTTCCTCCCCTGAGACACCCGTCCTTCGGGAAAGGTTCTAGTGTCGCTGCTGCGACGCAAAAAGTGCTTGCAGCTGGCTTGTATTTTAGAAAAACTAAAACAAATATCCGGAAGCAGCCGTCGTGAAGACCCCGCCACCCTTGCGCGCGATACAGGCGTTCGAAGCCTTCGGACGTCTCGGCAGCGTTACGCGCGCGGCCGAGGAGCTCGGCGTTTCGCCCGGCGCTGTCAGCCAGCAGATCCGCAAGGCTGAAGAAGTGCTTGGCATACACCTCCTGGAGCGACGTGGCAGGACGCTCACGCTGACCTCGTGGGGGCGGCTCTACCACACCACGGTGTCGGAGGGCTTCGATCGTATCCGGGAGGCTGGAGAACTGCTCGAGCGGGCGCGCACTGAGAGCGCGCTGACTGTTTCATGCCTGCCCTCGCTCGCCAGCAAATGGCTGGCGCCCCAGCTTTTCGACTGGCAGGCGCACCATGTGGGAGCGACGGTGCGACTGATCGGCGCCGAGGCCGAGGCGCGATTCGGCGAGGAGCAGCTCGACTTTCGCATCTCCTATGGCGCAAAGAATCGCGACTACGACCACTATGTCGAACTGTTCACCGACTGGGTGGTGCCGGCCTGCTCGCCGGCGCTGCTAGAGCGACTGCCGCTGCGCAAGCCGGTCGATATTCTCGAACGGCCTTTGCTGGCAATCGAATGGGCACGCGAGCATCGCTCGCCGCCGACCTGGAGCGAGTGGGCAACAAGCATCGGCGCGAAATACCGCAAGACGTCGGGCGAGGTTGCATTCTCGCTGTCGAGCGCGGCCATCGACGCAGCCATTAACGGCCGCGGCTTCGTGCTGGCGCAATTGTCGATGGCCAGGGACGACATTTCCTCCCGTCGGCTGGTTGTGCCGTTCAACCTGCCACTTCGACTGCCCGATCCCTATTTCCTTGCCTGGGATCGATCGGCGCTGCAAAAGCCCCATGGCGCGGAGCTTCGCGCCTGGATCGTCTCGATCGCAAATCGCCAAGAGGCGCAGTATTCGGGACTGCGGCCCGCTTAGCCGACTCTGCCACGAACTAGCGAGGTGCTGAAGCCGTGTTTTTCGCAATAAAATAATCAAAGGTTATGGTAGGCCCGGAGGGTGTGCGACTTCCAAGGAAACTCAATGGCTTAGCGGATGGTTAGCCAACCCATATCCTTCGTATGATCTCGTATGGTCTGGCGAACCGAAGGATCGGCAGGAGGACTAATTTTCCGAGCAAGCAGTGTCTCTATCCCACGGCATGAGTGCGACTGGTTTGGGGCCGAAACCGAAAACGGCCGCTTTTCGGGCGATCAGGCGCGGCGCCGAGCACCTGCAGGAACACGCAAATCCGGCGATCCATAGCTGCATCATCTCCTCACCTTCGGCGCTTGCCATCCGATGCTTCCGTATGGGTCCAACCAACCGGTCGTCTGATCGTCCGGCCTTCACCCGCTCCGTATCATGCTGGCGCACAGTCCAATATGGAGAAGGATAATGAAGCTCATCACGCTTGCAGCCGCCTCTGTTCTTGTTTCCCTGGGAACCGCCCTCGCCGGCAGCGACCACTATGGGTCGGAGAACGCGACAGCCTCGGATAAGTCGCAAACCTCCTCGACCGGGATGGTCGGCGGACGTGCCCGACACGACGTCGGGCAAGCGGTGCGAAAGCCCGTGCCGCCGAACGACAAGTACGGACAGGGCGTTTGGGGGCGCTAGTCCGCAAGACAAACCGAATTGGGCTGCTCGATCTTCCTCCCGATCGGGCGGCTCAAACCGCCGGCCGCAGCGGGCGGCACTGAGCCTGACCATACGCAGACCGCCCAAAGATCGCCGGACTGTGTTCGATAAGCCGGCGGTAGCGGAAGAGGCCGAGTGTCCTGTTTTTGGCTCGGAAGCGACGCGACCGAACTCCGGTCCCCACATCCGAGGTTCATACTTTTCTGAATTGGTCTCTCAAATCAAAAGTGTGAGGGCTCCGCGCCACTCATTCGCCATTGCACGGTTTCCGCAATCGACGTCCCTCGAGCAGGCAAAAATCGAACCTGGCCAGACCGCGACCTGCGATCGCAATCGTTGGCACGCAAGCATGTCTCCCCGACAATCCCTCCCAGTCGTTCGTTGAGGAACCATAGACCAAGGTATGGAACGCACGCGTCCTCGGCACGATGGCTTGCACCTGGGAAAACTTGGCATCGTTCGGTCCTCTGAAGCCCGACAGAAGGAGAAGCCGAAATGACACTGCGTTTGGCCCTTTCGAAGGTGCTGCAAATCCTCCCGAGGCTCTGGGGGGTCGACGCATCAGAGCCGGCGAGGCACGAGAGCGGTGAGCAACTTGCTCGCGCGAAGGTCGAGCGAATTTACACACGCAACGGGGTCAGAGTTTCCATCTCCCCCAAGACCTATCGAGATCGCGGGTGAAATTCGCTCCGCCTGCAGCGGACGGCGGCGGGGCGAGGAGTCTTGGCCGATCTTGATACCAGCCAACGAACCAGAGGCGATGCGATGAGCGGTGAACATTCGACTTATGTGCCCAAGACCAGGGTCGGACGCTGGTTCGACGCCCGCCTGCCGCTACCGCGGCTGGTGCACGATTCCTTCATCGTCTATCCCGTTCCGCGCAACCTGAACTACGCCTACACGTTTGGCGGCATCCTGACGATGATGCTGGCATCGCAGATCGTGACCGGCGTCGTGCTGGCCATGCATTATGCGGCCGACACCACGCTGGCGTTCAATTCCGTCGAAAAAATCATGCGCGACGTGAATTCCGGCTGGCTGCTGCGCTATCTCCATTCAAACGGCGCATCGTTCTTCTTCATCGCGGTTTACACCCATATCTCGCGCGGCCTGTACTACGGATCGTATAAGGCGCCGCGTGAGCTGCTGTGGGTTCTTGGTTGCACCAACTTGCTGCTGATGATGGCGACGGCCTTTATGGGCTACGTGCTGCCGTGGGGGCAGATGTCGTTCTGGGGCGCTACGGTCATCACCAATTTCTTTACAGCTATCCCGGTGGTCGGGGACAGGATCCATCAGTTGCTGCTCGGCGGATTCGCAGTCAACAATCCCACCCTCAACCGCTTCTTCGCCTTGCATTACCTTCTGCCGTTCATGCTTGCCGGCGTGGTGGCGCTGCACATCTGGGCTCTTCATGTCGTCGGCCAGAACAATCCAACCGGTATCGACGTGAAGTCAAAAACCGACGTCGTGGACTTCACCCCCCACGCCACCGTCAAGGACGCGTTCGGAGCCCTGATTTTCCTTGTCGTGTTCACCTATTTCGTCTTCTACATGCCGAATTATCTCGGGCACCCGGATAACTACGCCCCCGCTGACCCGCTGAAGACACCGGCCCACATCGTGCCTGAATGGTACTTCCTGCCGTTCTACGCGATCCTGCGCGCCATCACCTTCAACGTAGGGCCGATCGACTCGAAGCTCGGCGGCGTGCTCGCCATGTTCGGCGTCATTGCCGTGCTGTTCTTCGTTCCTTGGCTCGATACATCGAAGGTGCGCTCGGCGGTCTATCGTCCCTGGTACAAGCGGCTTTTCTGGTTGTTCGTAGCCAATGCGATCTTTCTCGGCTGGCTCGGATCCAAGCCGGCTGAGGGCTGGTACGTCCCGGCAATGCAGGTATCGACCCTCTACTATTTCGCGTTCTTCCTGGTCGTCATGCCGCTATTGGGCATGATCGAGAAGCCGCGGCGCTTGCCGGGCTCGATTACCGAAGCAGTCCTCGAGAAGAACAGGATGGACAGCGATCCTGGTCGGGAAGGTTGGATGGCCAGACGCCCTAGTCGAGGCTGTGGCTGTCGTGATCACAATCGAGCGCGCGGCAGGGCCTCTGCCGACCGCGGTTCGCTCAGGGTTGGACGCATTGGTTGAGGCTTCGGTCGAAGCGGGTTTGTCATGGACTGGTCGAGCGCTCCCCCTCTCTATATGGTTCTCGTGGGTGCCACCGGAATTATCGTCTGGTACCTCATTCCACAGGCCCTCACCAACACGAGGCTGATCGTTCAGATCGCCTTCTTTCTTACGATGTCGGTTCTCCTTCTGGACGGGGCCGTTGTCCCCTACGAGTTAAGCCGAGGCAGTGAGACAACTGCGGAGGCGATACTCTTCGGAGCGGCGAAAGTGCTCTGGTGGGTTCACCTCGCATGGGCGCTGATCGGCTTCGTCCGCATCTTTCTCGTCGTCGAGGGGAAGCCACGCGAGGCGCGCCTCCTGCAGGACCTTGTCGTCGGCGTGGTCTATGTCGGGATGGTGCTGTCGGTTCTCGCCTTCGTCTTTGGCGTGCCGGTCGGAACGCTCATCGCCACGTCGGGCGTCTTTGCCGTCATCCTGGGACTAGCCCTGCAGAATACGCTGAGTGACGTATTTTCGGGTATCGCGCTAAACCTCGGCCGCCCCTTTGTGCTTGGAGACTGGATCGTTCTGAGCGACGGCACCGAAGGCCGAGTCGTGGAGACCAGTTGGCGCTCGACCCAAGTGCTCACCTGGGCCCACAATGTCGTGGCGCTCCCCAACAGCTTTCTAGCCAAACTTGGCTTGACCAATGTGACCAGGCCAGACGAAAGCCATGGACTTTCTCTGGCCATAAGACTGGCGCCCACGAAGATGCCCTCTGTCGTGGCGGACGTGATGAGCACGGCCTTGCTGAGCTGTAACTCCATCCTGAAGGAGCCGCCGCCCCTGGTTGTCATTCGGGATTTGAATGCCGTGGCGATCGAGGTCGCCTTGCTCGTTCACGTCGCGAATGTTGGCCAGCGGATCACGGCGCGAAACGAAGTCTTCGATCGCGTCTATCGCCATGCCAAGGCCGCTGGCTTGCTACTGGCGGCGCCTCCCTCTTCCATTGCCATGAGCAACCTGCCGGCCGAAGAGACGGCGATGCCGTCGCGCGTTACCCCAATCGACCTCATGAGAGCCATTCCGATATTCTCGACGCTGACAGACGACGAGCAGGAGGCCCTTGCCGCAACGAGTTCGGTTCGCACCTATCGAAAGGGCGACATCATAGCGCGACAGGGCGAGATGCTGCCGTCTCTCATGATCGTTCGATCAGGCGTTATCGGTCGGCAACTTGGCCAGGGCGATACCCGCATACAGGATACGGGCCGTCTCGCGCCCGGCGACTTCTTCGGCGAGACGGGTCTGCTCGCCGGTATGACCGAGACGTCGACATTGCAGGCAATGACCCATGTCGTGGTCTACGAAATAGACCAGCAAAGCCTCGCCCCCTTGTTGCTCGCCCGGCCCGAAATGGCCGAAGATCTCGCGGCAATGCTGGCGATCGCGATCTCAGCTTCAGGCGAAAATGGCACAACCGCTTCGCAGCACGAGAGTTCGCGGCCAACTCTGCTTAAGGCCATTCACAACGTGTTTCGCAACATGCCGATCAGGCGCACCTTGAATGCCGACACGCAGCCTTCACAAGAAGGGAAAGCGCCCTGACCATTCACAAAGTCCCGTCGAAGGCATCGATAGCTTTCGGGGGACTTGTCCGGCGTAGATTAACCCTTTTGCCCGGCGTCAATTCCCGACAAGGCCGCGGGAAGCCGCAAGATCACAGTCGTTCCTGATCCCAGGATGCTTTCGATCTCGACACTTCCCTGGTGTGCTTCGGCGAAATGCTTCACCATCGGAAGGCCGACACCGCCCAGGCCCTTGCCCTTTGTCGTGAAGAAGGGCTCGAAGGCGCGGGCCACCGTCTCCTGCGTCATCCCGATGCCGCTATCTCCGACGCGGAGCTCGATAAGGGCGGCACCGCCTTGAACCTCAATCGAAATCAACCCGCCATCTGGCACCTTGGGTCTTCAAGCGTATTCCCCGCGCCCGCCTCTTTGCCTTCGTCATCGGACCCTCGTCCTCGGGACCGGTCGATGCTTGAAGCTCCAATCCTTGACGACAGACCCCGGTCTCCGGACGCATCCGACCTAGACCTTCGCATCGGATGACCGATGCCCCCGTAGAATAGTTCAGCACGCCGGCCCGGGGCATCCTCTGCAGCAACTGGTCACGTCCCATTGCAGAGGAGAAGGCAAGTGCAAAGGATTACGAGAATTCTGATGCTCTCTGCGGCGATTGCCGTATCGGGCAACACTGTGGCGCAGCCCGCGAAACAGCAGGCCAAGCCGACGATCGTGCTGGTACACGGCGCCTTCGCGGAGTCGTCGAGCTGGAACGCGGTCATCGCCGACCTCAACAAGGACGGCTATGCGGCCATCGCGGCCGCCAATCCGCTTCGCAGCGTCTCCAGCGACGCCGCGGCGGTTTCGGCTGTCATCCGGTCGATCTCGGGACCCGTCGTGCTGGTCGGCCATTCCTATGGCGGCCCAGTAATCACCGAGGCTGCCAACGGCAATCCCAACGTGAAGGCGCTGGTCTATGTGGCCGGGTTCGCGCCGGATACTGGTGAGTCCAGCCTTACGCTTTCGGGAAAATACCCGGGCAGCACGCTTGGCGACGCGCTTTTGCCCGTGGCTCAGCCTGATGGGGACCAGGATCTCTACATCCAGTCGCAGAAGTTTCACGAGCAGTTCGCGGCCGACGTGTCGACGGCAGAGGCGAACCTGATGGCGGCGACCCAGCGCCCCGTCGCGAAAGCCGCCCTGGCTGAGCCGTCCCGCACCGCCTCCTGGAAGACGATTCCATCCTACGCGATCTACGGCTCCGCCGATCGAAATATTCCCCCGGCGGTCATGAAATTCATGGCGGAACGCGCGCACGCGGTGAAAACCGTGGTCATTAAGGGTGCGTCCCACGCCCTGATGGTTTCGCATCCGCGCGAGGTGACAGCGCTTATCGAAGACGCCGCCTCGGCCAAAGAATAGCCGGCTGCACGCAACAGCCGACGTTCCATCCAGCAAGCAATTTTCAAAACCGCAACAGGAGATTGGACATGAAGATCGTCGTCATAGGCGGCACCGGCCTTATCGGCTCGAAGACCGTGGATCGGTTGCGCAAAAAGGGTCATGACGTGCTCCCGGCTTCACCGAACAGCGGTGTCAACACCATTACGGGCGAAGGGCTGACTGATGCTCTGGCCGGAGCTCAGATTGTCATCGACCTGGCAAATTCGCCGTCGTTTGAAGACAAGGCCGTTCTCGAGTTCTTCGAAACCTCAGGTCGCAACCTCCTCGCCGCCGGAAAGGCGGCCGGCGTGAAACACCATATCGCGCTCTCGATCGTAGGCGCCGAGCGCCTGCCCAATAGCGGCTACCTGCGCGCCAAGATGGCGCAGGAGAGGCTGATCCGGGAGTCCGGAATTGCCTACACCATCGTTCACTCGACGCAATTCTTCGAATTCCTGGGCGGCATCGCACAATCAGCGACGGTCGGGGATACCGTGACTCTTCCGTCCGCCTATTTTCAGCCGATCGCATCGGACGATGTCGCCGACATCATGACCGACGTGGCGCTCTCCGCCCCGATCAACGGCGTCATCGAGATCGCCGGGTCACAGCCGGTCCGCATGAGTGAACTTGTCGCCCGGTTCCTGAAGGCGACGAACGATCCCCGCAAGGTGATCGGGGACCCTCACGCTCGCTACTTCGGCACGGAACTGGACGACCGGTCGCTCGTCCCCGGCGACCATCCGCGCATCGGCGCCATCCGCTTCGAGGACTGGTTCAGCCACGCCTCGCGCCCGCAACACTGATTCGCCGCGGCCGCGCATCGTCCGATGAAGCACGGCCACAGCGCTCAAACGCGAAAGAGCTAACCGATGAAAGACGACTTTCCTTCCTCCGCAGGCGCATCGCGCCGAGACGTGTTGCTGGGCGCACTGGCCGCTACCGTTGCGACCGGCCTCTCCATAGCCGCGCCCGCGCAAGCGGAGCGGTCGACAAATCTTCCCCCTACCGGACCAGGCAAAGGACCAAGGACCATGAGCACGATCACAACCAAGGACGGCGTGGAAATCTTCTACAAGGACTGGGGCCCTAAGGATGCTCAACCCATGGTCTTCCATCATGGATGGCCGCTGAGCGCCGACGATTGGGACGCACAGATGCTCTTCTTCGTCAACAAGGGCTACCGCACCATAGCTCATGACCGGCGTGGTCACGGCCGGTCCGCGCAAGTGAGCGATGGTCACGACATGGACCACTACGCCGCCGACGCAGCCGCTGTGGTCGAACATCTCAGGCTCACAGATAGCATTCACGTCGGACACTCGACGGGTGGAGGGGAAGCCGCTCGCTACGTCGCTCGCCATGGCAAGGGTCGCGCTGCGAAGCTGGTTCTTATTGGTGCGGTGCCGCCGATCATGGTGAAGACGTCTGGCAATCCCGGTGGACTTCCGATCGAGGTCTTCGATGGATTGCGTACGTCCCTCGCCGGCAACCGTGCGCAGTTTTACGTCGATTTCCCTTCGGGTCCCTTCTACGGGTTCAACCGGCCGGGTGCAAAACCCATACCTGGCGTTATCCAGAATTGGTGGCGGCAGGGAATGATGGGCAGCGTCAAGGCACATTACGAGGGCATCAAGGCATTCTCGGAGACCGATTTCACCGAGGACCTCAAGATGATCGACGTGCCGACTCTCGTCATGCACGGCACCGATGACCAGATCGTGCCGTTTGCGGATTCCGCGCCGCTGTCGGCAAAGCTCCTGAAGAACGGCCTGCTCAAGACTTATGAGAACCTGCCGCACGGCATGTGCACCACGCATGCCGAATTGGTGAACACCGACCTGCTCGCATTCATCAGAGCATAGGCTCGAGCTGCATCCCCCCAAGCAAGAGCCCGATCGCCGGCCGCCTCCGTTCCGGCCGGCGATCACCCCTTCCATTCTCAACCCGCAAACTGGAGCCAAGATAATGATCAGGTCTATCCTATGCGCCGCCGTTCTCACCGGTATCGTTGCGACCGGTGCGTTCGCCGGCGATTCGCATGGTGACAAGGTCACGCTGGTCTACGACCATCCGCTTCCCAACGTGCCGGGCAAAAGCATGCGTGCCGTGCTTGTCGAGTATGAGCCCGGCGGCACATCCTCGGCACATACGCACCCAAGTTCGGCCTTCATCTATGCGACGGTCCTCGAAGGCGCGATCCGCAGCAAGGTCAACGATGGGCCGGTGACGACCTATCACGCCGGCCAGGGCTTTACCGAACTTCCCGGCGACCGTCATGGCGTCAGCGAAAATGCCAGCGCAACCGAACCTGCCAAGCTCCTCGCCGTGTTCGTTGTCGACACAGACGAGACGGAACTGACGACGCCCTACGACGAGTGAAGTCGAGGACTTCTGAATCGGGTTTGAACAGGGAGAGAGCCGTGCCGCCGGAGCATTCGAAAGGCTCGGCGGCATGATCGATTAGACAAGGGGCGCCGCAATGCTGATCGACAGACTGCATCCTTTGACGTCGTCACGTCTTGCCGTGATCGACTTCAATGCCATCGTGCGAGCGGCCGCCCTTTCGCTGTCCAGAGCGGTTCACCGTTTCACGGAAACGGCGAACCGCTCTATCTCTTTGTTTTTACGCAATTCCGAACGGAAAACCGTTTCACACTTTTCCTGGAATTGCTCCAGGCCTGGCATCGGCCCTCGTCGTGGTGTGTAATGCCAGCGGAGGCGCTGAAGGTGTCCTCAGCAAATCCGATCTCGTGCGCCACCTCACCAGTCCGACGTCGTCAGCGCCACCGGTGTCCGCCCTGATGAGCAGGTCCATCTTCCGCTACTCGGCCGCACCGACGAGGTGATCGAGTAGGCCTTTGCAATCTACGCAGAGGGCGATCGCCCCAGAGCGGCGAGTGGACGGGGATCAAACCCAACGGTAGCGCAGCTCTTAGGTGAACCGCCGCACATGGTAGCCTGGCCGTTAAAGCAACTGGAAGAACCAAGAAGCTTTTCGTCTCTCGCAAATGCAGTTTGGCGTCGCGTTCTCGACATTGCCCATTTTTGACGACTTTGGATTAAACAAACGGATCGCGCGATGGTGCAGGCAGCAACAAAGCCGGCACCATCGGCGCTTACCAGCCACGACATCCGGCGCTTCGATGGCTTGAGAAGCGGCTACCGATCGGCGAGCTGGGTCATGACGAGTTCGTCGGCTATTCGACTCCCCGCAACCTGAATGACAGGACCTATACCGTGGTATGGCTCGCCCTCTCCCTCGACTCAATCGACCGCAAACACGCCTCAAAGTAGCGTCGTCGATGCCGTGTGTAAGGCGGCGGATCAGCAGGAGACAAACATGAGCCTAGATAACGCCTCACACCCCGGTAGGCCGGGACCCGAAGAGTTGGTTCCGTCGCGCTACGCGGTGCGAGTCGGCGAGATTGACGTGCTGGTGGTCAGCGACGGAGTGCTACCACTCCCAACCGAAATGCTGGGACACAACGCCGACCCAGCCGCCCGGGCCGCCTGGCTGGGCGACATGTTCTTGCCAGCGGATGCTTTCGACTGGTCGCTGAACGTGGCCTTGGCGCATAGCGGTGATCGAACCATACTGATCGACGCTGGGCTGGGACTGGACCCAAATTTGAACTTGCCGCGGGCCGGGCAACTGGTCAAGCGACTGGACTCAGCCGGCATCGATCTTGCGTCTGTGACCGACGTGGTGCTTACCCACTTGCACATGGACCACATCGGCGGTCTCCTCGTCGACGGCGTGAAAGACCGGCTGCGGCCGGACCTGCGGATCCACGTGGCGGCCGCCGAGGTCAAATTTTGGGAGTCGCCCGACTTCACGCACGTCCATATGCCGCAGGGATTTCCGGACGCGCTTAAGGCAACCGCCAAGCGGTTCATGGAAGAGTACCGGAGCCATCTGCGGCAGTTCGATGAGCAATACGAGGTGGCACCAGGAGTGGTCGTCCATCGCACCGGCGGCCACACTCCCGGGCACAGCATCGTCCGTCTGGCATCTGGCGGCGATCGCCTGACATTCGCTGGCGATGCCGTTTTCACGGTCGGGTTCGATCACCCCGACTGGTATAACGGCTTCGAGCACGACCCCAAAGAGGCGGCTCGCGTTCGTGTCCGTCTTCTGACGGAGCTGGCGGCGACCGGCGAACAGCTGGTGGCCACTCACCTGCCGTTCCCTTCCGTCGGCCGGGTGGCAGTCGACGGCGACGCCTTTCGTTGGGTGCCGGCCTTCTGGGATTACTGACCGCTTGTCGGGTTAGGGCGGAACCAGGGCGCGGACTCTTTGTGTTAATGAGTCCGCGTGTCCTAGTTGCCGCAACTGACCTTCCCGGCGAGCGATCCGGTCGCCGTGTTTGTTCCTGAACGTTCGCCGGAAGCCCATCAACCAGAAAATCTATCCAGCGAAGAAGCTGACCAGGAGCAAGATCATGTCCGCATTAGATAACAAAGTCGTCATCGTCACCGGTGGAAGCTCCGGTATCGGCCGCGCAGCCGCGCTCGGCCTTGCCAGGCAAGGCGCGAAAGTCATCATCACAGGACGCCGCTCGGCACCGCTGGAGCAAACAGCCGCTGCGCACCCAAACGTCGTCAGCCTCGTCGCCGACGCTGCGATGCCCGAAGATGCCGCGCGCACCGTTGCGCAGGTAATCGGCACATGGGGCCGCCTCGACATTCTCGTCAACAACGCCGGCGCTGGCGCTCTCATGCCTATAGGCGATGTTACCGCTGAGAAGATAACGAACATCTTTGCGGTGAATGTCTTCGGCCCAAGCCTGCTGGCAGCGGCGGCGCTTCCGCATCTGACAGCGGCGAAGGGAGCGATCATCAACGTGTCGAGCACGTTCGGTCACAAGCCCGGGGCTGGTCTCTCGCACTACGCCGCCAGCAAGGCGGCGCTGGAGCATCTGACCCGCTGCTGGGCGCTCGAGCTCGCGCCTCTGGGCGTGCGCGTCAACGCCCTCGCTGCCGGCCCGACCGAATCGGGAGCGCTGACGGGCATGATGGGGCTCTCGCCCGAGCATGCTGCGGTCGTCGAGGAAGCGGAGCGCGAGCAGATACCGCTCAAACGACGCGGCACACCGGACGACATGGCCAAGTGGATCATCCATCTGGCCGATCCAGCGTCCGAGTGGATGACCGGGCAGGTGATCGCCGTAGACGGAGGTCTGGGCCTCACATGACCCGCCTGCTTCAGATCCTGACGGCCTTGGCGGACCATAACTTCCGCCTGTTCCCTCGCTGCTCGAAACCCTATTGGAGACCATAGAGATGAACGGCACGACCAGTCGGATACTTGCTGGAATTTCGGTTCCCGACACGCCACTTGTGGAGCGGGCGCTCGACTATGCTCGCGGGGAATGTGAGCCTTATCTTTTCAATCACGTCGTCCGGTCCTGGCTGTTTGCGGAGCGGATCGGACAGCTTCGCAACATCGATCACGACGCGGAAGTCGTCGCCGTCGGTGTGCTCTTGCACGATCTTACGCTTAACCAGCGCTTCAACGGTCCGCGCCGGTTCGAAGTTGAAGGCGCCGATCTGGCACGGATCTTCGCCAGGCAAGCCGGTGTCGACGAGCGCCGCGCCCAGTTGATCTGGGACAGCGTCGCTCTCAACTCGACGCCATCGATTGGTCTCTACAAGGAAGCGGAGGTGGCGCTCTGTACTGCCGGGATCTGCCTGGATGTCGTGGGCCTGCAGTATGAGATCATTCCAGCCGCGGAGATCGCAAGTATCGTCAGGGAGTTCCCGCGGCTCGACTTGAAGCGACGCATGACACGGTGCTTCTGCCACATCGCCGAGACGAGGCCCGAAACGACCTACGACAATTTCGTTCGGGATTTCGGTGAACGCTATGTCCCCGGATACCGAGCTTCTTCTTCCGTCGACCTCGTAGCGAAAGCGCCCTTCGACGAATAAATGCAGCAGGCAAAACAAGTTCGCTTGAACTATCGCCTGACGGGTCGGGCTTTCAGCAGTCCCCGTTAGAGCAATTCCGGGAAAGTGTGAAGCGGTTTTCCGTTAGGAATTGCGTGAAATCAAAGAGATAGAGCATTCGCCGTTTCCGTGAAAACGGTGAACGATCTAGTCGTCGACGAGTTGCAATTCTGTCGCGCCGATATCCCATCGACGGCTGCCGCCCCTGTTCAGGCCAAGGTCTCACGCAGCGGCATGGGCAGTGTCTCCCAAGCCCGGATCAGTTCACCGATGGAGGCTGCCTCCATCTTGCGCATGACGTTGCCGCGATGCAGCTTCACCGTCACTTCGCTGATGCCGAAGTCGAAGGCGATCTGCTTGTTGAGACGACCGCGCGCCACGTGATGGAGGACCTCGCGCTCACGGGGCGTCAACGTTCCAAGTCGTTCGACATTTCGCTTGACCACCTCTGCTTTTGCCCGTCGCGAGGCATCCATCGCTATGGCCGCGATTATGGCATCGAGCAATGTTTGGTCCCGTACCGGCTTGGTGAGGAAGTCCACGGCGCCGGCTTTCATCGCCTGGACCGTCATTGGTATGTCGCCATGACCAGTGAGAAAGATGATTGGCTTCGGGTTGCCATTCTGGGCCAGATGATGCTGCAGATCGAGACCGCTCGCTCCTGGCATGCGCACATCGAGGATCAGGCAGCCGGGTTTGTGCAATACGTCGGCGTGGAGCAATTCGCGCGTCGAGGCAAAGCAGACCGGCTGGAAACCCGCCGACAGGATCAAGTCCGATAGTGCCTCCCTAACCGCTGCATCGTCATCGACAATGATCACGAGCGGCTGCTCCGCTTCGCCTCTCTGCGGTGACGATGCCGATCTCCTTTGGAGCGGCTGGTCAACTCTCATCATTACCCTCCATTTCTCGATCGTTTAAGGCGTTGGCAACGGCAGCGAGCAGGACTTGACCGTCGAAAGGCTTGCGGAAACAACCGCTGATCCCCCGGGCGCGAAACTGGTCTGCAATCTCGTGGCGGCCGGTGATGAGGAATACCGGCAATTCCGGGCGAGCCTTCTTCACCAGGTCGCGAAGTTCGAAGCCGTCCGTGCCGGGCATTCCGATGTCGGTGATGAGCACGTCCACGCCCGGCAGCCTGCGGTCGAGCAGCGATTCCGCCGACGAGAAGCAGCAAGCGACATAACCCGCGGACTCCAGTAGGTCCTCCAGCGACTCGAGGACTCTTGGGTCGTCGTCGACAACCGCCACGACAGGTCGCACCTTGCTCACACTCAGTTCCCTCCTGCTCGTCGAGAGTGGGTAATCGGTATCTCCAATCGTTCCGCCATGCGCACGAGATCGGCGAGCGACGCCGCCATCATTTTCTGCATCACGTTCCTTCTGTGGATTTGCAGCGTGACCTCGCTGATCCCCAACTCGGCCGCGGCCTGTTTGTTGAGGAGGCCACTCACAACGAGCGGCAGCACGTCGCACTCGCGCGGCGTGAGTTCTAGATAGCGTTGCCTCAACACGGTGAGTTCGGCGCGCTCTGATCGCCTTTCCTGATCCTGGGAGATCGCCGTCTGGATTGCGGCCATCAGGTCCGCGTCACTGAAAGGCTTTGTCAGGAAGTCCACGGCGCCGTGCTTGATAGCGCGCACCGAGGACGGGATGTCGCCGTGCCCTGTTATGAAGACGATCGGCGGATGATCGCCCTCGGCGATCTGCTTCTGCAGATCGAGCCCGTTGATGTCCGGCAATTCCACATCGAGGATGAGGCAGGCAGGGACGTCCGGCTTGTCGGCCAGGACATAGTCGCCGGCCGATCCGAACGCGATGGCGCGCATACCATGCGACTCCAGAAGCTCACCAAGCGCTTCCCGGATACGCACGTCGTCATCGACGATGAAGACCATGTGATTGTCGGTCGTCATGCTGCCGCTTTCATTTCAACGGGCATCGTGAAGACGAACGTCGTCCCGCGTGGCTCGTTCTTCTCCACCCACAACCGTCCGCCATGCGCCTCGACGATCGAACGGCATATCGCGAGCCCCATGCCCATGCCGTGCTCTTTCGTCGTAAAGAACGGCTCGAATATTCGGTCAGGAAACTCAATGCCCGGGCCACGATCGCTGATCTCGATCTGGATCGCATCTCCTGTCCGGCGCACGCGAAGTCCAAGAACCCTGTCACCCGCGACAGAGTCCATCGCATCCATGCCATTGCGGATGAGGTTCACCAGAACCTGCTGGATCTGCACCCGATCGAGCGCGACAACAGGAAGGTCGCTTTCGACATCGACGTCCAGACGAACACGACGCCGCACCGCCTCTTCAGCGATGAGGTCGCGCGCCTCCGCGATGACGCTGCCGAGTGTCGCGTAGGCCATCGCGTCTGCAGACTGCTTGAACAAGGCGCGGATGCGGCTGACGACATCCGCCGCGGAGTTGGCATCCCGGATAATGCGCTCCACCGTCTTCTGTGCCCGCTCGATATTTGGCGGCTCGGCCGTGAGCCAGCGCTGGCAGGCGTACGAGTTGGCGACAACGGCTGCCAGAGGCTGGTTCACCTCATGCGCGATAGAGGCCGAAAGCTCAGCAAGACTCGCCGCCTGGCTCGCACGTGCAAGTCTCTCTTGCGCCAGGCGCAGCTCTTCTTGCGCTCGAACTTCGCCATCGATGTCCAGACAGACGACGTTCCACTGAACAATCGCCCCTTCGGCATTGCGCATCGGTGCTGCGCGCATATCGACCCAGCAATATTCGCCATCGAAGCGCCGCAGACGGTGCCTCCGCGCATACGGTTCGCCAGTGGCCAACGAATGAGCATAGTTCGCTTTGACGCCCGCCAAGTCGTCAGGATGAACACCGTCGTCGAGTGTGCCGGCCAGGCGGGATTTTCCCTTGCCGTCCAATGACTCCAACTCATATCCGAGGAATTCGCGGAGCTGACGGCTGCGATATATCGGCTCGCCATTCGGCGTGGCGCAATCGATCATCACCGGCAGCGTTTCAACCAGCTGCCACAGCGAACGTTCTCTCTCGCGCAGCGCCACCTGTGCGCGCATCTCATCGTCGATGTCGATGGAAACCTGGTACCAGTGCACGATCGTTCCGTCCCGATCGCGCAGAGGCTCGCAGCGCCCCTCCATCCAGCGATAGTTGCCGTCTTTCCACCGCCGGCGATACCGCATGATGAAGGAGTCGCCCGTTTTGAGGCAGCTGGCTGACCTTTTGAGCACCTCGGGAGCATCTTCGGGGTGGATCAGCTCTTGCGCCACCTTGGTGAAATCTTCGAAGTTCGCCCCGGAGATGCCGAGATCCTCCAAAGACCGCCTGTTGACGTAGGCCAGCTTGCCATCGGGCGTCCAGCTCCAGATGTGGACCGGCAAGGCGTCGACAAGCTGCTGAAGCTCGCGCTCTCTTTCGCGCAATGCCTCCTGCGCTCGCATCTCGTCTTCGATGTCGATTGAAGCCATATACCACTGCACAATCGCGCCATCGGCATCCCGTAACGGTTGCGCTCGTGCTTCTATCCAGCGGTAGACGCCATCCTTCTCGCGCCGACGAAACCGGTTCACGAAAGGCTGGCCGGTCGCAAAGCCATTCGATGCCCTTTGGAACATGATCGGAAAGTCTTCAGGATGGGCCAGGTCCCGGGCCAGGGCGTCGAAGTCCTCGATGTGCGTCGGTGGCGAACCGACCTTCTCCAGGTATCTTTTGCTGGTGTAGGTGATCCTGCCTGAAGGGGCGAAGCTCAGGATATTCACAGGCACGGCGTCAATCATTTGCTCCAGTTGCCGCTTGCTCTTCCGCAGCGCTTCTTCGGCCCTCACTTGGTCGTCGATGTCGTGCGAAAGACCGTACCATTGGACGACGGACCCATCCTCGTTCCGCATCGGTTCCGCGCGACCCGACATCCAGCGAAAGACACCGTCGGCGCGACGCAGGCGATAGTTCAGCGAGAAGCTCTCGCCCGTGACGATGGAGTGATTGAGCGCAGCCTCCAGCTTGGCCGCGTCGTCGGGATGTACGACAGCCGCTATAGCGGCTGTCAGACCATTTCCTCCCGCACTCTCGTATTCTCCTACGTCGAGGCCGAGAAACTCGACCATACGCTTACTGAAGAAGACCGGCTCGCCCGACGCAGACAGGCGCCAGAGGAAGCTCGGCACCATATCTACAAGCTGCGAGAGCTCCCGCTCCCGGTCGCGCAACGCTTCCTGCGCGCGCATCTCGTCGTCGATGTCGATGGAGATTGCATACCACTGCACGATCGCGCCGCTGTGATCGCGCAGCGGCTCACCGCGCCCATCCACCCAGCGGTACGCGCCATCCGCACGGCGCATGCGGTATTTCATGGAGTACGGCTCGCCGGTAGCCAGGGAGTGGCGGACGGTCTCCAGGAGGCGGGCCGCATCTTCTGGATGGACGAGGGACTGTATCGCCGCCGTCAGCCGGCTCATCGCCGGCTTGTCCAAATCCGCCACGCCGTCCAAACCGAAGAAGTCAAGCAAGCGCTTGTTGAAGAAGGTCGGCTCGCCTTCCGGCGTCAGACGCCTGATCTGGACTGGGACCATGTCGACGAGCTGAGAAAGTTCCCGCTCCCGACCGCGCAGCGCTGACACGGTTTTCTTGTAGACGTCGTTGTCGAGTGCGATGCCGTACCATCCTGTGATACGACCCTGGCTGTCGCGTGCTGGCCGCGCGGCGGTTCGGGCCCATACGTAGACGCCGTTCGCGCGACGGAAGCGGAACTCGACATTGAAGTGATCGCCTGTTTCCAGACAGTGGCGCCATGTGGCTGCGATCTGCTCGTAGTCGTCCGGGTGAAGCAAACGCTTCCAGGCGGTATGCCCGTCGCTCAACGGAGCGTTCAGGTCTTCCAGCGTCACCCCGAGGGAGTTCAGTGCAAACGGATGCAGGTAAATCCATCTACCGGCCGCGTCGAACGCCCACCCGTTGCCGAATATGCTTTCAACGATCTTCGCCGATCGAATGGGTTCGGCGTCGTCTTCAACCAGGGGGTCCAGCCCTGCCTTGGCGAGCGCCTCCCTGTCGGTCACCAGATCGTCGATGTCGACACTTACACTGTAGCCTGGCTCAGACCGGGTCTCGTTCCAACGGTAACTGCCGTCGGCCTGGAGTTGCCGGTGTCTCGTGATCTGTGGGACGCCTGTCCAGAAGGCGCGGGCGGCCGCATGAGCCGCTGCGGTCCGGTCATCCGGGTGGACAAGGCTCAGCGAATGCGGCGGGTCGGAAGCGGCTTTCTTCTCGAGCGCAGCGGTAGTGACGTCAGCGAATCGCTCCCTGGCTGCTGACGGCGCATCGCCATCGATCACCGTGCCATACCATGCAACGATACGACCTGCGCTATCGCGCAGCGGCTGTCCGGAGTTTCGACTCCAGCTATACGCACCGCTCGCGCGCAGAATGCGGTGCTCCACAATGTAGTGCTCACCTGTCTCAAGGCAGCGACGCCACGCGGCGACGGCCCGGTCATGATCGTCCGGATGGATCAGCCGCTTCCAACCCGCGGAACCATCTTCCGACGAAGTGTTGAGTTCCTCCAGTGTCGTGCCGAGATCCGACAACATGGTGGGAGTAACGTAGCTGAACCTGCCGGCCGCGTCTGTCGCCCACGCATTGCCGACCACGCTCTCGATGATCCGGGCCGCTCGCAATGCTTCTGCATCGGTTTCGCCAAGTGAGTTGAACGCTGTCGTCATTGCCTTCTCCTACCGGACAATGAAAGCCGGAGACTGTCAGCGCCTTGTTTAACACTCATCCTCGAACATCTGGGCTGGCGAATTTGTGTTCCATCCTAACCGGGCCACGCCGCGGCCGCACCTCATGGAAATCCATGAGGCGTGGGTCACCTAGCCTTGAGAATAAGGCCGCCTGGACGTCCCGATTGAAGTCACAGCCCCCTCGCGCAATGGCTCAGTTCGACCTGTCCCGGCATGTTTTCCAAGCGATGAACTTCAAACTGTCGCCAAGGAGATATCGATGAACATGGCCACCAAAACGCGCACCCCCGCGGGAGCACAGAAAGCCCCGGGGCCCCGTGTCAACTACGCCGAACAGTCCCCGGAACTCCTCAAGAAATTCACAGAGTTTCTTGCCGCCACCCGGGAGAGCTCGATCGAGGAGCCCATCCGCGATCTCGTTGCCATCCTGGCCGCGCAGATCAACGGCTGCACCTTCTGCCTCGACATGCATGTCAAGCAGGCCAAGATCCACGGTGAGCGCGAGTTGCGCCTGTACCATCTGGCGGCGTGGCGAGACTCCACCTTGTTCGCTCCGCGTGAACGCGCCGCTTTGGCCTGGACGGAGGTCCTGACCAAGCTGCCCGAGCAAGGCGTTCCGGACGACATCTATGAGTGCGTCCGGACACAGCTGTCGGAGAAGGAGATCTCCGATCTGTCGTTCGTTGTGATGGTGGTCAACGCCTGGAACCGTCTCAATATCGGCTTCAAGACGGTGCCAGGTTCGGCGGACGCCAAATTCGGCCTGGAGAAGGCCGCACTGAAGTAGCGGCCTCTATCCGGCGACGCAGGCCGCTGCGTCGCTCTGCTCTCTGGCGGCGGATAACAACTCGCCAGGGAGCAGTCACAGACGGCACAGGTCGCAGTAGAAGCCGCGCCTTAGCAGACACGTCCCGCCCCCTCGACGGTCCAGCCCATATTCTAATGGGCATCGACGGCTCGGCATAGGCGATGGCGGATTGAATGCGCGGCGGTGGCGCACCACGCGTCACAAAACGTCGGTCTGAACCGTCATGTCCATGTCAGGGGTCTATTTCCAGGGGAATCTCATGAAACACCCGACTCGATCCATCTTGAGTGTCGCCGTTGCGTGCGCGCTCCTTGCAACGTCCGCGCTTGCCGGCTCCGCCCCGGCTGCACCGAACTCATCTACATCCGCGCCAGCCGGTCGCGCGGGAGTTCCGTTTCCCGATGCTCCGGAGATTGCTCCGATCGGCGTGCGCCTCGACAAGTACCTCGACGTGCCAGACTCCGCCAAGGGGCCTGCCATCGACCCGCAGAAAGGCTACCGCGTGGAAAAACTTGGCAGGGGCCTCTACATGGTCACCGACAACGCCTACCAGTCAATGTTCATGGTCTACGAGTCCGGCGTCGTCGTTATCGATGCGCCGCCCTCATATGCGGCCAAGCTGAAGCAGGCGATCGCCGAGGTCACGACGCTTCCCATCACCCACATTATCTACAGCCACTCGCACACCGACCACATCGGCGGCGCCGGTCTGCTGGGCGGCCATCCCGTCATCGTGGCGCAGGAGGAGACGAGGCGGCTGTTGCGCCGCGACGCCGATCCGGCGCGGCCTCTGCCAACCGTGGTATTCAAGAACACCTACCGGATGAAGCTTGGCAGCCAGCGCCTGGAACTTTCATATCACGGGGATGGTCACGAACCGGGCAACATCTTCATCTATGCGCCGGAACAGAAAACACTGATGGTGGTCGATCTTGTCTTCCCGGGATGGATGCCGTTCCGGCGCTTTGCCGTCGCGCATGACTTGCCGGCTTGGATGGCGCAGGTGGAACTGATTGCGAAGCTTCCCTTCGACAAACTGGTAGCCGGTCATGTCGCCCGGTTGGGAACGCGCGCCGATGTACTGACCCAGATCGAGTTCGACAACGACGTGAAGAGCGCGGCCGCAGCGGCGCTTAAGGCGGTTCCTTTCATGGCAGGCATCAATCCCGCCGATGCGGGAAATCCGTGGGCTCTCACGGACGACTACACGGCGCGTGTCGCTGGACATTGCGTCAAGGAGTTGACGCCGAAGTGGAGCAGCAGGCTAGGCGCATTTGACACTTTCGTGTGGGATCAGTGCTACGCAATGGAACAAAGCCTGCGCGTGGACTGAAACGCGGCTTTGCGCGGCGTCCGGCGGCGTCCAGCGGTTCCTGTCACCAAGAGGACCTCGAAACACCGCCGGCCACTTCGAGCGCAGCACCGGTGATGAAACCGGCGCGTGGCGAAGAGAGAAAGAGGATGGCCGCTGCAGCTTCATCTGCCGTGCCAAGCCGACCCAGCGGAATGCGCTTGTCCTTTGCCACTTCCAACAGATAGTCGTCCAGCGTCTGTCCCGGCTTCGATGCTGTCGGATACCGTCTTTCCCACTGGCCGCTATTTACGTTGCCGATCAAGGTCGCATTGACCCGTATCGCTGGCGCCAGCTCGGTACTCAGCGACTTGACAAGGTTCTGCACGCCGGCGCGCGCGGCCGAAGTCGCCACCATGTCGGGATCCGGCTGGCGAGCCAGGAGCGCGTTCACGACGACGATGGAGGCTGCATCGCTTTTGCGCAAAAGAGGGACGAAGGCACGGGTGGGGTAGATGACAGAGAAGAACTTGAACTCGAGTTCGGCCAGCCACGCTTCGTCCGATGTGGACGCAAACGTCCCGAACCGCCCCTGGCCGGCGTTGTTGACGAGTATGTCGGCCCGTCCGAATCGCGTTTCAACCATCCGCGCCATCGCGGCCACCGAGGATGCATCGGTGACGTCGCAGACGCAGGTGGTCAGCCGTTCGATACTTGATCCGTTGGCCGCCAGAAATGCTTCCGACTTGGCCAGGCGATCTGCATTTCGCCCGCAGCTCACGACCACCGCGCCTTCGTCGAGGAACGCTTTGACGGTCGCCAAGCCGATCCCGGAGGAGCCACCGGTCACGACCGCGATTCGCGTGCCAAGGTTGAGATTCATCGCTTCAGCCTTCCAATTGTCACATGTTGGCCAGTCGGTTCGTCATTACCTATGACGAACCGCGCAGGGATAATGTGACCGATGAGCGAACAGGACTGGCTGGCTTCCCAATTCGAGGCTAACCGCGAGCGGTTGCATTCGGTTGCCTACCGCCTGCTGGGCTCCGCCAGCGAAGCAGAGGATGTGGTTCAGGAAGCCTGGCTGCGGCTCAGCCGTACTGATGGTGGCGGCTTTCACAATGTGGCCGGATGGCTCACCACGGTCGTTGCGCGGCTATCGCTCGACGCGCTGCGTTCCCGCGTCAAGCGACGCGAAGAGCAGCTCGACATGGAACTGCCCGAGCACGACATCCCTGATTCCAAGCAAGAAGGCCTGGAGCAGCAAGCCATTCTTGTGGACGCGATGGGACCGGCGCTGCTCATCGTGCTCGAGCACCTGTCTCCGACCGAGCGGCTCGCTTTTGTGCTGCACGATTTGTTCGGCGTTTCATTCGAGGACATAGCACCGATCGTCGGTCGTACGCCGACTGCGGCACGCCAGCTCGCTAGCCGCGGCCGTCGGCGCGTGCGGGCGGCGGATCTGGCTTCGAAGCCAGATCCCGCGCGTCAGCGCAAGATCGTCCATGCCTTCCTCTTAGCCTCGCGCAGCGGTGACTTCGCCGCGCTGCTGGAATTGTTGGATCCCGACGTCGTATTGCGTGCCGACACGGCCGCTGTGCTCAATAGTGCAAAACAGGCCGTCGGGCCGAAGTTCGCGCCCGAGATTCGCGGCGCAAGAAGCGTCGCTGAAACTTTTGTCGGCCGCGCGCGCGCTGCCCAGCCGGCGCTCATCGGTGGCGTTGCCGGAGCAGCCTGGGCGCCGCAAGGCACGCCGCGCGTGATGTTCTCGTTCACCATCGCCGGCGACCGCATCGTCGGCATCGAAGTCGTCGCGAACCCCGCGCGTATCGCCGCGAGCAATGTCGTCCTGGACTTGAAGTAGCGTCAGAACAAGGTTTCCCTTGGTAGCTCGCCCAATCCTGGTGATCGACCAGCTCCGGAGCGGCACGACCTTTTGGCGCAGAGAGCTTGACCCGTGACCTGACCCATCTTGGACGTTAAGTCTGAGGCGCCTCGCTGGCGCACTTACGTCGATGCTGGGAATTCGATGCAGACACGAGGTCTCAAACTAGCAGGCAAGCGGGCCAATCGATCATCGCTCGCTGACGGCACGGCGAACACAACCGAGGTGTTTCTATGGCCCGCGTCAAACGTAATGTTTGACGGCAGAATCCGATGGACAAGGACAACGGAAATTCGACGGGCTCGAACCTCGGCCCTCCAAGGCAAAGGTCACAAGTTCGAATCTTGTCGGGTGCGCTAATAATTCAACAGATGATTTCATTCATAAATTAACAACGACAATCCGATCAGATTGATTTATTTTCGTTGCAGGCACGGTTCTGGCGTAACGGAGCGAGGCCGTGGCATCAATTTGCAAGCGCGGAAGCAGGTACCATTCAGGTCAGGCATTGGGGTTTCCCAATGATGACGAAGCCATTCAGGCCCCGGAAGGATGCGATGGAATGGGCACGTAACGTCGAAGGTCAGGCAGACTGTTGCGAGCCGGATCGGACGATACTCGATACGAAACACTGGGAGATGTAATCGTTCGCTACAACAATTCTCGTTGACTTAGCCTAGCGGGTCAGTAACGTTACAAAAAGCTTGGCATCGATGAGTCCACGCCCTAGTAAACGTCCGTGATCTATTTTTTACTTCTCGGTCGTTTTCGCGCCTGTGCCGGTGCGACCAGTCCCATACCGACCACCGGATCCTCTTTAGCGTAATCCTCAAGCTTCTTGGCAGTAATCAAGGACGCAGGCTGGTATTTGAACTCGCTCCGGGATGGATCTTTCGACCAGTAAGTTCGAAGCTTTGCGATCGCTTCGGAAAGGTTAGGCGACTTTCGTATGGCGTCATTCAGACCAGCTATCGCCGATTCTGAATCGTATGACCAAAAGGTTCTGTAATGATATCGGTAGCCAATTGACCAATACGTTCCCAAGTACCTCGCACCCTCAACCTTTTCCACGTTTTGCCGAATAAAAGCCTCGTTGTCTTCCAGGAATTGATGGAATGCGGGCACATCCTGGTAGGGGATACCAAATGTCCATTCAATCAGAATACAACCCAGGGCGTAAGGAATAGCCGGCTCGCACGGTGTAAATGAAATAGCCCCGTGCGTGCGAACTTCAACGACAACTGGCTCGACCGCCGGTGGCGCCGGAATGCCTTGCCGACGTACCAAGCGCTTGACCTGTTCGATAGTCGGATTGCGTGCCACTAGCCAGTCCTCCTGGTCGCCGAATGGTTTCTCCGGCGCTTCAAGCCGGTTCTACAAGCTCTATGACGCCCTGCTGAATGAGATCCTCAATGCCCCGCCGCAGTTCAAGCCGTGCAACTTCGCGCGAGCGCGAAGGTTCGATTGTAGCAAAATAGCTACGCTCCAGCGACCTCCAACTCCGCCCGTCGCACAATTCCATTATAAGCCACGCAGACGAATTGAGGGTGTATAGCCTCGGGTTCTCTGGGGTGAACACGATGCAGATACCCATCTCATCGACGGGGCGAATACGTAGGTTTGCGACCTTTCGAAAGGAGACGCGACGGTAAGACACGTAAGTCGACTCCGTCATTCAATGTCGAGCAGAACGGATCAGGTGCCCCCCAACGACCATGAAAGGCATAGGCCGCCGAACGGCATCCTCCGCGCGTTCCTTCAACGGCATCGCAGGTCGGGCACGACTTTTCGACCACACCGGAGCGCAGTTCTCGGTAGAGGGAATGCTCCCAAGTGTCGAGGAACGGCACCTCGCGAATATTGCCGTAATCGACGTACTCGCGGAGATAAGCGCAACCAATTGATCGGCCGAATGGATCTACCGCAGCAGCCTGCCAGCAGCAGTTCCGGTCATTGGGATGCCACGACTTCATCACGGTAAGCCCAGGTGGTGGTGCAAGCGAGTTGAGCACAGCCATCTGCTCTTGCAGGGACATCGCCAACTCATCCCAGCGGGACTTAGCTCGTCCCAGAGGATAGAGGCGCAGAATTCCTGCGCGGGGAACACCGAGCTCGTGTGCAAGCTCCAAATACTCTTGCAGTTCGTGCATATTTCTCCGGTTCAGGATCGTGAGCACATCAGTATCGATGCCAGCCTCGAGCAGGTAGCGAACCGCTTCGCGGGCTTTCTGGAAGCTCCCGCTTACTCCGGTGAAATAATCGTGCGTCTCGGCTCTCGCTCCCATCAGGTCAATGAGCACACGTCCTATGCCGATCTGCTTTAGGCGATGCGCCATCTCGCGATTGATGAGGGTTCCGTTGCTCCGCAACATGGTCATCATGCGGCGAGCGCAGTGTTCCAAAATTTGAAGAAAATCTTCCCGGAAAAGAGGTTCCCCGCCTTCGAAGTAAACGGAAATAAAATCATTTCTAACCAAATAGTCGAGGAACCTCTGCCATTCATCAGTAGTGACTTCAGCGGACGCTTCGCTGGCCTGGCAATCTGCATAACAATGCTTGCACTCTAGATTGCACGTCTGAGTTATCGACAGTGTTATGCTTAGGGGTGAGTTCAGAACGGGTGGCAACTCAAGTCCTCCTCAGCAACAATAGCACCTCTCGTTGGGGAAATCCAACGCGCTGCCGGCAAGCGCTCTGACCGGCAGCCCTTGTTTTGCGTCAATCGGTGCACCGAGCCTGGTTTCGGCTCAGAGCATGGTCCGAAATTCTTGAGGGTCGAGTCAGCCTTCGTAAGGAGCATGACAGAGGCAACGCAGCGGAAACCCAGGGTGGCCTCGGGGTCGTTGAAGGGCCATGAGACCTGCGTCGCGCCATAGGGCTGAACCAGGATAGACGGTGCGGACGGCAGGTCGCGCGGGAGAAGTCGCCATGCAATTCCACGACGTAGAAGATCGCGTTGATGATTTCACGCGGCGACCAGGCGCGTGGTCGCGCGTTCACACGGTTCGGCATAAACGGCTCGGTCAGAGTCCATTCGGAGTTTCTAACGTAAGCCACCGCGGCTATGATGTCGCCGGATCCACATCGTGGTTCCAAGAAGGCTTCGACAACCTTTGGAGTCGCACGAACCCCCGGCCACAAACCCCTTTCTCGGGACGGGCACTCACAGGTTTATAAGCTGGAGACGCTCCATATGCGCTGTCCTCGGTGTCGGTTCGAGAACGGGGTTGGTATGCGGTTCTGCGGCAACTGCGGAGCACCGCTGACGAACGTACCTTCGCCTCTGTCCGACGCCGCCGCACTCGCCTCCGCAGAGCGCAGGCAGATCACCGTCGTGTTTTGTGACATCGTCGGGTCAACTGCTTTATCGGAGCAACTCGACCCCGAGGATCTCCGCGACCTTTTTGCTACCTATCGATCCACTTGCGATGAGGTGGTCCGCCATTGCGGCGGGTGGATAGCTTCATACTTCGGGGACGGTCTTCTCATTTACTTCGGCTATCCCGGTGCAGGCGACGACGATCCGGTAATGGCTGTGCGCGCTGCGATTGAAATCATCTCACGTTTCCAGCAACGTAGCGCTGAAATGGTCGATTGCGCTGGTGCCAGCTTGCAGGTTCGCATCGGCATTCATACCGGATTGGTGGTTGCTGGCGATCTCCCTAGCGGTTCTGAACGGGAGATCTACTCTATCGTCGGCGAAACCCCCAATCTGGCAGCTCGTCTGCAAGCGCTCGCTGCGCCCCAGACGGTACTCATCAGCGATGCCACATACGCTCTGGTCAAGCATCGATTTGAATGTCGCGCTTTGGGAGAGCGCCACGTCAAAGGCATTTCGCGTCCGATTCGGGTCTATGTACCGTTGGCTGAATCAGCCTTCACGTGGCAGGATGCATTTGAAGTTCGGAACCTTACCCCCCTCGTTGGACGCACACGCGAGCTGGCACACCTCAGAGAAGGCTGGGAGCGCGTACTGCAGGGCAAGGGTCAAGTGGCGTTGATTTGCGGCGACCCAGGATTTGGCAAGTCACGCCTCGTACACGCTTTTCACGCCAGCATAGCCGACGAGCATTCCATGCTTGCGTGTAACTGCATGCCGCATTCGTCCGACAGCGCGTTCCTCCCGATTATTGATTTGCTGCATCGGCATCTTGCAATTACCTCGTCGGATGGCGCGGCCGAAAGACTCGCGAAACTTGAAACGTCACTAAAGCAATCGCCATTTCGGGTGGAAGAAGCGCTGCCTCTGATTGCCTCTCTGCTGTCGCTCCCGACTCCTGCCGGATTGGACACGACCAATCTGCTGCCTCGGAGGCGGCGGGAGAGGACGATTGAAATCCTGCTGGCCTGGTTGCTTCGAGAGACCGAGCGTCGCCCAGTTATTCTTGTCGTAGAGGATCTCCATTGGGCCGATCCCTCGACGCTCGACGTCATCAAGCAACTTCTTCAGCTTGTTCCAACCGCGAAGTTATTTCTCGTCCTGACGTTTCGCAAGGAGTTCGCGCAACCTTGGGTCGATCCCTCGTACGCGATGCGATTTACGCTTTCGCGCCTCTCCTCTGGTGACACTAACGAGATTATTGCCAACCTGACCAAAGGCACCGAGCTATCACCGGCGTTGCTCAGCCAGCTGATTGAACGGGCTGACGGCGTGCCGCTATTCGTGGAGGAATTAACGAAGACCGTTATTGAATCTGCGCAGGCCACCGAAAGCGCGGCGACTCCCGCCCTCCTCGACGAGACTGCCATCCCTGTAACGCTGCGCGACTCCCTGATGGCCCGACTGGATCGGCTGAATTCCATCAAAGCGACCGCGCAGATCGCGGCAACTCTTGGCCGCGAGTTTCCGTTCGAGTTGCTGAAGGCAGTCACGTTGGCGTCTGAGACAGAGCTGCTGAGCGCTCTATCCCAGCTGGTCGACCGTCAGATTCTGTTACAGCGTGGTATTCCTCCGCAGGCTTCATATTCTTTCAAGCATGCACTCATTCAGGAGGCAGCCTACCAATCTCTGCTTCGAAGCTCACGGCGCCGCTATCATCTGCGGGCCGCCGAGGCGCTGGTTGATCAGTTCCCGGATTTCGTCGAGCGGCAACCGGAGCTGATAGCTGGGCATCTCAACCTCGCGGGAGATACAGAGCGCGCCATAAACTACTGGCAAACAGCCGGCGAACGAGCACTGAGCCGTTATACAAACCTCGAGGCAGAAGCTCACTTCCGAAAAGCATTGGCTGCGATCATGAGCCTTCCTTCCTCGCGCCAGCGCCAGCAACAGGAGGCTTCGCTCTTGATCGGGCTTGGCACTGCGCTGACCGCGATCAGAGGTTGGGCCGCTTCGGAGGCTGAGCACATCTACGCGAGGGCGCGTTTGCTGTGCCAGACAATCGGAGATACCCCACAGCTCGCGGCTGCCCTTCGAGGTTTGCAGTCGTACTACCAGGTGCGAGGACCTGTTCAAACGGCACGAGAAATCGGTGAACAACTCCTTGAGGTGGCAGACCGGGGTAATGACCGGTCAATTCGAGTCGAAGCTCGACGCGCTCTCGGCTGGTGTCTCTTCTGCCTCGGCGAATTCACAGCAAGTAGAAAGCAGCTCGAGGCTGCCATCGGCGACTACGATCCAGCGTTGTCGCCCAGAAACGTCGTTGCATACGGATCCGATGCGGGTGTCGCTGGCCTTGCCAATCTTGCCTGGCTCGAATGGTGCGTGGGTAACTCCGAGTGTGCAGTTGAGCGAAGCCGCGAAGCAATCCGTCTGGCAGAAACGCTCGCGCATCCGCTCAGCCTCACCTATGCACTCTGTATGTCGGCAGCCGTCCATCAAGGCCTCCGTCAGCCAGAAATTGCTGAGGAGCTTGCGACGAGCACCGTTGCGATAGCTACCGAGAATAACCTTTTGTACTGGATGTCCTGGGGCACCATTCTTCGGGGCTGGGCCGTTGCCGAGCAAGGCTCAACCGATGCAGGGATCAACATGCTGAACGAGGGAATCGAGGCGTACGCCGCAACAGGTGCGGAGCTGTTTCGAGGCTATGCGCTCGGCCTTCTCGCCGACGCCTGCGGCAAAGCAGGGAAGCCAAGCGAGGGGCTTCGCCATATCAACCAAGCGGTCGTCAGCAGCACGGCCGTAAACGTGCACTTCTTCGACGCGGAACTCTACCGGATCAAAGCGGCCCTTCTTCTACAGTCGGGAAGTGCCCCCAAGGCAGCCACTGAGGCGCTTGAACGCGCGGTAGAGACTGCCCGTAGCCAGGGTGCGAAGATGCTCGAGCTTCGCGCCCTGAACGAACTGGTACAATTGCGCAGGCGAGCCGGCCCGTCCGTCTGACGATTGACGATCAGAGCGCGATCGCGACATTGCCTGTCAGCAACGCAGCTGGAAGCGCCGAATGTCCTCGGTCGTCGCGGTGTCGGGAGTCCGGCCAAGGAACGCGGCAAAGCGCCGGACATGCCGATCGTCGTCCTGCTGCGTATGCGGTCCCAGGCCCCGCATCAGCATGCATCGCTGGCGAAGTGGCGTGATCGGAGCATCGGTCGACAAGGTAGCCATGGCAAGTTCCCCTCGTTGAAGGGAACTCCATGGTCAGATCGCAGGCTTTAACTGCTCAAAGCCTATGAATACGCGTCATCTCAGAACCACGCGACTCTCCCGCGAAGCGGGTTCGTGCATGAGGCGCAAAGTTGCCGTTCGAGAGGCCGGGAGCGAGGCTGAATTTAACTTCCTCCCTACCCTTCCGATTCTGTGGCACTCCCAGAGATTTTTTGCGACCGGATTCATAAAACCCGAGGGGGGTTCGAGTCCACGTTTTGGGCCAGCTCGGAAAAATTTAATAATTTGAATAGCTTAATGGAGTATTCTGGTGGGCCCGGAGGGCGTATTCAGAACATTGATTTTATTGGCTTTCTCGCGGGCAAAAATCAGAAGCTCTCCCCGTATTGTTCCGTATGGTTCCGCCGCTGATTTTCGACTGCTATTCGGCCGATCGCCAACAACGATTAAGGACCACCTCGAACAGATACCGCGACATACCCAAGCATGCAGCGGGACCGCATACCGCGCATTTAAATTTGATGTAAGGGCAAGGCGTCCACCCCTTCCCCTTTTCCGGCATCATCGCGTGGTTCGTGAATTTGCAGGTTCCGGTCGTCGCGGCCCGCGGCGCGGCACTCGCTGCAAAAGATGATCTTGAGAAGGTCCCAATGCAAACAAGGCTGGTCCGGGCCGAACCGCTTGACCATCTCAGCCACGTCGAGGACTGCTCTCCGTTTCCATGTTAGGCAATAGACAGACAACCCTGTGCCAGCCTCCAGCTTCTTGCCGAGCGTGTTCTCTACAAAGGGGAATTTCGTTGTCATGGGGATCCTCCTGGAAATGGGAGTCGCCGCACCAGGGAGGATTATATTCCTTTGTCGGTGGTGGATGGCAAGAGCGTTGGTGCCGTCCTTTAAGGATTCGCCAAGCCGCCCGCGAAGGCGTAAGGTTAATGGCCGCCCGCGACTAGGCAGGGCGTACGGGCGCTTGAAAGAGATCATCACGCTTTCGCCTCATCTGAGCGGAGGAAAGCGTCACGACTTTCATCAAGTGCAATGGAATTTTCCGCCTCCGCGGATCTGGAGCTTCTACAACGAGTCTTTGACCAGTTGTGCGAAGAGCAGCGCCTCGTCCTTAAAGACGCAGACCGACGGCAAAATCTCGCCTGTGAAGTGATTGAAGCCTTTTCAGAACGGCTTCACCGATGAAACGGAGCTGTGGCGGCGCTCTCACGGCTCTGATCGGCCAAACAGGCGTGAAAAAGCCCGTAGCAGCTAATGAGCGTAAGCGACGGGCTCCTGCCACCTTTCAATTCGGGGAGCGCGCTCCTGTTCCAGACAAATTTATGTACATTAGAACCAGCTTGACGAAGCCGCTGGCCGCACCAGGCTCCATTCATGGCGAAGGGCATCAAGTTGGGCGACGTAGGTCGCCATTACTGCGACCGTGCGGAGGCGAGTCACCGAAGATCAGGTCAGTGTCTCGATCCCGAGGAAGCGCCCGAGTAATCATTGGGAACTTCACACTCGTTAACCATTCTGGTTTAGATTTGCGTTCCGCATGTGTGTTTTTAGTGGGGCGTACTGTGGCGGGTGTAAAGCAACGCGGCAAAGGTTCATCGTCTGAAACGGATACTCCCGAGGTTAGTTGGGATATCCCTGTCCCACCTCTGCATGTCGATCCTGCGGCGCTGCGCGCTCTCGACTTCAAGGAAGACGCTGTTCGAGAAGATATCGTGCATCCTCTGCTCCTGGGGATGGGGTATGCTTCAAGCGGCAGCAATCGAATAATTCGCAGCAAGCCCCTCACTCATCCATTCGTTGTGATCGGAACCACAAAGCGTCCAATCACCTTGATCCCGGATTATCTTCTTTCAGTCGACAACCGCTACCGCTGGGTCTTGGACGCCAAAGCTCCGCGCGAGTCTGTGACGTCGAACGAAAACGTCGAACAAGCCTACAGCTACGCGATCCACCCAGAAATCCGGACTCGTCATTTTGCTCTTTGCAACGGTCGGGAGTTTGCCTTGTACGAGATAGAAGATCGCACTCCTCTGCTGCACTTCGAAATGACCGAGCTGGCAGAGTTTTGGAAGCCGCTAACGGATTTCCTTCATCCGGACGCCTTCCGACGCATCGCCACGCGACCGGTCCCGCTAGCTCCACCCCCGCTCGACTATCTCGCGATCAAGCCTCCAAAGGAGATAATTTCCTTTCAGAAGCAATCTGTGAAGCGCTATCATGGTGTTCATGGCTATTTCACAAGGCAAGTATGGTCGGTTGTACAGAAATACATTTCGACGTTTACTCAGCCAGGTGACGTAGTTCTAGATCCATTTGGAGGAAGTGGCGTTACATACATTGAATCGCTTATTCTGGGCCGAAAAGCAATTCAGTTAGACATAAATCCCCTTTGCAAATTCATTGTTGAAACGCTCGTTGAACCCATCGATTCGGAAGTCTTGACTAACGATTTTCGAAGCGTCGAACATGCCTTCAAACAGCGCCGCCCCAGGAATGATCTCGAAGCCGAAGCACTCCTTAAGATTGTTGAGTATCCGAAAGGAGTTCGACTTCCCAAGACGTCAGACGTCGACACTGTCGACCAGCTATTTAGCCGGATGCAGCTGGCCGAATTGGCGCTGCTCCGCGACATAATTTCAAAAGTTCGCAGCGAGACATCTCGGGCGCACCTCATGCTTATGTTCTCGGGCCTTCTAAATAAGATCAACCTCACCTACCACGCTTCTGCGGGCCGGTCCGAAGGTCGTGGCGACAGCGCTGTTTTTCGATATTATCGCTATAGGATAGCGCACGATTCACCGCGTCTTGATGTAGCAGCGGTTTTCCGCCTGCGGTTGAAAAAGCTACTGGCGGCTAAGGAAGAACTGCGATCCCAGCTAACAAAGGTTAGAGGCGCCAATCCCGTCATGCAGGGGTCGGCAACCGACCTCTCCATGATCGAAAGCGAGTCTGTGGACTACATCTACACGGACCCCCCTTACGGATCGAAAATACCGTATCTGGACCTTTCTACCATGTGGAATTCCTGGCTAGGTTTTGAGGTGGGGCCGGAGGACTTCGCCCAAGAGGCAATCGAAGGCGGCGAACTGCGCAAGACGAAGAGCGAATACGCTTCCCTGCTGTCAGATTCCATTCGTGAAATGTACAGGGTATTGAAATTCAACAGGTGGATGAGCTTCGTATTTGCTCACAAGGGGCCAGCCTATTGGCACCTGATTGTGGAGACGGCCGAGAAAGTTGGGTTCGAATATGCCGGCGTCACTCGTCAGAACAATGGGCAAACCAGCTTCAAGAAAAGGCAAAATCCCTTCACCGTTCTCTCGGGTCAGCTGATAATCAACTTTAGGAAAGTGAAGAATCCAAAATCCATTATGGCCGTCAAGTTAGGGATGGACATAGCGGATATCATCGAGGAAACGATTGAAGGAACTATCGCGGCCAATCAGGGCGCCACATTAGAACAGATCAATGACGGATTAGTTATAAGAGGATTGGAACTTGGGTTCCTTCACATCCTAAGTCAACAATATAATGATCTGACGCCACTACTAAGGCAGAAATTTCAGTATGAGGATATTGATAGCAAATACTACATAAAAAAGAACACGAAATTTAAGACACATGTGGACGTGAGGTTGCGTGTCCGCTATTACCTCTTGTCTTATATGCGTCGATTAGAGCATCAGGGAATTCACCCAACCTTTGACGACATCGTACTGTCTATCATACCACTTCTCAAGAATGGTATTACGCCAGAAAACCAAACGGTTTTGTCTGTTCTAGAAGTCCTGGCCGAAAGGGACGACAGCGGTCGCTGGCGACTGAAATCAGACGGTCAAGTTAGCTTTGATTTTTGATCTCTGCCCGCTGCCAGTAGCCAGCCCAAACGCGGCTCACGGGATGGTTAAGCGCGCCGCCAAGGATCGCGTAGGCATTGCCGCCATTTGAGCGGCGACGATGATCTTCAACCAAGCGGCATGGTTCGCTACTGATAGAAGCCACCGCTTGGCAGGGACACTCGGTGCGGGGCTTCTTATCGGCGGTCGTCAAGAAGAAGCTTGGTCCTAACCTGGTCAGCGATGTCGGGAAGTACGGCGTTCGCCGCTATCGGATCGATGACAACGCGAAGAGCGCCTGAACCCCATGCTCGCCAAGCTCGAGAAAGAGGTCGCCGCCTTGGGCGACGTGTCCCGGGAGGAACTCGCAGCCCAATGGGAGCAGATCTCCGCTGCGCGCCACCAAAAGGTGTCAGGCGCGAACTTCTGATCAGGGCGGCAGCCTAGCATCTTCAGGCGGACAAGCACGCTCGCCGGCAACACAGACCGGGTAGACCTTGCCGCCTTCGCGCTCGAGCCTGGATTCAACCCGGATATCGTATTCCCACAGATCGCCGAAACCATACTCGTACCGAATGCACCTGGACATATGGCACCGTCGCGCGTCTGGACGAAGCGCACGAGGATACATCCGCTATCTCGATGTGTTCTATCCAAACAATCAATTCCTCTAATTGTCCGATCAGGCATATGAATGAGTTTAGTGGCGGGTCGTGGTGTTGCCATAAGGTGGATTCGCAATGGAAAAGACAATTTGGGGCGGCCAGGGTAGCAACAGTCTCTTTGGCAGCAATGGGGATGATCTAATGCTCGATCCGACGGGAGATGACTGGATCGATGGTGGTTTCGGCAACGACTCCATCTCTGCCGGCGAGGGCAATGACCGGGTCTTCGGTGGCGTCGGCAATGACCAGGTTTTTGGCGACGCGGGCAACGACTACCTCTACGGCGACATGGGCCGCGATAAATCGCGCATCCTGGCTGCGAACCTCCTCGGTGCGGACAACGACAAGCTTTACGGCGGCGCCGGCGACGACGCCCTCTTCGCGGGCGACGGTAGAGACTCTCTGACCGGGGGGGCTGGTCAGGATACCTTTGTGTTCCAGTTCCACAACCCGCAGGGCGGGGTCGATAAAAACTTTGGGCCAAACGCTGACCACACCACCATTGTCGATTTTGACCCAGCGCAGGATACTTTCACATTCGATGCGGTAGGCCTTGGCAGCGATGGTCTTGAAGCGAATTTCGTTAATCACGCGACGCGTGGTAATCAAGTGGACACCTTCTACAGCGGCCCCGCCAATGGCGCGAACGGCGAGCATGTTGTAGTGATCACTGATCACAGTTTCGCCGATGGCTCGGCCGCAGCCAAGGGTATCTCCGGCGAGGCTGCAGGCGATATCATTGCCTATTTTAATTATAGGACCATGACGGCGGAACTGGGTTATGTTACCTCCGAGAACCACGTGGACGACTTCGCGCACCTTGGCAACGTGCAAAGCTTGCTCCACTTGGCCGGCCTTGGCCTGACCGCATCGGATTTCATGTTCTGCTGATGCGGAAAACCACTTTGGCGCTCCAGACGCCGAGTCCGACAACCATTCCGTTCTCACCAAGCTTTTTCAACGCCAGCGCGTCCACGACGCCCTTGCACTGTTAATCCGCGATTGCGAGGCAACTTTCTCATTGGCAAATGCTTGTCGAGTTGCTCCAGCCAGCTATGGGGCACATTACGCCCCATCTTCAACATAGGTTGCCTTCAGTGCCCAGCAATGTTGTTACTCTGAAGAACGTTGCACTGGCGAACCTGCATCAGGACGACTTCCAGTTCGTCGCCGCCTGGGAGTCTGAACTGGAACTCAGGTGACGGTGACGACGCAACTCAGGTCCGCCAAGCCGCCGCGAGCAACGCTTGCGGCGATTCTGGCATCGTTCAAACGGGCGTTCTCAGGCGTGGCCCTGATGAGCGGCGTGGTCAACGTGCTCGCACTGACTGGCTCGTTCTTCATGCTGCAGGTCTATGACCGCGTCCTTCTGGGCCGCAGCGTGGCGACGCTTGTCGGGCTCGCCATCTTTGCGACGATGCTTTTCATTTTCCAGGGCATCCTCGAGTTGATCCGGTCGCGACTCCTGGTGCGCATCGGCATGGCGCTCGATCAGCGCATGAGCGGCAGGGTCTATGCCGCCCTCATGCGCCTGCCGCTGCGCACCAAGCTGGCCGGCGACGGTCTGCAGTCGCTGCGCGATCTCGACCAGGTCCGGTCATTCCTCTCCAGCGCCGGGCCGACCGCGCTTTTCGATCTGCCGTGGATGCCGCTCTATCTCGGAATCTGCTTTCTCTTCCATTTCTGGATCGGCGTGACGGCCCTGGCCGGCGCCGTCGTCCTGTTCGGGCTGACGCTGCTTGCCGAGGCCAGGACCCGGGAGCCGGCCAAGAAAGCCAACAGGCAGGCCGCAGCGCGCAACACGCTGGCCGAGGCGACGCGCCGCAATGTCGAGGTCCTGCAGGCGATGGGCTTCGGCTCGCGCATCGCCGAACGCTGGTCAGGCGTCAATGCCGACTATCTTGACACCAATGCGAAGGCCAGTGATCTGGCTGGCACGCTTGGGACGATATCGAAGACCCTGCGCATGATGTTGCAGTCGGCAATCCTGGCGATCGGCGCTTATCTCGTCATCCGTCAGGAAGCGACGGGCGGCATCATGATCGCCAGCTCGATCATGATGGGAAGGGCGCTGGCGCCGATCGAGCTCGCGATCGCGCATTGGAAGAGCTTTGTCAGCGCCAGGCAGGCATGGACCCGGCTTAGCCAGCTTTTGGCGTTGCTTCCCGAGACCTCGACAAGCGTTTCATTGCCGGCGCCGGCGTCCAACCTTGCCATTGAGAGCATTAGTGTCACGCTACCGGATGAGCGCCGGCTGGTCGTTCAGGATGCGGTCTTCGCATTGGAGAAGGGGGCAGGTCTCGGCATTATCGGGCCGAGCGCCTCCGGCAAATCCTCGCTGGTTCGGGCAATTGCCGGAATATGGCAGCCGGCGCGCGGCACCGTCAGGCTGGATGGAGCGGCGCTCGATCAGTGGTCGCCAGACGAATTGGGCAAGCATATAGGCTACCTGCCGCAGGATGTGCAGCTGTTCGATGGCACGATTGCCGAAAACATAGCCCGCTTCGAGCCGCAGGCGCCGTCGGACAAAATATTGGCGGCCGCGCGCGCAGCGGGTGTACACGATCTGGTCATTCATCTGCCGGAAGGTTACGAAACGCGGATCGGCGAAGCCGGCTCGACGCTCTCGGCCGGCCAGCGACAGCGGGTGGCGCTCGCGCGGGCTCTGTATGGCGACCCCTTTCTTGTCATTCTCGACGAGCCGAATTCCAATCTCGATGCCGAGGGCGAAGCAGCACTGACGGAAGCGATTCAGGGGGTTCGGGCGCGCGGTGGCATTGCGGTCGTCGTAGCGCACCGGCCGAGCGCGTTGGCGAGTCTCGACCAGGTCCTGGTCATGGCGAATGGCCGAGTCCAGGCATTCGGGCCGAAGAACAAGGTCCTGAACAAGGTTACCCGGACGGAAGGCGTTCCCCCGAAAGGCGTGCCGATGGCCGAAGAGACTGCATCCTGATGGCCGCCGACGTTCAGGCAATCGAAAGAACCATTCACCGTTATTTGATTGGTGGGGTTGCGGCGTGCCTTCTTCTGGTCGGCGGCGGCGGAGGGCTCGCAGCCGTCACGGAGCTTTCCGGCGCGGTGATCGCGTCCGGCAGGCTGGTCGTCGATTCCAGCGTCAAGAAGGTCCAGCATCCGACCGGCGGCGTGGTCGGGCAGATCCTCGTCCGAGAAGGCGACGCCGTCAGATCCGGCGACGTGTTGGTTCGCCTAGACGAAACCGTCACGCGCGCCAATCTGGCGATCGTCACCAGGGATCTGGATGAATTCGAGGCCCGCCTCGCGCGCCTCGAAGCCGAGCGGGATGGCCAGGAGAAGATTTCGTTTCCCCCTTCGTTGACGTCACGCCCGGACAACCCTGCAAAAGCAAGCGCGATGGCCGGCGAGCAGTCGCTGTTTGAATTTCGCCGGCAGGCGCGAGCCGGCCAAAAGGCGCAGTTGGAGGAGCGCATCGCTCAGCTTTCCGAGGAAAGCTCCGGCCTTACCGAGCAGCGGGTCGCAAAGAGCCAGGAAATCGAATTGATCGGGATCGAGCTCGAGAGCGTCCGCAGCCTCTGGAGGCAGAAGCTCGTCTCGATCGATCGCCTGACCGCGCTCGAGCGGGATGCGGTTCGGCTCAAGGGCGAGCACGGTCAGCTCACCGCCTCAATTGCCCAGGCTAAGGGGCGCATTGTCGAAACTAGGCTGCAGATCATTCAGGTCGACCAGGATCTGCGCAAGGAAGTCGCGACCGAGCTCCGCGACGTCCAGAGCAAGATATCCGAATTCGTCGAGCGCAGGGTCTCGGCCGAGGATCAGCTGAAGCGTATCGATTTGCGCAGTCCGCAGGATGGCGTTGTGCATCAGCTTGCCGTCCACACCGTGGGCGGCGTTATCGCTCCTGGCGAAGTGGTCATGCTCATCGTACCCGTAGCGGATGACCTGACAGTCGAGGCGCGGATAGCTCCGCAAGATATCGATCAACTGAAGCTCGGCCAGGAAGCAGGGCTGAAATTCTCGGCGTTCAACCAGCGCGTCACGCCTGAGCTCAACGGCAATGTCAAAGAGATAGCCGCGGACCTCAGTCTCGATGAGCGCAGCGGAGCAGGTTTTTACTCCGTCCGCATCGGTATCGCCCGCCCGGAGCTGAAGAAGCTGAAAGGCCTGACCCTGGCGCCCGGTATGCCGGTCGAGGTGTTCTTCTCGACAGGCAACCGCACAATGCTTTCCTATCTGGTCAAGCCGTTGGCTGATCAGATCGACCGAGCCTTCAGGGAGGAGTAAATGGTGTGCTCGTCGTCGAAAGAGTAACGATTCTCGCTCAGGCTAGGTCCGACTGGGGACCGGTAACTTCTCCCGGGTCGAATACGGCTTGTTAGACCCGACCAATCCATGAATCGCTTTGTTCAAGGAGGCAATGGTGGCGATGGAGTGGACGATCACGATCGAGGGGAAGAACGAATTCGGCAACGTTTGTCGTAAGCAAGTCCGGACTGGCAAGAGCTGGGAGCGCTTGTTCGACGGTGAGATCGGCTTCTCGATCGCAGAGGGCAAAAAGGTTATGGCGGCGCTACAGATTGCGGTCGTAAACCATGAGGCAGAGACATACGCGCTTTTCCGTCGGGTATGCCCGGACTGCCACACATTCCGACCGGTTGAGGGTGAGCGTCACGAGCACCCCACCTTGCCTGAGGGCTATGCACTGGCGAGATTTGCCGCCTGATTTGCCAGGAGCGTAGGCGCATGGAGTGCGACGAGCCTGATACCAGTCATCAAGGCAGGCATGAACAGTGTCGTTATCGCCGGATCGAGGCGATCACCGGCCGGCGGCGGCGGCGCAACTGGACGCCGGCGGAGAAGGCTCGGGTCGTCGCGGAGAGTGCGGGAGTCGGCGCCAACATCTCGGCAGTCGCGCGACATGGGGGCGCGCCTGCCCGCCGGCACCCCGCCCGGATGTCGCATGACGCAAAGCTGAACACGAGTTTATTGTGTTCGCGCCTGCGTCGGTCAATCTCGAGGCGATCCGCCGCGGACAATGAACAGTGTCGGATCAGGCTGTCCTCGTCGCCGATCGGCGGCCAGGTGAAGCGGCCGGATTCGAGCCATTGCGAGTCCAGAACCATGCCGCTTCCGTGCCGAAAAGAAGGCGCAATCTGTCGCCGCCCTTGGGGCGGAAGACAAAGACGTCACCGCAGAAGGATCGGCTGCAAGAGCCGAGGTGACCAGGGTAACGAGGCCATTGATGCCGCGGCGAAAGTCGACCGGCTGCGTTACTACCAAGATCTTCACGTCGCCGCCAAGCGCGTGAGACGGTACGAAGTGATTTGGTCTGCTCGTCTGTCGAGAGAAAGTGTGGTCGCAATTGAGGGCTATACTATACTCCTCGAGGTTGCGTGATTGTCGACCAGTAAGCAACCGACGGGTCATGCATATGGTCAAACAGCTGCCGTCTTCTGAACTCGACATATCCGGGAGGATCGGGTGGTCGGAGCCACTTCCCGTGCTGCCCCACCTTGCGTCGCGTCCAGTCGTGCGAACTATACGCCGGTCGCAGTTGAGGGAAATCGTTCCGCTATCCGACACGACCATTTATGAGATGGAACAACGTGGCGAGTTCCCGCGACGGTTCAATCTCACCCCCCGCTGCGTCGTCTGGGACTTGGCAGAAGTCGAAGCTTGGATAGAGCAGCGGCGGAACGCATCATCTGCCGGCAGGACCCAGCCCTCCAATGCTCCCGACGTAAGACTGCGAAAGGCGAGACCTGTTAAGTCGGATCAAGAGTAATCGCCGCGTCCAAGGCCGGCTGAAGTGCGGGCGTGTGCTTCTTCCCTGCCGCCCACGTATCAATCATATCGGCCCATTCCTGCAGCATGTGGCGACGCTGCGGCTCATATTCGGCCCTGTTGTAGACACCACGTGATGAGCGGCTGTCTTCGTGAGCGAGGCATTTTTCGATCCAGTCCCGATTGAATCCGATTTCGTTTAGCAGCGTTGAGCCAGTGCGGCGTAGGTCGTGTACCGTGAATGGCGCCAGCGGGAGGTCTTGCTTCTTTACCCGGTCGATAATCGCCATGGTGACCCGGTTGAAGGTGGCGCGCGACATTGGCTCGTCGGCATCGTAGCGGGAGGGCAGTACATATTGCGAGTTCGCCGCACACGTCTTGAGCGCTATCATGATGTCGAGGGACTGGCGCGACAGATAGACGTTATGGGGCTTCTTTCGCTTCATCCGCTCTTTTGGAATGCGCCAAACGGCGTTCTCAAAATCGACCTCGTCCCACGTCGCATCCAGCAGCTCGCTCTTTCGCACCATCGTAAGCAATATCAGCTTTAGGCCTAGGCGAATGGTCGGCAATGTCGGCACATTTTCCAACTCTTTGAGCATGATGCGGATTTCCGCAGGGGACAAAGCTCGGTCCTTCGGCTCGAACGTGGCTATCGAAGAAGGTCCCACCTCATCCGCGGGATTGGAAATCTTCTCGCCGTTCAGAATGACATGGCCATAGATCTGCTTCACGATATCCCGGATATGGATCGCCGTTGCCGGCGCTCCGCGGTTCTTCACCTTGGTGCAAAGTTCCCGCAAATCGTCAGGTGTGATTTCGGTTAAAAGCCGCTTCTGCCAGATCGGCAAAATGTCGCGATCGAAAATGACCTTGCGCATAGAGCGCGTGCTGTCCGCCATCGCAGCATTCTTGAACCAATCCTTACCGGCATCGCCAAAGGTTCCCACGGTTAGCCGACGCCGCTTAGCGCGCTGCTTTTCCTGTGCCGGCGACTTCCCCTCGGCAACGAGCCTGCGAGCGTCGAGGCAACGGTCCCGCGCTTCTGACAGCGTGATGCCTCCCGCACCGTAACGGCCCAGGGTCACAGTCTCTCGTCGGCCGTTCATCCGATAGTCGTATCGGAATGCGATTTGCCCGGCAGGAGAGACGGTCGCGTACATACCGTCACGATCGGCGACCTTGTAGATTTTATCTTTTGGTTTCAGTCGTTTGAGCGCGATGTCGGTCAGCATGATGGAGAGGAACCAAGGACAATCTAGGCACTTTTCGCCCCGATTTTACCGTCAACGATTTTACCGTCAACCCACCAATAAAACACTTATTTTCAATAATTTAATTGATATTTCCTGCGCGAACTTCCGATCAGCGCTCTGACGGTATAGAGCATTCGCTCAGAAGGAGCGGAAGTCTATACCGTCCGGCTTACCGTCAAATGTTCTCGCTTGGAGGCGATCGATACCGATAGACTCCATGAGAGAAAATTTGAAATTTCAGTGACTTATGTTATCTTATCGATAGGTGCCGAAAGCTAGAAAAGGATGCAGCTTCATTCCCACTCGATCGTTCCAGGCGGCTTCGACGTCACGTCGTAGACGACGCGGTTGATGCCTTTCACCTCGTTGATGATGCGCGTGGCGGCGGCGCCGAGGAAGTTCATGTCGTAGTGGTAGAAGTCGGCCGTCATGCCGTCGACGGACGTCACGGCGCGCAGCGCGCAGACGAATTCGTAGGTGCGGCCGTCGCCCATCACGCCGACGGTCTGCACCGGAAGCAGCACGGCGAAGGCCTGCCAGATGGCGTCGTAGAGGCCGGCCTTGCGGATCTCGTCGAGATAGATGGCGTCGGCCTGGCGTAGGATCTCCAGCTTCTCGCGGGTGATGCCGCCGGGGCAGCGGATGGCAAGGCCGGGGCCCGGGAACGGATGGCGGCCGATGAAGCTTTCGGGCAGACCGAGCTCCTTGCCCAGCGCCCTCACCTCGTCCTTGAACAGCTCGCGCAGCGGCTCGACCAGCTTCATGTTCATCCGCTCTGGCAAACCGCCGACATTGTGGTGCGACTTGATCGTCACCGACGGGCCGCCCGAGAAGGAGACGCTCTCGATGACATCCGGGTATAGCGTACCCTGCGCCAGGAAGTCGGCGCCACCGAGCTTCTTTGCCTCCTCCTCGAACACCTCGATGAACAGACGGCCGATGGTCTTGCGCTTCGTTTCCGGATCGGCCTCGCCTTCGAGCGCCGAAATGAAGCGGTCGGAGGCGTCGACCAGGATCAGCGGCAGGTTGTAGTGTTGGCGGAACATCTCCACCACGCTTTTCGCCTCGTCCTTACGCATCAGGCCGTGGTCGACGAGGATGCAGGTCAGCTGATCGCCGACCGCTTCGTGGATCAGGAGTGCTGCGACCGAGGAGTCGACGCCGCCCGACAGCGCGCAGATCACCTTGCCTTTGCCCACCTGCTTGCGGATCGCCTCGACCGCCTGCTCGCGATAGGCAGCCATGGTCCAGCCCCTGGCGAGGCCGGCGATGTGGTGGACGAAGTTGCTGAGCAGCTTCGCGCCATCCGGGGTATGGACCACCTCGGGATGGAATTGCACCGCGTAGAACTTGCGCGCCTCGTCGGCAATGGCGGCAAAGGGCGCGCCGGTGGAGGTGCCGACGATCTTGAAGCCCGCGGGAATGGCGGTGACGCGGTCGCCATGGCTCATCCAGACCTGGTGCCGCGTTCCCTTGGCCCAGACGCCGTCGAACAGCGCGCAATCGTCCTCGATTTCCAGGAAGGCCCGGCCGAACTCACGATGATGGCCGGCCTCGACCTTGCCGCCGAGCTGGGCGCACATGGTCTGCTCGCCATAGCAGATGCCGAGCACCGGAATGCCGGCGGAAAAGACTTCGTCGGGCGCGCGGGGCGAACCGATGTCGACGGTCGAGTGCGGGCTGCCCGACAGGATGACGGCCTTTGGCCGGATGCGGCGGAAGCCTTCGGCGGCGGACTGAAACGGGACGATTTCGCAGTAGACTCCGGCTTCACGCACGCGCCGCGCGATCAGCTGCGTGACCTGGCTGCCGAAATCGACGATGAGAACGGTGTCGGGATGATTGGCTGTCGTCATGGCGAGCCTTTAGAGAAAGAAATGAGTCGACGCAATGGGTCGCGCGGTCGCGCCGCTCACTTCGATTCAGGCGCTTCCAGTGCGCCGGCCCGCCCTGCGTCGAGTGAGCGCAAGGCGTCCATCAGCGCCGCGAACCGCTGTTGGCCGATGCGATCAATGTAACCGCGCTCGATCTGAAGCTTGATGCGATCGCCGTCGCGCAACGCATCCAAACCCTTGGCCGTATAGCGCACAAGCTTGCCGCGCCCGTCCCGGGGGTCGGGAAGCCGCTCCAGCACGCCTTCCGCTTCCAGCCCGTCGAGCAATTGCTGAACCGCCTGCTTGGAGATGGCCGTGCGCTCGATCAACGCCGACTGGCGCGTGCCGTTGCGGGAAATGTGCCCGAGCAGACCGGCGCGCGCTTCGCTGAACCAGGCGTGGCCGGCGGCCCGCATGGCGGCAGCAAATTCCGCCTGCCAGGCACGGCTCGCCTGCCACAGCCGCCAGCCGACATGATCGGGCAACGCCTGCGGTTTTTCGTCAAGCTCCTTGACCACTTGATCTGAACTCCATATAGTCAAGATACTTGACGATATTCACGCCGTCGAGGCTCTTCCGAAACGGGAAATCGTGGACAGTGACAATGACGATACTGAACAGGGACACGCTGGCCATTATCATGGTCGGAACGACGCATGTCATCGACATGGGTGGCAAGAGCGCCTTCATCCACTACGAAAACGCAGACTGCGCGCATATGCTGTTGCCAGACGGCACGCGTTTTCATGGGGTTTGGATGCTGCTTGACGACGGCTACAAGGTCGAATGGAAGGACGGCCCCCAGGGCACGTGGAAACTCCGTCACACGCCGGGAGCAATCGACTATCTCGACGCAAGCGGCGCCCCCCGTGGACGCATTTCACGCATCGATTTCGGCGATCCGCAGCGCCTGGCTGCCTGATCCGCGTGGCAGTCAGCCACCAAGCAGGCCGCCGCCGATCGCCTGTTCAAGCAAGCCGATGGCGGCCGCCAGCTTCTCGTCGATGACGTGCAGATATTCCGTCCAGTCGCCAACATGCCTGAGATCGGCGGCGCCATCGGAAATGCCGCGCAGGCCGATCAGCGGCACGCCGAAGAGCTGGCAGGCGCGCAGGCAGGCGAAGGTCTCCATGTCGACCATGTCGGCGTCGATCGCGTCATAGCCGATGCCGGTGACGATCGCGCCGCCGGTCGAGAGCGTGGCGCCCTTGATGCCCGGGATGACGAAGGGCAGCGGCACCGTCACCGGCAAGTCGAGGAACGGCGTGGCGCCCTTCTCGAAACCGAGCGGCGAGGCATCCATGTCGCGGTAGCTCACCGACACAGCCTGGTAGATTTCGGTCTGCTCAAGCGTGCGGCTTCCCGCGGAGCCGAGCGAGACGACGAGCTCCGGCAGCTCGCCCTCCGCCTTCAGCGCCGCAAGCTCGGCGCCAAGCCTCAGGGCGGCCTCGACCGGACCGACCCCGGTCATCAACGGCGTGAACAGTTCTTTGAGATGCGGGCCGTATTCGGCCTCCGCCGCCATGACGAAGAGAACGGATTTGCCCGACAGGCGCGACACTTTACCGGTCATGAGGCTCTACCCTTTTGTTGCCCCTGCGAAAGGGAAAGGGCAACGTGCCCTCGCCGCCTCCCGGCCCTTCGCCATGGCTCGGGGCGTTCGTCGCTCGAAAAGCCCATTTGGGGGCTTTTTCGTCCGCTATGCGGACCGCTCCTCACCCTTCTATCCCATCGCGGCCGACCACCGTCATCATCGTGCCGGTCATGGTGGCGATAAGCTTGGCCTCGCCATCGGCGGCAAAGGCGTAGGCCTGGCCGTCGGCGACGATGATGGTGCGGCCGGGCTTTGTCACCGAGCCGCGGAACAGGAAGCGCTCGCCCCTGCCCGGCGCCAGCAGATTGACCTTGAATTCGATGGTCAGCACGCTGGAATTCTGCGGCATCAGCGAGAAGGCGGCATAGCCGCAGGCCGAGTCCAGCGCCGTCGAGATGACGCCGGCATGCAGGAATCCGTGTTGCTGGGTTAGCGAAGGCGCATAGGGCATCTCGATCTCGATGATGCCGGGCGTCACCAGCGTCAGCTCCGCGCCGATTGTGGCCATGGCTTTCTGGCGGGCAAAGGAAGTCCTGACGCGATCCTCATAGTCGGGAGCGGGTACGATCTTAGCTGCCATGGCCTTCGCCTCACTTTTGCTGGCGAAGCTTATTGCAGAGGCAGGCCGGACAGGCAATGTTTTATGTTGCAGCGCAGCAAAGTGGTGGCTGCTCTCAGGCGGCCCTGCGCAAGGCATGGAAATAGAAGCCGTCGGTGCCGCTGAGCGCCGGCGACAGCGAGATGCCGCCGGCGTCGGCGATGCGCGCGGCGCCTTGATGGCCGGGGAAATGGCTGTCCCAAAGCTTGCGATGGTCGACCGGCGCAAAGTTGCCGTGGCGTGCGCGGAAAGCCTGGACCTGCTCGCCGTTTTCGGCATCGAACACCGAACAGGTGATGTAGACGAGCAGTCCGCCGGGTTTCACGAAGGCCTGCGCCGTGTCGAGGATCGCCAGTTGCTCGCCCTTGCGGGCGTCGAGCTGCCTGTCGGTCAGCCGCCATTTGGCGTCGGGCCGCCGCCGCCAGGTGCCGCTGCCGGTGCAGGGCGCGTCGATCAGCACGATGTCCATATGACTGGACAGCGGCGCGAGCTCCGCGGGCTTGCTGACGACCTGGACATTGCGGCTGTGCGCGCGGCGGATGCGCTCGAATATCGGCGCCAGCCGCACCTTTTCCGCGTCATGGGCGAACACCTGGCCGCGATTGTCCATCTCGGCCGAAAGCGACAGCGTCTTGCCGCCGGCGCCGGCGCAATAATCGAGCACCTGCATGCCGGGCGCGGCACCGGCAAGCGCCGCGGCAAGCTGCGAGCCCTCGTCCTGCACCTCGAACCAGCCCTTCTGGAAGGCGGGCTCGGCCTGCACGTTCGGATGCCTGCCGTCGCCGTCGATCGGCGGGATGCGGATGCCGTGCGGCGCGATCGCGGCAGGCGCCGCACCCGTGCCCTGGAGTTCCGCCAGCACCTTGCCGCGGTCGGCCTGGAGCGCATTGACCCTGAGATCCAGCGGCGGGCGCATCGCGAGCGCCGCCCCTTCCTCGACCCAGGCATCGCCATAGGCCTGTTCCAAGAGCGGCGCGCACCAGTCCGGAACATCGGCCCGCACGGCGGCGGGCGCATCGGCCGACCGGCGCCCGGCAACCGCCTTCAATTCGGCGGCGCTGAGCAGCGGCGGCGCGAACTTGTCGCCGTCGAGCGCATCGTTGAGAGACTGCGCCGTCTGGCCCCATTCCAGCAGCAGCGCGCCGAAGCCGATGGCGCGCGGCGTGTCCTCGCCGAAGAGCCAGCCGGCCGAGCGCTTGCGGCGCAGCGCGTCGTAGACGATGTTGCCGATCGCCGCGCGGTCGCCGCCGCCGGCAAAGCGGTGCGACAGGCCCCAGTCGCGCAAGGCGTCGGCCACCGGCCGGTGACGCCGGCTAATATCTTCCAGAACTTCGATGGCCGCCGCCAGCCTTCCGCCCAATCTCATTCCTGCTTCCGTCTGTCATTGCTTCGACCCTGCTCTTAGAGCCTTTCTGGCCAGGATTGAAACAATCTATTTGGGTTGCCGGCGAAACGCCGTTTTCAAAGCCGCGCTAATTCGCCGAACGATTTTCTCAAAATCGGGCGACACAATCGAAGAACAAGAACAATCGATAAGAGTATGAAAAATCTCTAATGTCTTTGACTGGCGCGCGCAAGCAAGCCTTCTGGCTTAACCCCTCTTCTTTCCAAGTCTTTCGGGCAGGAATACTCTTTCGCCTGTGATTCGCGGCGCGGGAAACGCGGTGTGACGGATCCTCATGAGGAGAGGGCAATGAAGACTTATCTGGCAGAAGTTCTAGGCACGTTTTTGTTGGTGTTCATCGGCACGGCCTCCGTGGTCACGGGCGGTTTCGGCGGCGCGCTGCCGCTCGGCCAGGAAGGCATCGGCCTGGCGTTCGGTATCGGCCTGATCGCCGCGGCCTATGCGATCGGCCCGATCTCGGGCGCGCATCTCAATCCGGCGGTGACGCTCGGCGTGTTCCTTGCGGGACGGATGCCGGCCAAGGATGTCGTGCCTTACTGGATCGCGCAGATCATCGGCGCCATCATCGCTTCGCTGGCGCTGTGGATCATCGTCACCGGCCAGGCGGGCGGCCACACCGGCGGCTTCGGCGCCAATGGCTGGGACGAGGCGAAATGGGGCATGAGCTCGGCCTTCCTTTGGGAGCTGATCGGCACCTTCACCTTCGTCACCGTCATCCTCGGCGTCACCAACGCCAAGCACACGACGGCCTTTGCCGGCCTGGTCATCGGCCTGACGCTGGCGGCAATTCACTTCGCCATGATCCCGGTCACCGGCACCTCGGTCAACCCGGCCCGCTCGATCGGCCCGGCGCTGTTTTCGGGTGGCGCCGCGCTCAGCCAGCTCTGGCTGTTCATCGTCGCGCCGCTGATCGGCGGGGCGATCGCCGGCGTCGTCGCCAAGGCGGGCATCTTCGAGAAAGACTGACCCTAGAGCAGTTCATCGTTTCACGGAGACGCCGAACTGCTCTAACTATTTGTTTTTACGCAATTCCGGACGGAAAACCGTTACACACTTTTCCTGGAATTGCTCTAGCGGGGTTGAATCAAAAAGGCGCGGGGCAAGCCCCGCGCCTTTTTACTTGGGAGGATGAGACCCTTACTTCGAGGCGACTTCGAAGCGATCGAGGTTCATCACCTTGGTCCACGCCTTGACGAAGTCCTTGACGAACTTCGCCTTGGCATCCGCCGAGCCGTAGACTTCGGAGAAGGCACGCAGCTGCGCGTGCGAGCCGAAGATCAGGTCGGCGCGGGTGCCGGTCCATTTGACCGCCTTGGTCTTGCGGTCGCGCGCCTCGTAGACCTCATCCGAGCCCGGCTCGGAGCCGGCGGCCGGATCCCAGACGGTCGCCATCGAGAGCAGGTTGACGAAGAAGTCGTTGGTCAGCGTGCCGGGTCTGTCGGTGAAGACGCCAAGCTTGGAGCCGCCGGCGTTGGCGCCGAGCACGCGCAGGCCGCCGACCAGCACGGTCATCTCCGGCGCCGTCAGCGTCAGGAGCTGCGCCCGGTCGACCAGCATCGCCTCGACCGACATCGGCTGCTTGCCTCTGGTGTAGTTGCGGAAGCCGTCGGCCCTCGGCTCGAGCGCCGCGAAGGACTCGACATCGGTCTGCTCCTGCGAAGCGTCCATGCGGCCGGGCGTGAACGGCACTTTCACCTCATGGCCGCCGTCCTTTGCCGCCTTCTCCACCGCGGCGACGCCGCCGAGCACGATCAGGTCGGCCAGCGAGACCTTCTTGCCGCCGGTCTCAGCCGCATTGAATTCCTTCTGGACGGCTTCGAGCTTCGCCAGCACCTTGGCAAGCTGTACCGGCTGGTTGACGTCCCAGTCCTTCTGCGGGGCAAGACGGATACGGCCGCCATTGGCGCCGCCGCGCTTGTCCGAGCCGCGGAAGGTCGAGGCCGAGGCCCAGGCGGTCGAGACCAGCTCGGATACCGAAAGGCCGGAGGCCAGGATCTTCGCCTTCAGCGCGGCGATGTCCTGGTCGCTGACCAGCTCATGGTCGATCGCCGGGATCGGATCCTGCCAGATCAGCTCTTCCTTCGGTACGAGCGGGCCGAGATAGCGCACGACCGGGCCCATGTCGCGATGGGTGAGCTTGAACCAGGCCCGGGCGAAGGCGTCGGCAAACTGGTCCGGGTGCTGGTGGAAGCGCCGAGCGATCTTCTCGTAGGCCGGGTCGAAACGCAGCGACAGGTCGGTGGTGAGCATCGCCGGCGCGTGGCGCTTCGAGGCATTGTGCGCGTCCGGCACGGTGCCTGCGCCGGCACCGCCCTTCGGCGTCCACTGATTGGCGCCCGCCGGGCTCTTCGTCAGCTCCCATTCGTAATTGAAGAGGTTGTCGAAGAAGCTGTTGCTCCACTTGGTCGGCGTCGTGGTCCAGGTGACCTCGAGGCCAGACGTGATGGCGTCGCCGGCAATGCCGGTGGCGTATTTGCTCGACCAGCCGAGGCCCTGCGCCTCGATGCCGGCACCTTCCGGCTCCGCGCCCACAAGGGCTGCATCGCCGGCGCCGTGGGTCTTGCCGAAGGTGTGGCCGCCGGCGATCAGCGCCACGGTCTCCTCGTCGTTCATGGCCATGCGGCGGAAGGTTTCGCGGATGTCGCGCGCGGCGGCGATCGGGTCCGGCTTGCCGTTCGGCCCTTCCGGGTTGACGTAGATAAGGCCCATCTGCACGGCGCCGAGATGGCCCTGCAGCTCACGGTCGCCGGAATAGCGCTGGTCATCCAGCCACTTGGTTTCGGAGCCCCAGTCGACGTCCTGCTCCGGCTCCCACACGTCGGCGCGGCCGCCGGCGAAACCGAAGGTCTTGAAGCCCATCGATTCCAGCGCGACGTTGCCGGCAAGGATCATCAGATCGGCCCAGGAAATCTTGCGGCCGTATTTCTGCTTGACCGGCCACAGCAGCCGGCGGGCCTTGTCGAGGTTGGCGTTGTCCGGCCAGCTGTTGAGCGGCGCGAACCGCTGCTGCCCGGCGCCGGCGCCGCCGCGGCCGTCGCCGATGCGGTAGGTGCCGGCGCTGTGCCAGGCCATGCGGATGAAGAGCGGCCCGTAGTGGCCGAAGTCGGCCGGCCACCAGTCCTGCGAATCCGTCATCACCTTGTGCAGATCCTTGACCACCGCATCGAGATCGAGGCTTTGGAATTCCTTGGCGTAGTCGAAGTCCTCGCCCATCGGATCCGAGAGGTTCGACTGCTGGTGAAGAACGCCAAGGTCGAGCTGGTTCGGCCACCAGTCGCGGTTGGTCCGACCGGCGGATCCATGCGCCACGGGGCATTTGCCAGCGCTGTTGTCGTCGGTTTTCGCGTCCATCTTACTCTCCGATTTTTGCCGAGTTTTGAATTGAGTTTCCGGGGCAGCCAGCGGCCGCGCCAATCTGGAACGATTCCAGACTAGGCCGGCTGGCCGATAAAGACAAATTGCCTTTGCTGTTTTTTCCGATAGGATTTCCTTATGATCGGTCTCACCGTCAGGCAGATGCTTTATTTCGACGCGCTGGCGCAGACGCTGCATTTCGGCCGCGCCGCGAAGCTTGCCGGCGTCAGTCAACCGGCGCTCTCCGCCCAGATCGCCGAGATGGAAGAGCGGCTGAACTGCCTTCTGTTCGAGCGCGGCGGCAAGACGGTGCGAATGACCGACGAGGCGCTTGTCCTGCAGCCGCGCATCGAACGCATTCTTGCCGACATTCGTGACGTCGAGACGACTGCCCGGCGCGGCCGTCCCGCGATGGAAGGCCGCTTCCGGCTGGGCATCATCCCGACGGTCGCGCCCTATCTGCTGCCGCGCGTCCTGCCAGAATTGAAGCGGCATTTCCCGTCCCTGCAGCTCGAGCTGCGCGAGGCGGTGACCGCATCGCTGGTCGAGGACAATGTCTCGGGCAAGCTCGACGCTTTCATCGCCGCCTTGCCGCTCGACCATCCGGGGCTGGTCACCGAGGAGCTTTTCCCGGACCGCTTCTTCCTTGCGGTGCCAGCAGGCGATCCGGCCTTCGCCTCGCCGCCTGTGCCGCCGGAAAGCCCGGCGCTGGAGCGGCTGATGCTGCTCGAGGAAGGCCACTGCCTGCGCGAGCAGGCTTTAGCCGTTTGCGGCAATGTGCGGCCGGTGGCGATGGCAAGCTATGGCGCAACCAGCCTGACCACGCTTCTGCAGATGGTGGCGCATGGGCTGGGCGTGACGCTGGTGCCGGAAATGGCGGCAAGCGCCGCCGGCGTCATGCCCGACTTGAGGATCGTGCCGTTCCAGGAGCCGATGCCGCAGCGCATAATCTGCATCGCCTGGCGGAAGAACAAGGTACGCCAGGACGAATGCGTGGAACTGGCGAAAATTATCCGCGGGCTGGATCAGGCCGTGCTGGCGACATGAGCCGGAGATCGAGGCGGCTGGCCGTTGTCTGCCCGACCGACGAAGCTGCGCCAGCCGCCGAATGACGAGATGTCGGACGCACCGTTGAGGCCAGCGGTTTCCACCAGAAAGCCCTTGGCCGCGCTGCCGTCCTCGAGCTCGATCGTGCCGATGCAGAGCGGCGGAGGAATGGCCGCGACGAAGCGGCCGAAGGCGTCAGCGCAGAGCCGCCAAATCTCAACTTCGACCGTGGTGCCGCCATCGTCGACACGGATCAGGCCGGGTTTCGGCACGGATTGGCCGGCAAGCGCAAACAGCTTGTAGGCGGATGAGGTCCGCGCCGCCCGCGAGAACCGTGCGCCCAACTGGCTCAGCTGACTGTTGAGCGGCATGCCCGAGAGATGCGCTCCCACCACCACCAGTTCGATCGTGGCGTCCTCGGCCGGCGTGACGGCGGCACGGGCGCCGTATGGTCGCCAACCGGTCGCGCCAAGGCAAAGGCCGCTCGCGGCATGCAGGTCGCGCCCGACCGACGCAACGAGGCCGTCCCTCTCCGCGGCGGCGAGCAAGGTGACGCTCATCGGCAGGCCGTCGCCGCGCCTGCCGGTCGGCACGGCTATGCCGCACATGTCGAGCAGGTTGACGAAATTGGTGTAGGTGCCGAGGCGGCTGTTGGTCGCGATCGGTTCGGCAAGCACGGCATCGACCGAGTAGTGCGTCGGCGCGGTCGGCACGCAGAACAGGTCGACGGAAGCAATGACCGGGGCGAGCCTGGCCTTGTAGGCCTGCAGAGCGTAAAGCCCGCGGAAGGCATCGGCGGCCGAAAGGCCGCGCGCGCCGCCGATGATCTTGCGCGTCACCGGGTGCAGGGCTGCTTCGTTGGCGTCGAAGAAATCGCGGATCGCCGCATAGCGCTCGGCCACCCAGGCGCCTTCATAGAGGAGATCGGCGGTGGCGTAAAAGTCGCCGAACGGGATCTCGATGAGCCTGGCTCCCATCGCTTCCAGCGCAGCCAGAGCAGCTTCGAAACCGGCCTGCATCGACGCATCGCCGAAGAACTTGCGGTCCGCGCGCGCCGGCACGCCGATCGCAAGCACGGGCGGCCGAAGCCCGAGCGGTTCTGCTGGCACGGACCTCGAAAAGACGTCGGACGGATCGAAGCCGGCGGCCACGCCGAAAACAGCATACGCATCGTCGACAGTCAGAGCGAAAACCGACACGCAGTCGAGCGTCCGGCAGGCCGGCACGACGCCGGTCGTCGACAGCGCGCCGACCGTCGGCTTCAGCCCGACGATGTTGTTGAGGCCGGCCGGGATGCGGCCGGAGCCGGCTGTATCGGTGCCCAGCGCGAAGGAAACGATGCCCCGCGCCGTCGCCACCGCCGAACCGGACGAAGAGCCGCCCGGCACCAGTTTCGGATCAATCGCATTTCGAGGGATCGGCCAGGGCGTGCGCACGCCGACGAGACCGGTCGCGAACTGGTCGAGATTGGTCTTGCCGACGACCAGCGCGCCGGCTGCCTTCAGCCGCGCGACCACGGTGGCGTCGCTGTCGGGCCAGTAGGTGTATTCGGCGCAGGCGGCGGTCGTCGGCATGCCGGCGACGTCGATATTGTCCTTGACGGCGAAGGGGATGCCCCAAAGCGGCTTGGCCGCGGGGTCGAACGGACCGAGCGCCTCGGCGGCGGCCAACATCTCGGCCTGCGTCGCGAGATGGATGAAGATGCCGGGATCGCCTGCGGCCTCGATGCGGGCGTGGACAGTATCGATGACTTCGCCAATGCCGGCACCGGCCTGATAGGCGGCGTGCAGGCCTGCTATGTCGAAGCGCATATCGTTCATTTCGCCTCCCCCAGGATGATTACCGGCAGGTCCCACTGGATCAGCACGACGCAGCCTTCTTTCGTCCACACCGAGTGCTCGCTGCCCACCGGGTTCAGGACCACGCTGCCGGCAGGATAATCACCGTTCTCGTCGCTCTGGGTGCCTTCCAGCACGACAATGGTTTCCAGCCCGGCATGGCGGTGGCGCGGCACGCCGGCGCCTGGCCCGTAGCTGAGTATTGCTACCGACGGCTCGACCGGCCCGCCCTTCAACAACCAGTGCACGCCGATACCGTCGCGGAAATGCTCGAACGCCAAGTCGCGCCAGCCGCCGTCGAGCAGGCCGGCAAAGGCAAGATTAGGCATTCGCAATTCCCTCGAGCACCTGATCGGTCGTCGCCGTCCAACCAACGATGGCGCCTTGCGCCCGGATCATGGCCAGAGCCGCTGCCTTGAATTCGGGGAAATAGCTTTCCGTGGCATCTTCGGCGAGCAGGCACTCATAGCCGCGGTCGTTGGCCTCGCGCATCGTCGTCTGCACGCAGACTTCGGTGGTGACGCCGGCGAAGACCAACTGCTCGGCGCCGAGATTCTTGAGGTCGTCGCCGAAGGAGGTGGCATAGAAGGCGCCCTTGCCAGGCTTCTCGATGACGATCTCGCCGGGCAGTGGCGCGAGCTCGTCGAGGATCGCGGTGCCGGGCTCGCCGGCGATCAGCACGCGACCCATCGGCCCGACGTCACCGATGCGGATCGGCGGATTGCCGCGGTCGCGCTTGGTCGGCGGCAGGTCGGAAAGATCCGGCCGGTGGCATTCCATGGTGTGGATCACCGGCAGGCCGGCGGCGCGAAAGCCTTCGATCAGCCGCTTTACCGTCGGCACGATCGCGGTCACACGGCTGACGTCATTGCCGAGGCTGGCGCCGAAGCCGCCCGGCTCGGCGAAATCGCGCTGCATGTCGATGACGACCAGCGCCATGGTCTGCGGTTTGAAGGCGAACGGAAATGGCTGCGCTGCGATCTCAGCCATCAGTGATGTCCCGCCATGTGCGCACCGATGGTCTGCACGCTCGCCTGTGCGATCGGCGTCTCGTAGACCAGCGCGCCCTCAGACATGACGATGATGCGGTCGGAGAGCTCGAGCAGTTCGTCGAGATCTTCCGACATCAGAAGTATCGCGGCGCCCGAATTGCGCGCTTTCATGATGCGCGCCCGGATCTCAGCTACCGCCGAGAAGTCGAGACCGAAGCAGGGGTTGGAGACGATCAAGAGATCGACCTCGCCGGTGAGTTCACGGGCGAGCACGGCGCGCTGGACGTTGCCGCCCGACAAGGAGGCGATCGGCGAGGACAGCGATGCGGTCTTGACCTTGAACTGCTCGACAAGGCGGGCGCTGAAGGTCCTGATGGCACCGGTGCTGATCCAACTTACCGGCTTGCCGTTGCCGTCGATATCGAAGGTGCGGAAGGCGATGTTCTCGGCCACCGTCATCTTCGGCGCGCAAGCGTTCTTCAGCGGCTCCTCGGGGATGAGGCGGACATTGCGCGCGCGCGCCTCGGCGCGCGTCGCCCTGTAGGCGGTGCCGCGCACCATGACTTCGCCGGCATCGCGCGGGCGCTGCCCGGCCAGCACTTCGAGGAATTCCTTCTGGCCGTTGCCGGAAATGCCGGCGATGCCGACGATCTCGCCGGAACACACGCCGAGATCTTCGATCCGGATCGATTTCAGACCGGTGCGGTCCGGCGCCTTCAGCGCCTTGACCTTGAGCACGATCTCGGCGTCGGGCTTCGGCGCGGCGCGGCTGTCGAGCGCGGCGATCGGCTGGTCGCCGATCATCATCGCCGCCATCTGTCTGTGGTCGAGGTCGGCGACGCGTCCGGTGCCGGTCAGCCTGCCCTTGCGCAGCACGCTGACGTTGTCGGCGAATGCCGTGACCTCGTGGAACTTGTGCGAGATCATCAGCACGGTGAGGTCGCCAGCTTGGGTCATGCCACGCACCAAGCCCAGCACCTCCTGCGCCTCGCCAGGGGTCAGCACCGAGGTCGGCTCGTCCAGCACCAGGAATGAGCGACCGAGATAGAGCTGCTTGACGATCTCCAGCTTCTGCTTCTCGCCGGCGGCAAGCTCCGCCACCTTGACGTCGAGCGGCAGCTTGAACGGCATCCGCTCCATGAATTGTGCAAGACCGGCGCGCTCCTTGCGCCAGTCGATGACGACCGGCACTTTCTCGCGCGAAATCACCAGGTTCTCGGCGCCGGTAAGCGAGGGGACCAGCGTGAAATGCTGATAGACCATGCCGAGGCCGAGCGCCGAGGCGTCCCTGGGGCTGGCGATCGCCACTTCGCGTCCGTCGACCAGCATGTCGCCGGAAGTCGGGTGGTAGAACCCCATCATGCACTTGACCAGCGTCGACTTGCCGGCGCCGTTCTCGCCGAGCAGCGCGTGGAAGGAGCCGGCCGGCACCTTGACCGAGACATCGTCGAGCGCCGTGAAGGCGCCGAAGCGCATGGTCATGCCGATGGTCTCCACGCCGACCGCCTTGCTGTTGGTGGTTCCGCTCATCGTCCGATCCTCACGGCAGCTGGGCGACGAGAGCGGCAGCGTTCGACACGGCGCCGAAGACGCCACCCTGCATCTTGATCATCTTGATGGCGGCGAGGTGGTTGCCGTAGTCGGTGGCGCCGCAGCAATCCTCCAGCATCACGCATTCGAAGCCGCGGTCGTTAGCCTCGCGCATGGTGGTGTGGACACAGACATCGGTGGTGATGCCGGTGAGCACGATGTTTGCGATGCCGCGCTGGTTGAGGATCAGCTCGAGGTCGGTGGCGCAGAACGAGCCCTTGCCCGGCTTGTCGATGATCGGCTCGCCCTCGGCCGGATAGAGGTCCGGAATGATGTCCCAGCCCGGCTCGCCGCGCACCAGGATGCGTCCGCAAGGGCCGGGATCACCGATGCCGGCATTGATGCGGCGCGAGCGCCAGCGCTTGTTGGCCGGCAGGTCGGCGAGGTCGGGCCGGTGGCCCTCGCGCGTGTGGATGATGGTGTAGCCCTTGGCGCGCATCGCCGACAGCACGGACTTGATCGGCTCGATCGGCGCCCTGACCAGCGACAGGTCGTAGCCCATGTGGTCGACATAGCCGCCCGGCCCGCAGAAATCGGTCTGCATGTCGATGATGATCAGCGCCGTGTTGTCGGGCCGCAGATCGCCATTGTAGGGCCATGGATAGGGGTCGGCGTCGATGTGGCGCTGATGGATCCCGGCTCTGGCGTTCATGGCAAAAACTCCGGTCTCATTTGGTGATCGACAGTTCGCACGGCGCGCCGGCGAGCGAGCGGCTCGGCGACGAGGTGGCGATCATGATGACGAGGGTGAGGATGTAAGGGGCGGCGTAGAAGAGGTAGTAGCCCTGGGTGACGCCGACCGACTGCAGCGCCGGCCCGAGCGCGCCGGCGCCGCCGAACAGAAGGGCGGCGGCAAAGCAGCCGAGCGGGTTCCAGCGCGCGAAGATGACCAACGCCACCGCCATCAGCCCCTGTCCCGACGAGATGCCCTCGGTCCAGCTGCCGGGGTAGTAGAGCGACAGGTAGGCGCCGCCGATGCCGGCCAGCGCGCCGCCGACGCCGGTGGCGGCGAGACGCATCGTGTTCGGGTTGAGGCCCATGGCGCGCGCCGCATCGGAACTGTCGCCGACGACGCGCACGATGAGGCCGGAGCGCGTATTGCGGAAGGCCCACCACAGGAACACCGCCAGTGCCGCGCCGATCAGGAACAGCACGTTGACGTCGAGGGCTGCCCGCACCTGGGGGATGTCCGACCAGGCACCGAAGGGAATGGCCGGCAGGTCGGGCGCCGAAGGCTGGATGAACGGTTTGCCGAAGAAGAAGGCGAGGCCCGATCCGAAAAGCATCATGGCGATACCGATGGCGATGTCGTTGACCTTCGGGAACTTGCAGATCCAGCCGTGGAAAAGGCCGAAGCAGAGGCCGGCAAAGGCGGCGGCGATGAGGCCGAGCCAGGGCGATCCGGTCATCACCGCCACGGCATAGGCGCTCATGGCGCCGAACACCAGCGTGCCTTCGAGACCGAGGTTGATGCGGCCGGAGCGCTCGGTGATGGCTTCGCCGAGCGAGACGAAGATGAAGGGAGTGGAAACGCGGATGGCGCCGCCGAGGATGGCGAGCGGCACGCCCCAGAGGCCGATCTCCGTGCCGTCCATCAGCTGCTCCTTCGCCAGAGATCGGGATTGAAGGCCTTGAAGCGGCCGTAGAAAGTTTCGCTGAACAGGATGACGATGAACAGCATGCCCTGCAGCACCAGCACGGTGGCGTCAGGGAGATCCATGCGGCGCTGGATCAGCCCGCCCGATGCGTCGATGCCGCCGAGCAGGAAGGCGACAGGGATGATGGCCAGCGGATTGTGGCGCGCAAGGAAGGCGACGAGGATGCCGGTGTAGCCATAGCCGGCGGCGAGCGAAGCGTTGGCGCTGCCCTGCACCGCGGCGACCTCCAACATGCCGGCCAAACCCGCAAAGGCGCCGGCCAGGCCGGTGAAGCCGACGATCAGCGAGCCGACGGCAAGCCCCTGCACCTGCGCCGCCCTGACGTTGCCGCCGGCGATGCGGGCGGCGAAACCCCAGCGGGTCTTCTCGATCAGCACCCAGGACAGGACGCAGGCGACGACGCCGGCGGCAAGGCCCCAATGCACCTCCATGCCCGGCATGTTGCCGATGCGGTAGATGTCGGCCAGCGGCTGGGTCGAGGGCTTGTTGAGCGACGCCGGGTCGCGCAGCGGCCCTTCGACCAGCTGGTTCATCAGGGCGATGGCGATGTAGGCCATCAACAGGCTGGAGATGGTCTCGTTGACGGCGCGGTAATGGCGGAGCGCGCCGACGGCACCGATCCAGATGCCGCCGGCGGCCATGCCCGCCACGCCCATGACGAGAATGACGATGAAGGAGGGAGCGCCATTGAGCGCCATGGCGACTGCAGCGGCGGCGACGCCGCCGAGCACGATGGCGCCCTCGCCGCCGATGACGACGAGGCCGAGCCGGGCCGGCAGCGCCACGCAAAGTGCTGCCAGCAGCAGGGGCGCGGCCCGCGACAGCGAGTTCTGGACCGAGAACCACGAGCCGAAGCCGCCGCGCCACATCGTTTCATAGAGCTGGACCGGCGACTTGCCGACCAGCGCTATGAACAGGCTGAACAGAGCCATGCCGACGATCAGCGCCGCGAGCGGAATGACCAGAGCCTCGGCCCGCCGCGCGACCCACTCGAGCGCCGCCGGATAGGCTTTGGCGCCGAAGGTCGCGGGCACGCCGGCACCTGCGATCGTGTCTGCCATCTTGCCGCCTCCGTCGGGTTCAGGCGGTCGAGCCGACGACGCCCTCGACGAGATAATCCATGCTTTCGAGCTCGATCGCGGTTTCGGCGAAGGCCTGGCCTTCGGTCGCAACGACAGCGCCCTTGTTGCTCTTGAGCGGACCCTTGATGACGGAGAAGCCGCCCTTCATCATTTCGGCCAGAGTGGCGTCGAACTGCTTGCGCGCCGCCTCGCCGACGGCCGGACCGAGCGGGCTCATCTTGACGAAGCCGTCGGCGAGGCCGCCGCGCGTGAAATTGGGCAGCGGCGTGCCAGCGATGAGATCGTCGACGAACATCTTATAGACCTTGGCCCAGTTCCATTCGGCGCCGGTCAGGTACTTTTCGGGCGCCAGCGGGCTCTGGTTGGCATGGTATCCGCAGACAAAGGCGCCGCGGCCGGCGGCCGTCTCGACCACCACCTTGGGGCTGTCGACATGGCAAGTGACGACGTCGACGCCCTGGTCGACCAAGGCATTGGTGGCTTCAGCCTCCTTGACCGCCAATGACCACTCGCCGGTGAAAATCACCTGGCAGGTGATCGCCGGATCGACGGCGCGCGCGCCGAGCAGGAACGAATTGATGTTGAGCAGGACCTGCGGGATCGGCTTGGCGGCGACGAAGCCGAGCTTCTTCGACTTGGTGGTGTGGCCGGCAACAATGCCGTTCAGGTACTGGCCCATGCCGATATAGCCGAAATAGGAGCCAGCATTCATCGGATGCTTGTCCTTGTTCCACATGCCGCCGCAATGGCGGAACTGCACGTCGGGGAATTTCGCGCACATGGCGAGCATATGCGGATCGAAATACCCGAAGGAGGTCGGGAAGATCAGCGAGGCGCCATCGAGGTTGATCATCGATTCCATCGTCTTCTGGACATCGACGGTCTCGGGCACGTTCTCTTCCTCGACGACGGAGAGGCCCTCGATGCCTTTCAGCGACGCCGCTCCCTCGGCATGCGCCTGGTTGTAGCCATAGTCGTCCTTCGGCCCGACATAGATGAAGCCGACGGTGGCGGAGGCAGCGAAGGCTCGGCTGATGGGGAAGGCTGCGGACGCCAGGCCGAGCGCCGCTCCGGCTGCGGAGGTCTTGAGCAGGTCACGGCGGTTAAGCATGAATCTCGCGGTCATATTGAATGCTCCCCTGTAGGACCCTTTCCGGGTCGGTTAATGTGCCCTTAAAAAAGTGCATGCAATCGCCGTGCCAATTCATTTGCTAAAATTTTCTCAATGAAATCAACGTCACCTCCAAAAGCACCTGCTCATGCCGGAGACATTTGCATGCACTTTTTGCCTCGAAAATAGACGATTTGACAGGCAGATTAAAATTGAGGCATAGGGAGCTAGTATCGAGTCGAAAAGGCGGTACCGCCTGATTCCAGAAGACGACTGGACGGAGGAGATTTGTCGGGGAAGCGCAGCTTGATCAGGTCGGGCACGACCGTGGATCAGATGGTGAGGGCGATCGGCGACCGGATCGTTACCGGCTTCCTGCGCCCTGGCGAGAAGCTCGACGAAACCTCGCTTGCCGCCCGTTTCGACGTTTCCCGCACTCCGGTCAGGGAGGCGCTAGGCCAGCTTAGCGCCATGGGCCTGGTTGAAAGACGGCCTAACCGCGGCGCAATCGTCGCGGTGGTGACGCAGGAGCATCTGGCCTCGATGTTCGAGAGCATGGCCGAGCTGGAGGCGATCTGCGCCCGGTTCTCGGCCGAACGCATGACCGCAGCCGAGCGCCGCGCGCTAGAGATAGAGCATCAAGCTTCGGCGCGGATGGTGCAGCTCGGCGCCGAGGAGGACTATGAGTATTTCAACACCGAGTTCCACAGCCGGCTCTATCGCGGCGCGCACAACGCCCACATCTGTGAAATGACCATGACGACGCGGAGCCGGCTGGCCCCGTTCCGCCGCGCCCAATTCATGCTGCCGGGACGGCTCGCCAAATCCTGGCAGGAGCACGACGTGATCGTGACAGCGATCCTGCGCGGCGATGCGGCGGGAGCAGGCAAAGCCGCGCGGGATCACGTCTCCATCGTCAGCGAAGCGAGCGCGGTGTTCGCAGCCGGAGACAAGCCCCTGGTCGGAGCAAGGCGTCCGTAGGGCTGTTCAACTGGCGCCTAAGCGCCAACGTGTGCAGGTCGGGGTTGGGAATTTGCCCAGCGCGACGGCAGTTCCTGACCTCGGCGGTCGTCTATCTTTCTGCACCCGATTGCCGGCCTCACCAAAGCTCTCACGGCACGAATATCAGAAACACGTAGGTAAAGAACACCACAACATGGACCATGCCTGTCAGGAACGTGGTTCTTTCGGTGCTGAAGCTGACGCTGCATATGAAAAGCGCCAAGACCAGAAGCACCGCGTCAGCCGCCGGAAGCCCTAGGGTCAATCCTCTGCCCGTCAGCAGGCTGGCGGCCGCGACGGCCGGTATGGTCAAACCGATCGTGGCGCAAGCCGAACCCATCGCAACGTTCAAGCCGCGCTGCAGCTCGTTGTTGAGCGAAGCGCGAACCGCCGAAATGGCCTCCGGCATCAAAACCAGCCCCGCGATCAAAGCCCCCACGATACTGTCAGCCTGGCTCACCTGGTAGGCAACGAGCGTATCCTCGACACTTGCGGCCACCTGCTCGGCGAGCATGACAATTCCGATCAGCCCGCCCAACAGCAGCAGGGCGCTGACGGAAATGCTGCGGTGAGAGGCAGTTCGCATCGAAACGTCGTGCCCCTCTCCTTGGACGAAGTCCTCCCGGTGCCGGACGGTCTGGGCGAACACGAAACTTGCATAGAGCAGCACTGAAAGGACGCTCACAAACCCAAGCTGGGCTGCCGAAAACGTGCCGGGATCCGTAGTTCTGGTGTAGGTCGGGAGAATAAGCGTCATGACGGTCAGCGCGATCAGAACCGACAGGTATGCGCTGGTCCCTTGCCGAAGGATCGCCTGCTTGCGATGAAGCCAGCCGCCAAGCGTGAGACACGTGCCGACGACGCCGGTTGAGGTAATCATCACCGTCGAGAAAACGGACTCCCGTGCCAGTGTCGGGTTGTTCTCTCCATGCAGCATCATGGAAACGATGATCGACACTTCGATCGCCGTCACGGCAAAGGTCAGCACCAACGTTCCGTACGGCTCCCCCACGCGCCGGGCCACGGCCTCGGCGTGGTCGAGCACCACGAAAATGGTGGTGAACATGATCGCGGTCGACAGCGCTCCAACAACGACCCTGACGTTCAGCGAACCTTCGTCCACCGAAAGGCCGCTGGCTCTGACCGCGACAGCCATCACCAGGGCGGCCAACGGCATCGTGTAGGAAGTCACCGACCGTCCGAATCCAGTCATTGAAGCCCTCTGCGTTTCCGCGAACTTAGCGGAAAAGCCCAGGGGAAGCACCTCGGCCGATATCAGTGCGAAGCGGGCAAGTCTGTCCCCTGCGTTCGAGTTCTTCAAGCGATGCGCGGCGCCGCGCTTGTGGTGGTCGATTTGGCCGGCTCACGACCGATCTCAAAGAACCCGCGACAGGAACTCGCGCGTGCGCGGCGATTGCGGATTGGCGATCATCTCGCGCGGCGCGCCGCGCTCGACGATCACGCCGCCGTCCATGAAGACGAGCTGGTCGCCGATCTCGCGGGCAAAGCCGATCTCGTGGGTGACGACCACCATCGTCATGCCGCTCTCGGCGAGATCGCGCATGACCTGCAGCACCTCGCCGACGAGCTCGGGATCGAGCGCCGAGGTCGGCTCGTCGAACAGCAACACCTTCGGCTTCATCGCCATGGCGCGGGCGATCGCCACGCGCTGCTGCTGGCCACCCGACAATTCGCGCGGGTAGCGGTCGACCTTGTCGAGCAGGCCGACGCGCTTGAGCAGGACCTCGGCTTCCGCCTTCGCCTGGTCGGGTGCAATCCGCCGCACCTGCGTCGGTGCCTCGATGAGGTTCTCCATCACCGTCATGTGCGAGAACAGGTTGAAGGACTGGAACAGCATGCCGATCTCGGCGCGCCGCCGGCAGAGCAGATCGTCCTTGACCTCGTAGAGCTTGTCGTCCCTGAGGTCGTAGCCGACGAACTGGCTGTCGACGAGCAGGAGCCCGCCGCTGATCTTCTCCAGATGGTTGATGCAGCGCAGGAAGGTGCTCTTGCCGGAGCCCGACGGGCCGATGATGCAGGCGACCGAGCCTGCCGGCACATCGAGATCGATGCCCTGGAGCACCTCCAGCTGGCCATAGGATTTGCGCACGCCGCGCGCGAACACCATGGAATCGGCGGGCACGCCGAAACGGGCGCGGTTCTCGGACTTCACGTCGCTCATCGGGCAATGCCACGCAGGCTGATGGCGTTGCGCAGCGCGCACATCGTCAGCGGATCGCGGCGCGTGTCGCTGCGGCCGAAATGGCGCTCGAGGAAATGCTGCCCGACCGACATGATGCTGACCACCGCGAGGTACCAGAACGCCACCACGATCAGCAGCGGGATCGTCTCGAAGGTGCGGGCATAGATGCTCTGGGCCGAATAGAACAGATCGTCGACCGCGATGAAGGTCACCAGCGATGTCATCTTGAGCAGATTGATGGCCTCGTTGCCGGTCGGCGGCAGCACGAAGCGCATGGCCTGCGGCAGCGTGATGCGCTTCAGGATCATGCGGTAGGGCATGCCGAGCGCGCTCGCCGCTTCCGCCTGGCCCGACGGCACCGACTTGATGCCGGCGCGGATGATCTCGGCCATATAGCCCGCCTCGCAGAGCGAAAGTGCCACGACGGCCGAGAAGAACGGCGTCATGAAATCGTTGGTGCGGGCGGAGAAGATGGTGCCGAGGAACGGCAAGGTCAGCGAGACCTCGCGCACCAGCAGCGACAGGTTGAACCAGAAAATCAGCTGGATCAGCGCCGGCACACCGCGGAAGAACCAGACATAGACGCCGGCGAAGCCGCGCAGCACCGGGCTCGGCGACACGCGCATGATGGCGATGACGGTGCCGATGACGATCGCCAGCGCCATGATCACCACGGTGAGGATCAAGGTGTTGGAAAGGCCGCGCATGATCGAGGGATGGAAGACGTAGCCCGCGGCCGTGCCCCAGGCGAAGGCCGGGTTGCTGGCAAAGGCCCGCACGATGAGGAAGGCCAGCAGCAAGGCGAATGCCGTGCCGACCCAGATGCCATAGCGGCGCTGCGGCACGACAGTGAGCCGCGCCACCGCGGCGGCGGCGCCCGGCTCGACGCTCATCTCGGTCGGGTGGGCCACGCCCATCGCAGATCTCCTAATCCTGCCAGGCGTCCGGTCTATCGGACGCCGATGTCCGTTCAAAACGCCCGCGCGCCCGGCCGGGCGCGCAAAACAATTTGCGCTGAATTTGCGCATGATCCTTCCCGAAAATCGATGCCGATTCTCGGAAACGCGCGTCAGTCGGCGCGCAGCGCATCCATGCCGTTGACGAAATACGGCTCCTTGATCTCATAGGCCCCCATGCCGTATTTCTCGAGAACGGCCTTGTAGCTTCCGTTCTTGAACAGCTCCGCGAGCGCCGCGACCATCATGTCGGCGGTGCCTTTGTCGTCCTTGGCGATGGCGAGGCCCAGCGGCGCGACGTCGTAGAGGGTCGGCAGGACGACGAGTTGGCCCTTGCTGGTCACCTCGAAGTAGCTCGATGCGGTGGCATCATCCATGCGGGCGTCGAGGCGGTCGGAGAGCACCGCCTGGACGATGTCGGTCGAGGAGTTGAAGACCGATTTCTCGATCGCCGCCTGGCCCTTGTCGGCGCATTCCTTGCCGAGCTTGTCGACCAGGAAGTCCGACGCGCTGCCGGCCGAGACGCCGATGCGCTTGCCGCAAAGCGGCGTGTCGCCGCTGAAGCTCGCCTTCTTGTCGGGCGAGGTCGAAACGGCAAGGCCCGCCTTGAGGAACATGACGAAGTCGACCTGCTTGAGGCGCTCGGGCGTGGCCGAGAAGGTCTCCCAGGCGATCTTGAAGCGGCCGGCCGCCAGTCCGGGGATCATCGACGGGAACGGCGTGCGCTGGATGTCGAGCTTGGCGTCGACCAGCTTGGCGACCTCGCCGGCCAATTCGATGATGATGCCGGTCTGCTTGCCGTCGGCATCGAGATATTCGAACGGCGCATAGTCAAGCGTGTTGGCGACGGCGAGCGTGCCGCTCTGCTGGACCTCCGCCGATTTCGCGATCTCGGCTGCCTTCGAAAAGCCGCTCCAGGCCGTTGCAAGTGCGACCAGCGCCATGCCGGCCATGCGCAGATGTGTTCTCATCGTCGTTCCCCTTTTTTGCTTGTTCGGTGATCGCAGTCTCTCAATCGCCTCGGCGCCGCCCTGCAGGCCGGCGCCGATCCGGTTCGCTTTACGCGCTTGCCGTCTCGGCGGCCTTCTTCTTGCGGTAGTGGTAGTTCTTGTCGATGCGCTCCATCAGGTAGTCGCCATAGAGCACGGGCTCGTATTTCGGCTTGGCGCCGGCCGGAACGCAGACGGGCAGCGCCTCGATCGTCTCGTCCATCGACGGATCGAAGAAGAAGGGCTGCGAATAGCGCTCGCGGCCGGACCGGTTGATCACTCGGTGCGGCGTCGAGACGAACTGGTCGTTCGACCAGCGCGCCAGGATGTCGCCGACATTCATCACGAAGGAATCCGGGATCGGCGGCGCCGGCACCCATTCGCCCGCCTTGTTCTTGACCTCCAGGCCGCCGACGTCGTCCTGTGCCAGCAAGGTGATGAAGCCGTAGTCGGTGTGCGGCGCCGAGCCGAACAGCCCTTCTTCCTGCGGCTGCGTCGGGTAGTGCAGCAGCCGCAGAAATGTGGTCGGCTGTTCGAAATAGCGGTCGAGGCTGCCGGCGGGCAGGCCGAGCGACAGCGCGATGGCGCGGACCATCTTGCGGGCGAGCGTGCCCATCTCGTCGACATAGCGCTCGATGGTTTCCCGGAAGCCGTTCAGCGCCGCCTCGTCCGGCCACTGGTTGGGGCCCTGCAGCGGCTTTTCGGCGAGAGCCCTGGGATCGTCTTCGCCGACCTCGTGCATAAAAAAGATCGACTCGCTTTGGTTCGGCTTGCTGACGGTCGCGACCGACGAGGTGACGATGGTCGAGCCGGCGAACGGCAGGTAGCCGCGGAAATTCCTGTCGATCTTGAGCTTGAGCTTCTCTTCTTCCGGCAAGGCGAAGAAGCGCTTGCTCGCCTCGCGCACCGCCTCGACATCGGCGCGCGGGATCGGATGGCCGACGACATAGAGGAAGCCGATCGTCTCGAGATAGCGGCGCAGCGTCGCCGCGGTCGCCCAGATCGCGTCCTCGTCGGCGCCGTAGAGAGCCGACACGTCGAGGATCGGAATTTCGGAAAAGTCGCCGCGCTCTCGTTCGCCCATTTTCGATCACCCTGTCTTGAACATAAGATACAGTACTGTATTTCTACACATCCGAACGGGCTCATCAATAGGCTTTCGAAGGCAGGCACGACATGGCACCACGCAAGATCATCATCGACACCGATCCCGGCCAGGACGACGCCTTCGCGATCCTGTTCGCGCTCGGCTCGCCGGCCGAACTCGAGGTGGTGGGCATCACCACGGTCGGCGGCAACGTACCGCTGCCGCTGACCTCGAAGAACGCGCTGAAGGTGGTCGAGCTCGCCGGGCGGCCCGACGTGCCGGTCTATGCCGGCTGCCCCGGGCCGATGGTGAAGACGCTGATGACGGCCGAATATGTGCACGGCAAGACCGGGCTCGACGGCGCCGATCTCCCCGAACCGGTGACGCCGCTGCAGAGCGAGCATGGCGTCAACTATCTCGTGCGGGCGATCATGGATGCGCCGGAGGGCGAGCTTACCGTCTGCACGCTGGGCCCGATGACGAACCTGGCGATGGCCATGACCATGGAGCCGAAGATCATCCCGCGCCTGCGCGAAGTGGTGCTGATGGGCGGCGGCTTCTTCGAGGGCGGCAACGCCACGCCCGCCGCCGAGTTCAACATCTTCGTCGACCCGCATGCGGCGCACAAAGTGTTCGATAGCGGCGTGCCGCTGACGATGGCGGGCATCGATTGCACCTACACCGCGATGATGACGCTGGAATGGCTGGACCGCTTGCGCGCCACCGGCAGCAGGGCCGCGATCGAGGCCGCGAACCTCGCCGACTTCTATCGCCAGTACGGCAGCCACAAATTCGGCACGCCGGGGCGACCGATCCACGACGCCTGCGTCACCGGCTATCTCCTGGCGCCGGAGATCTACGAAAAGCGCCAATGCGCGGTGACGGTGGATATCGTCTCGCCCGAGACGATCGGCATGACCGTCGTCGACTGGTGGCATGTCACCGGACGGCGCAAGAATTGCAACGTGCTGCGCCGCATCGAGCCGACACCATTCTTCGAACTCATGCTGCAGCGGATCAGCGCGTTGCCGTAAACATCGGGTTCCACAGTGGACAGCGGCGGTAGCGGGTTGCGAAGCGGGCAAACATCGGCTTGATCAAGGACGGCTCGGCGAATTGCCGCTACAGCGCCGGGCGTCCTTTCGGACGCACAAAGGACGCTGTAGCACTTTGATTGGCGCATGATTCCTTCCCGAAAATCGATTCCGATTTTCGGGGTCATGCGCCGGCCGCCATGGAGGCCTGGAAGCAGTTGAAAGCGGATGCCGCCTTGGCAAAAACGAAACGATCGTCCGGAGCGCGAGCCAGATCGACGACGGCGAGGCAGACGCTGAGCCGAGAGGCCTGGATCGCGGCGGCGCGCAAGGTGCTGGAAAAGCGCGGCATCGCCGAGGTCAAGATCGACCGCCTGTCCAAGCAGTTGAAGGTCACGCGCGGCAGCTTCTACTTCCACTTCACCAGCCTCGCCGATCTCCGCGATGGGCTCTTGCAGGAATGGCGCAACATCAACTGCGCGCCCTTCTGGGCGATGCGCGAGATGCACGACGTGGACGGCCTGCAGTTCTTCACCGACATCGTGCATGTGTGGGTCGACGAGGACCCGTTCAGCCCGCTGCTCGATCTTGCCGTGCGCGACTGGTCGCGGACGTCGAGGAAGCTGGCGCAGGAAGTGAAGGATATGGACGACCTGCGCATCACGCTGCTCGTCCGCTCCTTCCGCGCCATGGGCTATTCGCCGGACGAAAGCCTGGTTAGAGCGCGCATCACCTATTTCCACCAGATCGGCCAGTACGCGCTGTCGTTCAAGGAGGACCCGGCGGTGCGCCGCAGCTACCAGCCGCTGTTCGGCGAAGTGCTGCTCGGCCCGCTCGTCGAGGAACCGGGCTCGGCGCCAAGGCCATCGGAGGGACGAAGCGGGCGGCGGTAGCGGATGCTTGGCGTAGCCGGCTGATGTCGGCGGGGCGCTTCTGGCCTTTAGGTCCGGTCGGCATCGGCGCGTTGCTGCTGTGCCCGCTTACAAATATCATCAAGCTTTTCGCGGATCCGGTCGTTATCGAACAGCAGCTTGGCGCGTGGGAATCCTCTGCTACGAAGCTCCCACTCTATGGCAAGCCATCCTTCATAGTCGCCAGATACCGCAAGTTTCCCGGCTTCGCGCCACATATGCACGTCACGCTCTCGGGACACACCGTTTCCCCCCGTGCTTTTGCGCCAAGCATATAGGAGGTCGGGCCGATGTGAAATGCATATTGCATTTCGGAATGTTTCAAACTGGGACACTACCGATAGCGCGGCCGCCTGGCATGATATATAAAGATTTCCTAATGTGATCGCTTGGCCCCAAGAGGCGATTTCGGGGATGCCCAATTACACGAACAGAAGGGAGCTGTGGAAAAGCGTGGCCGAAATGGGCCTCTTCTCCGCGGTGATGAACGCACTGGTGCTGGTTCTGCCTCTGTACATGCTGCAGGTATATGATCGGGTTTTGCCAGCCGCCAATTTGGACACTCTCACCTACCTGACATTGCTTGCGCTTTCGTCGCTCTTGCTCTTTGGCGTGCTCGAAGTCGTGCGGGGTGTATATGCAAGCCGGCTCGCCGCGCGATTGGATGTCTCTTTGGGTACATCGTCTTTTCTCGCCGCAATGAGTGGCCCCCGGGCGGGCCTCGGCGATGTCCAAGCCTTGCGCGATTTGGCCACGCTGCGAGTTTTCATCGCTTCGAGAACTATTTTCTTTCTCTTCGACCTTCCTTTCGGGCCAATCTTCGTGGGCCTGCTCTATTTCATCCATCCGTTGCTCTTCCTCGTCACGGTCGTCGGGGCGGTTCTCATGGTCACCATCGCCATGCTGAACCAGTTCGCGAGTTCGCGACCTGGCAAGGAGATGGCGGAGAATCTCAACGCCTCAATGAATTCAGCGCAGGCCTTCGCCCGAAACTTCGAAACCGTTCGCGCACTTGGCATGGTGTCCAACGCGATAGAGTTCTGGGGGACCCGTTTTTCCGGCTCTCTGCACGCCTCGGATGGGCTCGCTCGCATCAATGCATTTTACGGCGGTGTATCCCGCACCGCTCGTTCGACACTGCAGATCGCGATTTTGGGGGTCGGCGCTTATCTGGTTCTGCACAACGAGATGACCGCCGGTATGATATTTGCGTCCTCGATGATTTCGGCGCGCGCTCTGCAGCCTCTTGATCAGATCATTGGCAGTTGGCGGCAGATCATCGACGCCAATCTCGCATGGAAGAGGCTTTCGGCTCTCCGATCCGGACCGGACGACCAGGAAAACGTAGCATTGCCGGCTCCTCAAGGAGCGTTAAGCGTGGATCAAATAGTCTATCATCTTCCGGGCGCGGCCGACGGGTCGCTGCCGCTGATAAAGCGCCTGACCTTTGAAGTCGCCGCCGGCGAAACAGTCGCGATCGTCGGGCCGAGCCAGGCTGGAAAATCGACCCTGGCGCGCCTCATCGTCGGTGCCATCGAGCCCCGCTCGGGGGCGGTCCGGATCGACGGCGGCGATATTCGAAACTGGGATCCGGAAGAACTCGGCCGCCATATTGGTTACCTCCCGCAAGACGTGGAACTCTTCCCGGGGACCATTGCCCAAAATATCGCGCGTTTCGAACCGGATGCGCCCGACGAGAAATTGGTCCAGGCAGCCCAGCGGGCCCAAGTGCATGAGCTCATCCTGGGTCAGAGGGATGGCTATTCGACGCTGATCGGCCCGATGGGCGTTCGCCTTTCGGGTGGCGAGCGTCAGCGCATCGGGCTTGCTCGCGCCTTTTACGGCGATCCCAAGGTGCTGGTTCTCGACGAGCCCAATGCAAATCTCGATTCCAACGGCGAAGCCGCGCTCGAGCGGGCGATCATCCAGGCGCGTTCACGAAAAACGACTGTGCTCGTCATAACCCATCGGCCCTCTCTCGCTTCCAAATGCGATCGCATATTGATGCTGCGCAGTGGCCAGATCGAGATCTACGGCTTGACCAAGGACGTGCTCGATAGACTTATCACGCGACGGGGCCAAGCGGGGCGGCCCGCAGCCTCTCAGCCGCGTAGCAGCGAAGGAGTGGTGCCTTTCCCGTCATCTGCTCGCGGGGAGATAAAGGTCGCTAATGACGGTTCCTAGCCAAACCATCGGCGCCAAGACGTATCGCTGGCAGCGCAACGTCGATACACGCACGGATCGGATCACGCTGGCGGGGTATGCAAGCGTGTCCGTTTTCTTGCTCGGCTTCGGATTCTGGGGCGCAATGGCGCCGATTGCCGGAGCAACGATCGCGCCGGGAGTGGTCGCGGCAGCTGGACAGAATGTCATGATCCAGCATCTCGAAGGTGGCGTGGTCAGCAGCATCAAGGCCCGAGAGGGTGACAGAGTCTTACGAGGCCAGGCCCTGATCGTGCTCGATCCGACGGTGGCGCAGTCCCAGCTCAACCGGGTCCTCAAACAGTGGGTCGCACAAAAAGCTGAAATCGCGCGGCTCGAGGCAGAACGGGACGGCCTGGAGAAAATCGTCCTGCCCCGCGATCTAGGCGCCTACTCTGACGCGCCCGAATTCAGTGACGTCTTTGCAGAGCAAACCAAGGAGTTCCAGGCTCGGCTGGCGCGCTATGCCGCAGAGCAGGAGATTCTGAGGCAACGGGTAGCAGCCCTTCGGGAAGCCGTTGCCGGCTTGAGGGCGCAGAAGGATGCTGCGGAAAACCAGCTCGCGATCGTCAATGCCGAGGCGGAACGCAAGAAGCAGTTGCTGGAAAAGGGACTGACAAATCGTTCTGAATACACCGATCTTCTGCGTAGCACCGCCGAGTTGGCAGGTCAGGCCGGATCGCTGGAGGCGCAAATCGCCAGCTCGGCGACCCAGACCGTGGAAGCGCGTCAACAGATTGAAAGACTTACAACCAGCCGGGTCGAGGATGCCGTCACGGAACTGAACAAAGCCCAGGCGCAGGTGGCGGATCTTGAGGAACAGATCAACGCCGCTCGATCGGTCCTGTGGCGGACGACCATTCGTGCGCCGGTGGACGGCATCATTGTTCGCTCGCTCTACAATTCCGAAGGCAGCGTCATCCGTGCCGGCGAGGTTGCAATGGAGCTTCTGCCGACCACGAATGAACTTATCATCGAGGCAAAGATCAAGCCTGAAGACATCGATGCTATCCGGGTCGGCCAAAGCGCGAACATGATGTTGACAGCCCTCAACGCGCGGACAACACCAAAGGTGTCCGGAAAGGTGTTTTACATTTCGGCGGACCGGCTGATCACACCCAGCACTGGACAGCCGTATTACACCGTGCGGCTCAAGATGGCTGATAAGCTGCCCCCGCAGGTCAAGCCCGAGCAAATCTACCCAGGCATGCCGGTCGAAACCTTCATTTCAACCGGCGAGCGAACGTTTCTGACCTATTTGACCAAGCCGCTGGTGGATTCGTTCCAGCGTGCCTTCCGGGAAAGATAGGCCCTATCCTGCCTGCTGCGGCCTTCAACCCCACCCGAAGTGGAACTCGCCAGCCCTTCGCCGTGCCATGGCGCGATCGCATGAGCGATCAAACGATGAACACGTCGTGATAGGTGAGTGCCGCCCCGGGCTCTAGGTGGGCGATTTCCACCTGGGGGGCCGATTTCGAGCCGTCGGGATCATAGTACAGAACGCCCGTGGCCCGGTTGTAGAGCAGGTGATCGTTGCTGTGGGTGGCGTGGTCTCGCAGCTCGAAATACGACGAGTTCACCCGCGTCGGGCTGGACCAGGAACCGGAGCCGAGCTTGGTGAAGACGGCATTGTCGAGATAGAGCGAGTCATGTTCCGCGTCGAAGTCGGTGAGCGTGTCGACATTGCCGGGGCCATAGGCCGTGTCAAACACGAAGACGTCCTCGCCCTTGCCACCGGTCAGCACGTCGTTGCCACCCAGGCCCCGCAGTGTATCGTCGCCAGCCAGGGCATCGAAGGTATCGGCCGCGGCAGTGCCGACAAAAGTATCGTTCCCGGTCGTTCCGTGGGTCGGGTCGGTCGGAGGTAACGGTGTCGGGTCGGTCGGAGGTGACGGTATCGGGTCGGTCCCGTCATGGGCTGCATGCCAGGCCGCCTTGGCCTGGGCCCAGTAGTCGCGGGCCGCCTGGCCTTGAAGGACCGTCCAGCCGGCGGGCGGCATTGGATAATCCGCCGGCAGCGGCTCGTCAGAGAGGTTGAGATAGTAATTGCCGTGCGACTCGACCGTCTTGTCCCAGGCGTGCTGCAGCCGCCCCTGGCCGTTGTGGTGAACGTCGGTGATCGCCACCACGCAGTCGACAAAGTGCAGGCTGGGCGAGATATCGTTAGCGCCTGTGGTGTTGTCGAGCTTGAATGGCGAGCCGTGGGTTATCACGCCTTTGCGAAGGTACTCTCCCATGCCCAGAAGCATGCCATCCATGGTAACCGAGTTGTCAGACCCATCCACGTCACCGTCGCCAAGGCTCACTCCGGAAAACACGTGGTCGAACAGGGAATCCTTGATGGTGCCGCCGATGACGTCGTCGTCCTCGACCGCGTCGTCTCGTGAGTTGCCGACATAGCTATCCTCGATGAGGAAGGTGCCAGTGCCGCCGACCCGGATGCCATCCCAGGGCTGGGTGATCGTCCAGTCGTCGATGGTAAAGCTGTGGGCTGAATTTATACGGACTGCGGCGGAGTTGATGTAGATGCTCTCCCAGTCGGCGGTTTGGGAGACCGTGCCGTTGATCGTGCCGCCGAAAGCCAGGAAGTTGTCGCCGGGGCTGACGATCGCGAAGGGATAGAGGTTGGTTGGACTTCCCTGATTGGCGACGATCCACGAGGCGTTGGTGGCATCGATTATGGTGTCGGCGGGCAGACCGGTTGCTTTATATTGGTGGTAGCCATAGTCGCCGCTCAAGACAATGGTGTTCGTGGCCATGCTTGGCCCCCTTTCACACCCCCGCCCTTTTTGCCCAAACGCCTGAAGCCAGAAAAGCCTGCACCCACCAGAGCCCCGTTAGCGGTATCGTGCAAATCACAAAATGTAAAAAAAAACTCAAAATGTAACAATATGCCCCTTGCAGAAAATGCTGTGGCGCAGCGCGAGGCGGACAGCGGTAGCGGGTGCAGCGCGTGGCTGCGCGTGACGCCTTCAATAGACCTGCGTTGCTGCCGTTTGGGAGAGCGGCAACTTGCCTTGCGGGTACGGCCGGAGCACGTGCCGGAAAAGCCGACGTTTCCAGTGTGTGCGGTCCGAATATTCGTCGAGCGACTCCAGGCGCCAGGAAAAATCGTCATTCCAAACTTTTGTCGCCGAGACCGGCCGCAGGAATGCCGTTCGATAGACATGGGCCGATATGTTCGGTTTCTGGTGCGTTGGGTCTTTCGTATTGGCGAGGATGCGGATGTGCCTCTCCTTGCTCGCCGCAACCAGGTCTGCAACGGCTTCCCTATAGGCCGTCAGGTGGTGAGAGAGATCGGTATTGCGGTATGACGTGCCGCCGAAATCGAAAACCGGGCGGATCTGGATCGTATCGGGACCGTATTCGCCATAGATCTTGATCAGATCCTTCACCTGCCTGAGATTGTCCGGATTGACGGTGAAATTGAGACGCAACCGCGGCTTCCTGCCGCCCTCCCTCACCTTGGCGAGCATGCTCAGCACGGCGTGGTGCTTGTCGAAGGAGGCGCCCGGCATCAGCGCTTCATAGGTGGCCTTTTCGGTGCCATGTGTCGAGATGGTGATTTCGCCCAGGCCGGCTTCCGACAGGCGGCGGATCCCTTGCTCGGTCAGAAGCTGTCCGTTCGTCGTGAAGCCGATGAAAGGAACGCGGTGTCGCGTCGCGAGTTCGACCAGCCAGGGATAATCCTTGAACATGGTCGGCTCCATGGATGCACCGAAATGCACCTGCAGCGCCTGCGGAAAGAGCTCGGCGGCGATGCGCTCAAGGTCCCCTTTGGTCAGGCGGCCCTTCGCATTCTCCGCACGCCAGCGATCATTGGAAAAGAAGCACATGCCGCAACGCAGGTTGCAGGCGTTCACCGGGTCGAGCCTGATGATGGTATAGCGCAACCCAAGAAGTTCCGCACCCAGGGCGGCTGCGAATTTGACGCGAGGGCTCCTCACCAGATTGTTCAGGCGATGCAGTGTTTCCGAACTTGCCATTTTGGCCCCCCACCTTGCCAGGGCACGGGATTCCTGCGGCATAGCGCAAAGCTTGCCGACACATTATTCATATTTTGATTTTGGGGCCACGAAGCCTAGACGCGCCGGTCAGACCGGGGAATACATCATTTGTAGCTAGTCGATAGCCCGTTTTCTGTCGGTTTCGCCCTGGCGTCGGCCCTGCTCATCCGTAAGGCGTATTGCCGGCTCACGCCGTCTTCTGCGCCACCAACCCCAGCTCCTCGACCATGGCCTCGCGCATCAGGAATTTCTGCGGCTTGCCGGTCACCGTCATCGGCAATTCGGTGCGGAAGCGGATGTAGCGCGGCACCTTGTAGTGGGCGATCTGGCCGGCGCAGAAGGCCTTGATTTCCTCAGCGGTGGCGATCTGACCCGGCTTCAGCACGATCCAGGCGCAGAGCTCCTCGCCATATTTGGTGTCGGGGATGCCGAAGACCTGCACTTCCTTGACCTTCGGATGGCGGTAGAGGAATTCCTCGACCTCGCGCGGATAGACGTTCTCGCCGCCGCGGATGACCATGTCCTTCACCCGGCCGACAATGTTGCAATAGCCTTCGGCGTCGATGGTTGCGAGGTCGCCGGTGTGCATCCAGCCTTCGGCGTCGACCGCCTCGCGGGTCTTTTCCGCATCGTCCCAATAGCCCTTCATCACCGAATAGCCGCGCGTGCAGAGCTCGCCCGGCGCGCCGGCCGCGACAGTAGCGCCGTCGGCGCCGATCGCCTTCACCTCGACATGCGGATGGATGCGGCCGACGGTGGAGACGCGCCTTTCCAGCGGATCGTCGACGCTGCTCTGGAAGGAGACCGGGCTGGTCTCGGTCATGCCATAGGCGATCGTCACTTCCGACATGTTCATCAGCGACACAACCTTCTTCATCACCTCGATCGGGCACGGCGAGCCGGCCATGATGCCGGTGCGCAGGCTGGAGAGATCGAAGGTGGAAAAATCGCTGTGGTCGAGCATGGCGACGAACATGGTCGGCACGCCATAGAGGCCGGTGCAGCGTTCGTGCGCCACCGCCTTCAAGGTGGCACCGGCATCGAAGCCTTCACCTGGAAAGACCATGGTCGCGCCCTTGGTGACGCAGCCCATCGTGCCCATCGACATGCCGAAGCAGTGATAGAGCGGCACCGGGATGCAAAGCCGATCGTCGACCGTGAGCTTGATGGCCGAGGTGACGAAATTGCCGTTGTTGACGATGTTCAAATGAGTGAGCGTCGCGCCCTTCGGCGCGCCCGTCGTGCCGGAGGTGAACTGGATGTTGATGGCCTCATTCGGCTTCAGGCTTTCGGAGATGCGGTCGAGGCTGTCATGCTCGTCGCGTCCGGCCATCGCCAGCACATCGCCGAAATTGAACATGCCGGGCGAATTGTCGTCGCCCATGCGGATGACGATTTTCAACGCGGGCAGCTTCTTCGCCTTGAGCTTGCCGGGCTCGGCGGTGACGATCTCCGGCGCCAGCGTCTCGATCATGCCGAGATAGTCGGACGTCTTGAACTGGACCGCCGTAACCAGCGCTCGGCAGCCGACCTTGTTGAGGGCATATTCGAGCTCGGTCAGCCGGTAGGCCGGGTTGATGTTGACCAGGATCAGGCCGATGCGCGCGGTGGCGAACTGCGTCACCAGCCATTCCCAGCGATTGGGCGACCAGATGCCGACACGGTCGCCTTTCTCAAGGCCAAGCGCCAGGAAGCCGGCGGCTAAAGCGTCGACCGTGTCCGACAGCTCGCTCCAGGTGAAGCGCTTGTCCTGGCCGACGAAGACGGCGGCGTCGAGCGTAGCGTATTTGCTCACCGTATCGGAAAAAAGCTCCGGAATGGTCTTGTCGAGCAAGGGCACCGAGCGGTCGCCCGAGACATGCGCCCTGCCGTCCATCGGAGCAATGAAGCTGCGCGTCTTGCGCAGATTGCTGGCGTTCATGAGCTCGTCGAGTTTGATCGCCATCACCGTCTCCTCCCGGGACACGCCAGCCTATCAGCCCATGGCGGCGGTGGAAATCCGCCAAAGGTAGGCAGAGCAATCGCCTGAGGTTTTAATGCCTATCACGGTGATTTAGCGCCCGTCACAGTGATTATGTTTCGATATGTTGGCGCTGCCCCTCATTGTCCTGCCGGACATTTCTCCCCGTATAGTGACGGGGAGAAAGGGCGCGTGTCCGAACCGGATAGATAGGTAACGGAATGGACCGATTGGATGGGTGACAGTTTTCTCGTTAGCCGGGAGGACCGGCGATGGTTTGGCGAGAGACTGGCATCATGGATGAGCGGCTTCGTTTTGTG
>NZ_JBZEGV010000019.1:0-126469 GCF_058312955.1 Mesorhizobium sp. LEGMi-168a
GACGCAGCGGCGTGAGACGGGCATTCTTATGGATGTTCATTCGGACCCTCCGGCGAATCTGAAGCGTGGTAACTCCAGTCTCCTCGGTCAGGTCCGAATGGACAACCTTCTGAAAGCCCACAGCTAGAGCATGATGCCGAAAAGTGTGAAGCGGTTTTCGGATGACATCATGCTCTATTTCTCTGATCTTAGAGCCGGATGATTTCAGGTCGATCCGACCTGAAATCATTCGGCTCAGGGGCGAATTCTGCCCGGTGAGCAAGGCTCGCCATCAACAGCACGACGACCAGCAGGCCGGAAAGCGCGATGAAGATCGGGCCGAAGCTCGAGCGCTCCGCAACGAAGCCGATTGCCGACGGCGCCACCAGAATGCCGGAATAGCCCATGGTGGTGACGACGCTCATGCCGGTGCCGGAGGACATGCCTTCCTGGTTGCCGCCAGCCGAGAACAGGATCGGTACCATATTGGCGATGCCGAAGCCGCAGAAGGCGAAAGCGGCGATGGCAAGCCAGGGCGAGGGCGAGAGGGCCGGCCACGAACATGCCGGCGGCGGCGACGAGCGCCGAGCCGCGCAGCGTCGCCACCGCGCCGAAGCGGTTGCGCACGCCGTCGCCCAGGAAGCGCATCAACGCCATGACGCCGGAGAAGGCGGCATAGGCGAGGCCGGCAATCGCAAGGTCGGCGCCGATCTCCTGATGGAGGTAGAGCGCCGCCCAGTCGAGCACCGCGCCCTCGGAAACCATGGTGAGCAGCGCCATCAGCCCGACCAGATAGACGATCGTGTGCCGCGGCAGCGCGAATCTCTGATGTTCGGCGGCCTGCGGCTTTCCTTCCGCGATGAGGTAGCGAACAGCAAAGGCGATCACGGCGAAGGCGACCGCGGTCACCACGATCGCATGGGCGAGATAGCCGTAATTCTGGATGGTGTAGCCGCCCAACGCGCCGCCGGCGAAGCCGCCGAGGCTCCAGAAGCCATGCGATGACGACATGATGGCGCGGGACAGTCTTCTTTCCACCACCACGGCATTCGAGTTCATGGCGACGTCCATGCCGCCGATCGAGCCGCCGAAGACAAGCATGGCGATTGCCGCCAGTGGCACGTTGGGCGCGAGCGCCACGACCAGCAGGCCGAAGCTGCCGCAAAGGCCGAACCAGCGTAGCACCGGGCGCGAGCCATGCCTGGAAATGAGATGGCCGCACCAGGTCATCGCCATCACCGCGCCGACGCCGAACAAAAGGATCAGCAGGCCGAGCGTGAATTTCGAAATGTCCAGCCGGGTGAGAAACACCGGGATCTGCGGCGCCCAGCTGCCGGTGAGAAAACCGTTGGCGAGGAAGATGCCGGCGACGGCCCAACGGCCGCGGGTGGCGGCCTGCATCGTGGTTTGCGCGCCCATGGTCGAGAATCCGCTGCGAAAATGGCTTTGGCGGCAAATTAGATCGATTCAATTTTCAGCCAAGCGCTGCCGGCCGAAAGTGCTTGGGCCAAGCCACGTCAGCAATCCGGCGCTTCCCGTCCGCGCGAGAACGCGGCACAGTCTGGTCCCCATTTCCCGGACATCACAGGACCGCCGCATGACCGCTCTGCTTCCCGCCGAACTCGCCTGGTACGCCACCGGTCGCTTCTACCGCGCCAAGGACGGCTCGGTGGCCGACTACGGATATTTCCTGCATCTGCCCTTTCGCGACGTGCCAATGTTCGATGGCCAGCGCGCCGAGACCACCGCGCATTTCACCTTCGCCGCAAGGCCATTCAAGGCCCAGGGGATCGACAATGGCGCGCTGTCGCTCGGGCTCGACCCGGTGGGGGAGTTCTCGCTTTATCTGCAACGCCGGCCGATGGGGACCTTCGACGATCCGGCTTCATTCGAGCAAGGCGAACGCATCGCCACTTTCCGTCGCACGAGCCTGGTGGCGGGCACGACGGTCGCCGTCTCGGCCGGCGCGACGATGGTGCAACTGATCGGCACCAACGTGTTCTCCGCGCGTATGGTGGGAAGCAGCACATTTGAGTTCGGCGGCGGCCGCCACGATCTCGCGCACCATCTGGGTGAGGGCATCACCCAGTTCGGCACCTCCGCGGCCACGCCCATCGTGCCGCCGCCGGCCGGTTATGATCTGGTGTTGCCGTTCACGGGGTCGGCCATAGCGCTGGGCCGAGCCGGGTAGGGGTCTCAACGCGCAGGATCGAGGCCTCCGTTAGAGCAATTCCAGGAAAAGTGTGAAACGGTTTTCCGTCCGGAATTGCGTCAAAACAACGAGATAGAGCGGTTCGCCGTTTCCGTGAAACGGTGAAACGCTCTAGTGATCCTTCGGCCGCCTCGCCTCGAACTCGGCCTTCTTGGCCTCGGAGGCTTCGGTCTGGTTCAGCGCCTGCCATTCGACATAGGGCATGCCGTAAATGATCTCGCGCGACTGGTCCTTCGACAGTGCGACGCCGTCGGCCTCGGCGGCCTCGCGATACCAGTTGGACAGACAGTTGCGGCAGAAGCCGGCGAGGTTCATCAGGTCGATGTTCTGGACGTCGCCGCGCTCGCGCAGGTGCTCGACCAGCCGGCGGAAGGCGGCGGCCTCGAAATCGCGTTTTTTCTCTTCGCTGAGTTCGGTCATTGCTTGGAACTCCGTGGGCCTTTCCAGGCCTTCTTCAGACCGGCCCGGTGCGCGAGCCGAACATTTTCACCTGGTGTATATCGGCACGGCGGTCGATGGCGTCAACGATCGGGGCCAGCCGCTCGGCCCATGCAAGCGCGCCGGCGCGGTCGGCGATCAGGTCCTGGCGGATCTCGATCAGCGCATGGGCATAACCGTTGACGATGGCGTGGCGGAACATGGTGTCGCCGCGCAAAGCGCCGTCATAGGGTTCGTTGTCGCCGACGACGAGGTTCTTGTCTTCGGCCAGCATATCGATCAGCGGCCGCGCCACGCGATCGTCGCGGTCCCAGAGGATGCCGACATGCCAGCGGCGGATGAAGCCTTGCATGCGCGGGGTGAAGGAATGCACGGAGAAGATGAACGGCGCCTTGCCGGAGGCGTGCGCCACCGAGGAAATCATCGCGCCGACGGCGTCGTGGTAAGGCCGGTAGAAGCCGTCGAGCCGTTTTTCCCGTTCCTCTTCGGCCATGGGATAGTTTCCCGGCACGATGGTGCCGTCATAGAGCTGGCGGATCAGCGTCGGGTCGTCCTCGCCGCGGTTGGGGTCGATCAGAAGCCGCGAGAAGCCGGCAAGCACGGCCGGCGCATCGAGCGCCGCCGCCAGCTCGCGCGTCACCGTCTCGACGCCGATGTCATAGGCGATGTGGCGCTCGAACTCCGCCGCCGGCAGGCCGAGGCTGCCATACTCGTCCGGTATGTCGCGGCGGGCGTGATCGGCCAGAAGCACGATGCCTTTCTTGCGGTCGCCCTCGACGATGTCGAAAGGCGCGAAAACTGTGGATCGGGTCATCGGCTGAAAACGGTCGGTCGCTGGTGTCCGGGCGGGGTGGTATCGTCATTCCACGAAGAGGACGCAGGTGCAATGCCGTTGTTTGGCCACGGTTTCTGCAAAAAATCCCGGATAGGACGACTTATCGTGCGCCGGGCCCTTCTAAATCGATTGGAATTGAACAAAACGGCGCGTTGACATGCGCCCGGAGTTTGCTGAAAAGGGCTTCGAGAGATGCAGATGTGGTTCGCGAAGGGATATGGAATGGGTTTTGCCGGCAGGCTGCGCAAGCGCCTGACCCTGCCGCTCCTGATCTTTGGCGCGGCCGTGTTCGCGCTTTGCGTGACCTCGCCGGCGCGCGCCGACTTCCGCGTCTGCAATGCGACACAAAACCTGGTCGGGGTCGGCATCGGCTACCGCGCCAAGGCCGGCTGGATCACCGAAGGCTGGTGGCACATCGAAGGGTCGACCTGCAAGACGCTGATCGAGGGTCCGCTGTCATCAAGGTTTTACTATCTTTATGCAGAAGACGCCGAGCGCGGCGGGCGTTGGGACGGCCCGATCAACATGTGCGTCGCCGAAAAAGAGTTCAAGATTGCCGGCGTGAATGATTGCGTCGCCCGGGGCTTCCAGCGCGCCGGATTTCAGGAATATGACACGGGCGAGCAGGCTAGCTGGATGGTCCAGCTGACCGACGAGCCCGCAACGGGAGGCGCGCCAGCGACCCCCGCCCCGGGAACAAACAGTCAATGAGACGTAACCGCAAGGTCAAGATCCTCGCCACCATCGGCCCGGCTTCCTCGTCCGAGGAGATGCTGCGAAAGCTCTTCGAAGCAGGCGCCGATGTCTTCCGCATCAATATGAGCCATACCGACCACGAGCTGATGCGCACGCTCGTCGGCCGCATCCGCGCCGTCGAGGCGGCCGTCGGCCGGCCGATCGGCATCCTCGCCGACCTGCAGGGGCCGAAGCTCAGGGTGGGCAAGTTCGCCAACGTCAAGGAAGCGCTGACCGTCGGCCAGACCTTCACGCTCGACGACAATCCGGAGCCCGGCACGTCCAGTCGTGTCTACCTGCCGCATCCGGAAATCCTGAGCTCGGTCGAGGCCGGTCACCGTCTTTTGATCGACGACGGCAAGCTGGAGCTGAAGGCGATCAAAAGTGACGGCAAGTCGATCACCTGCAAGGTCGTCGCCGGCACCGGCATTTCCGACAAGAAGGGCGTCAGCCTGCCCGACACCGATCTGCCGGTCGGCGCGCTGACCGAGAAGGATCGCGCCGATCTCGACGCGGTGCTGGCGGCGAGCGTCGACTGGGTGGCGCTGTCCTTCGTGCAGCGGCCGGAGGATCTGGCGGAAGCCCGCAAGATCGCGCGCGGCAGGGCGCTGATCATGGCCAAGATCGAGAAGCCGCAGGCGGTGGCCCGCCTGCCCGAGATCATCGAACTGTCGGACGCGCTGATGGTCGCCCGCGGCGATCTCGGCGTCGAGATGCCGTTGGAGGCCGTGCCCGGCATCCAGAAGCAGATCACGCGCGCGGCGCGCCGCGCCGGCAAACCGGTGGTGATCGCCACCCAGATGCTGGAATCGATGATCACCGCGCCGGTGCCGACCCGCGCCGAGGTCTCCGACGTGTCGATCGCCGTGTTCGAGGGCGCGGACGCGATCATGCTTTCGGCCGAATCCGCGGCAGGCGCCTATCCGGTCGAGGCGGTCGCCATGATGAACCGCATCGCCACCAAGGTCGAAACCGACCCGACCTATGCCGGCATCATCAACGCGCAGCGCTCCGAGCCGGAAGCGACCGGAGCGGACGCGATCTCGCTCGCCGCGCGCGAGATCGCCGAGACGCTGAAGCTGTCGGCCATCATCACCTACACCGCCTCGGGCACCACCGGCCTGCGCGCCGCGCGCGAGCGCCCGCAGGTGCCGATCGTGGCGCTGTCGCCGATCGTCAACACGGCACGTCGGCTGTCGCTGTTGTGGGGCACGCATTGCGTGGTCTCGGAGGATGCCATCGACCTCGACGACATGGTGGACCGCGCCTGCCGCATCGCTCTCGACGAAGGCTTCGGCAAGCCGGGAGACCGGGTGATCATCACCGCGGGCGTGCCGCTCCGGACCCCCGGCTCGACCAACATGCTGCGGATTGCGTATGTCGGGTCGGAAACTCACTGAGGTGTGCCGATATTCAGGTGAGGCCGGCCTGCGAAGTGCGGCTTCCTGCGCTTCCGGTGCTCAGCCCGGCGCCAGCTCCGCATCCGGCACTTTGAGCTCGGGGCATCTGCCGGCGCCCTGAGCGTCGCCGGCGATGCGACCTTCCACCGTCCTGGCCATCGCCTCCAGATCGATATCCTTGCCGGCGGCCTTCTCGATGGCGCCGACGACGAGGTCGGGCGCGATCCAGTCAGGCTTGTGGCCGAGGTTGCGGACCCAGACCAATTCGGTGCCGGGAATGTCGCGCCCGAGGCCGATGGAATGGATGGTGGCGTAGACAACTTTGTCGCGATCGCCGGAGATGACGACCGTCGGGGCTTTGATCTCGCTGTAGCCGGGCGAGGCCTCGAGCACATAGTCGTAGAGCTGGGCCACATCGATGGCGTTGGCGCGGAAGGCACGCGGCCGCAGCACGAGCGGGATCGAGGTAGTCTCGACATAGCCGTCCGGCACCTTGTTCGGTGAGAAGACGCAGGCCGTGGCGCCGCCAATCTGCAGCATGCCCGCAGGATGGGCCAGAGTCTGCGAAAACAGCCAGCCGACAATCGGAGTCGCCGTCAGCTTGTAATACCAGGCGGTCGCGCCGCCTGGCCAGGGATGGCTCACGGGCGCCAGGAAGACCAGGCCGAGCGTCTTTTCGGGATGCGCGCGGGCAAAGGCGGTGGTGATCGCACCGCCGAAGGAATGGCCGACGATGATCGCCTTTTCGATGCCGAGGCGATCCATCAGCGCGGCGATGGTATCGGTCTGCGCCGCCAGCGTTTCGTTGTTGCCCGGTCCGCGTTCGGACCAGCCGAAGCCAGGCCGGTCGAGGAACAGCATCTCGGCGCGGCCTTCGAGCAGGGGCTTCAGCGGCAGCATCTGATCCTTGAGGTTGGCGCTGGCGCCATGGATGAAGACGATCGGCGGCAGATTGACATTGGCGGCGGCCGGAACGTGGACATAGTGGATTCGCGCTCCGTTGATGTCGGCGAATTCGCCGACCGGCGGATTGCGGCGCTCGATCAGCCAGGCACCGGCACGGCTGATGCCGGCGAGGGCGAAGATGAGTGCGATGAGGAAGAGAAACGCGGCGCAGATGAGGTTCATGCGGAGGAAGTACGGGGCGGATTGGAATTAGTTTGCGAGTGAGTGACTTTGACAGGTTACAGGCCGGTTGGCAGCCGGAATTTCAATGATCGCTTGTGCGCTGGAGAACCTTTGAGACGCCGGCGGGACAGCGCCCCCCTCTGCCCTGCCGGGCATCTCCCCCACTTGGGGGGAGGTCGGATGTCGCGCCGGCTTTCGCCAATCGCCAACATTGCAGGGAATGGCGCTTCGACGAAGCTGCCAATCTCCCCCCTTGTGGGGGAGATGTCCGGCAGGACAGAGGGGGGCGCGAAGGATCGCGACCTATCCCGATGGCTCTTCGCTAAACACAGGTGAAGCCGGTTTGCCCCTCAAATGCCTTCGCCGGCAAGCTCTTCGGAAAGCACCGAGACCTGGTCCTGGGCGCTGCGCATCATCGGATAGATCGTAAGCACCTTCTGCCAGGCTTCCAGCGCCGACTGCTTGTGGCCGGTTTCGGCCATGATTTGCGCCAGGCCGGAAAGCGCGCCGAAATGGCGCGGTTCGAGCTGCAGGGTGTGGTCGATGTCCGACATCGACTTCCCATAGTTCTTCATCAGGAAATGCACCGTGGCGCGGCGGTTCCAGCCTTCGGCATAGTCGGGCTGCAAGGTCACGACCTGGTCGAGGAAATCGAGCGCGACGTCGAATTTCTGGTCTTCCGTCGCCTTCTGCGCCCACTGCATCATCAGGTCGATCGAAGCGCTGCCGGACTGGTTCCACTCGCCCCAGATGCGGCCGGCGATGCGCTCGGCGGCCTTTTCGTTGCGCTCGCGTCTGAGATCGGCAAAGAGCTGGTCGAGCCGTCCCTGCCTGGTCGCAGCGACTGGCGGCGGTGTGATGGCGGGCGGCGGGGTCGCGGCGGGCGACTTGGCAGGCTCCTCAGCCCATCCGGGCATGCCGAAGAGGAGCAGGGCGGCGAAAGAAGCAAAAAGAATCCGCATCGCCGGAATCTAATGCCGGACGGCGGATCGTCAAAATGATTTTAGCGTGAAAGGGCCGGCGAACCGGCAATCGACATCAAGCGGGCGCGGCCTTCCATGTCGTTCGCCCAAAACCGCTACGCACTTTTGGGCGACATGCATCAAGCCGCGCGCAAGGGTCAGCCCTGGCGCGCCTTGTAGCGCGGAGCGGTCTTGTTGATGATGTAGATGCGTCCCTTGCGGCGAACCAGCCGGTTGTCGCGGTGACGCGCCTTGAGCGCCTTGAGCGAATTCTTGATCTTCATGGTCTTGCCTGTTCGGTCGGGGCCCGGTCCCGGGCCGAATTTTAAAGGCGCGCCCGGAAAAAGCGCGCCTTTGAACTTGCGTGGCTCATAAACGAGGAGCCTTGCCCATGTCAACCGCAAGCGCGGCTTGAATGCCGCAAATGGCGCGAGACATCAAATATTCGCCATCCGTATCGCGCGGCATTGTGCGACTCAAGGGCGGCTGGGATGGTGCGGCCGACGCAAAGCGATTGGAGATCCAGCATGCGCCGCCTCTTTCTGTCAGCCAGCCTCGTCCTTCTGGCAACCGTTCCGGCCGCCTGGGGGCAAGAATGCGACCGCAGCGACGACAGCCAGTCGATGATGACCATTTGCGCCAACACCGACTATGAGGCGGCCGATGCCAAGCTCAACGCCGCCTACAAGGATCTCGTCGGCGACAATAGCGAGAAGGCCAACAAGCTGCTGCAGACGGCACAGCGCGCCTGGATCGCCTTCCGCGACGCCGAATGCGCCTATTCGACCGCCGACAGCGAGGGCGGCTCCATCCATCCGATGGAGGTTTCACAGTGCCTGACGGAGCTGACCAACGAGCGCACAAAACAGCTCACCTCAGGCCCCAATTGCCAGGAAGGCGATCCGAGCTGCGCCAGCCCGGACGAGGGCGAAGATCAGGACATTCAGTGATTTGTTTCACGCAATTCCGGACGGAAAACCGCCATGCATTTTCCTGGAATTGCTTCAGCCCCAGCGGCTGGTCCGCGTGAAGTGGCCCATCTTGCGGCCAGGGCGCGATTCCGCCTTGCCGTAGAGATGCAGCATCAAGTCGGGCTCTGCGAGCAGCGCCGGGACCTTCAGAATGTCGTCGCCGACCAGGTTTTCCATCACGCAGTCGGAATGGCGGGCGGGTGAGCCGAGCGGCAGGCCGGCGACGGCGCGGATATGCTGCTCGAATTGCGAGACGACGCAGGCGGCCTCCGTCCAGTGGCCGGAATTGTGGACGCGCGGCGCCATCTCGTTGGCCAGCACCGAGCCGTCGGCGAGGACGAAGAACTCGACGCCGATGACGCCGACATAGCCGAGCGCCGCGAGGATTTTTGCCGCCGCCTCCTTTGCTGCCGCGGCCGTTTCGGCCTCGATTGAGGCCGGTAAGGTCGAGCTGCGCAGGATGCCGTCGCGGTGGACGTTCTCCGCCGGATCGTAGGCGGCGACACTTCCGTCAAGTCCACGCGCGGCGATCACCGAAATCTCGCGCTCGAAGGCGACCAGCGATTCGAGGATCAGCGGCACATTGCCCATCGCCTCGCAGGTGCCGGCAAAGCCGCCGGTTTCCATGTTGCGGAAGACGCGCTGTCCCTTGCCGTCATAACCCAGGCGGCGGGTCTTCAGCACGCCGCTGCCTTTGAATTTCTTCAGCGCCACCGTCAGCTGATCGTCATTGTCGACGGGGCAGAATTCGGCCGTGGGAATGCCAATGCCGTTCAGGAAGCTTTTTTCGGTCACGCGATCCTGCGCGACCTCGAGCGCGCGGGCAGGTGGATAGACGGGAACGCGCGCGGCGAGCGTTTCCACCGCTTGAACCGGGACGTTTTCGAACTCATAGGTGACAACGGCGCTGGCTGCTGTCAATTCGGCAAGCGCCGTCGAATCATCATAGGCGGCGACGATCTGCCTGTTGGCGACCTGCGCCGCTGGGCAATCGGCCTGCGGCTCCAATATGATTGTACGGTAGCCGAGGCGAGCGGCGGCCATCGCCAGCATGCGGCCAAGCTGGCCGCCGCCGATGATGCCGATGGTCGATCCCGCAGCGAGATTCACGGCGTGTCCGCCGGCTCGGCGGCGACCTTGGCGGTCTGGGCGGCGCGCCAGGCGTCGAGCCGGGCGGCGAGTTTTTCATCGTTCAGCGCCAGGACCGCGGCGGCGAGAAGGGCCGCGTTGGCAGCGCCCGCCTTGCCGATCGCCAGCGTGCCGACCGGGATGCCCGCCGGCATCTGCACGATGGAGAGCAGCGAGTCCTGGCCGGACAACGCCTTGGATTCGACGGGAACACCGAAGACGGGCAGCGGCGTCATCGCCGCCGTCATGCCGGGCAGGTGCGCCGCGCCGCCGGCGCCGGCGATGATCACCTTGTAGCCGGCCGCCTTGGCGCCCTTGGCGAATTCATAAAGACGGTCGGGCGTGCGGTGCGCGGAAACGATCAGCCTTTTGTGCGGAACGCCCAGCGCGTCCAGCGTTTCGGCCGCCTGGCGCATCGTCGCCCAGTCGGACTGGCTGCCCATAATGATGGCGACGTCGGCACGCTGATCGGTCAAGGTTTTCGCTCCCGGCGGCAAAGGCGCGCCTTAGCGGAATTCGCCGACAGCCGCAAGGATTGTCGCGGCTGCCGGCAACGCCGATGCTGATAGCGCCTAGTCCGGCCAGCGCAGCGCGCCGGCCGAATCCTTGCGCGCCGCTTTCATCGCATCCGCAGGGCGGTCCTTCGCCGTCAGCACGGCGCGCAGCCGTTCGGCCACGACCTCGGCCTCGCCGGGATGGAGGTTGCAGGGGTCGAGGAAGAAGTGTCCGCGCTCGACCTCATGGTTGCGCACGATGACCGGCGGCGAACCGGCGGCGAGCGCCGAGGCAAGGCCGGCAGCGGTGAAGCGGCTTTCCGGGCGAACGAAGACCTGAAGACGGTCGAGCGGGTTGGCGGTCGGGTCGGGCACGATCTCAGCGCCGATGCCCGGAATGCCCTGCAGCGCTTCCTTCCACAGATTGAGCGCCGCTTTCTCACGCTGGCGGATGCCGGCATGGTCGCGCTTTTCCCAGGCCTCAAGTGCGGCCATCGTGCCGGCGATGCTCTCCTTGCCGACCTTCATGGCCCGCGCGACGCCGCGGTTCTGCAGATAGGCGGCGCGGACCAGATCCTTGCGGCCGGTGACGATGCCGCTGGTCGGGCCACTGAGGAATTTGTGGCCGCTGTAGACGACGATGTCGGCGCCGCACGCCAGGAAGCTCCGCAGATCATATTCCGAAGCCGCGTCGACGATCACCGGAATGTTTTTGGCGTGACAAATCTCGCAGAACTCCTCCAGCGAAAGCATGCCGTACTGCACCGTGTGGTGCGCGACGACGTAGAGCGCCGCCACCGTGCGCTCGTTGATCGCCTCGCGTACGTGATAATCCTGCGTGACGCTGACGGTGCCGGCCGGAATTACCTTGGCGCCGGCGACGCGGATCGACTGGTCGATCGGCGCGCCGTAGTTGACGATATGGCCGAGCTGGATGACGACCTCGGACTTCAGCCCTTCGGTGTCGTCCGGCAGGCGTTCGATCGCCAAAAGGTTCGTTCCGGTCATCGCGCCGGCGATCGCCATGGTGATGCCTGAGGCGCAGCAGGCGGTGATGAAGCCGGCCTCGCCGCCGGTGAGGCGCGCGACGACCGCGCTCGCGGCGCGCTGCAAATCGTCCATCTCCACCCATTGCGAGGCGATCTCGGCCATGGCGCTGATCGCTTCGGGGACGATGATCGAAGCGCCAAGCGCGGTCATCGTGCCGGAGACGTTGATGATGGGCCTCAAGCCCAGCCGCTCGCGGATCGTGGTGTTGGAGCCGGTGTCGGAATAGGTTTTCATTTGAGTGGACTCCCTGAAAGTCAGGCGGCGATCTCGACGACCGCTTCGATTTCGACGGTGATGTTTCCAGGCAGCGAGCCGACGCCGATCGCCGAGCGCGCATGGCCGCCGATCTTGTCGAAGACGTCGGCGAAGAGATCGGAGCAGCCATTGACCACTTTCGGATGGTCGCTGAAGGTCGGCGTCGCGTTGACGAAGCCGAGCAGTTTGACGACACGCACGATACGGCCGAGGTCTCCCGCTGCCGCGTGCATGACGGCAAGCAAATTGAGGCCGGTGAGGCGGGCATGCTCATAGGCCTCTTCGACGGTCACGTCCTCGCCGACCTTACCCGTGCAAAGCGTGCCGTCGGCGCGCAGCGGCCCCTGGCCTGACAGGAAGATCAGCCGGCCGCTCTCGGCATGGGTGACGAAGTTGGCGATGGGCGTCGGCGGCTCGGGCAGCGTCAGGCCGAGTTCGGCGAGCCTGATGTAAGGCGTCATGGAAGAATGCTCCTTGGATGGTTTTTTGCCATCCGATGTCAGAATTGCGAGGCGCGGAAGCGCGCCAAAAACGTGCGGAGGCGCTCGTTTGTCGTCTCCGCGGCGAGGACCTGTTTCGGCGGGCCGACGGCGCTGACGCCGCCATCGGCCATGAAGACGATGCGGCTGGACGCGTCACGGGCGAAGGCCATCTCGTGCGTCACCATCACCATGGTCATGCCGTCCTCGGCGAGGCTCTTCACCACGGCCAGCACCTCGCCGACAAGTTCGGGATCGAGCGCAGAGGTGATCTCGTCGAGCAGCAGGATTTTTGGCTCCATGGCGACGGCGCGGGCAATGCCGACGCGCTGCTGCTGGCCGCCGGAAAGCTCCGCCGGCAGGCTGTCGGCCTTGTGAGCGAGGCCGACGCGTCCAAGCCAATGTTCGGCCATCGAGCGCGCTTCGGCATTGCTCTTGCCGCGCACCTTGGTGAGGCCGAGCATGATGTTGCCGGCTGCCGTCAGATGCGGGAACAGGTTGAAGCTCTGGAACACCATGCCGGTCTCGGCGCGCATGCTGGCCAAGTCGCGCTCGCTGCGCCGCTGGCGCGTGCCGCCGTCGCGAAAACCAACCTCCTTGCCGTCGATGCGGATCGAACCGCTGTCGTAACTTTCGAGGAAGTTGACGCAGCGCAGCAGCGTTGTCTTGCCACTGCCGGACGGGCCGATGACGGTGACGACCTCGCCCTTCGCCACCTTGAGGCTGACCGAGCGCAGCACCTCGACGGAGCCAAAGGATTTCGAGACCTCGGCAATGTCGAGAAGCGCTGGGCTGTTGTTCGAACTGGTGGCCATCGTGCTATTCCCGGATGAAGGCAAAGCGCTGTTCCAGCCGGCGGCTGGCGTAAGAAAGCGCGTAGTTGACGGCGAAATAGATGAGGGCGCCGAGGATATAGAGCGGCATCGCCTCGTAGGTGCGGCCGATGACCTGGTTGATGGCCTGCATCAGATCGGTGATGCCGAGCAGCGAGACCAGCGCGCTGCCCTTCACAGCGTCGGTGACGCCGTTGATCCAGGGCGGCAGGAAGCGGCGGAAGGCCTGCGGGAAGATGACGTAGGCCAGCCGCTGGCGGAAGGTGAGGCCGATCGCCATCGCCGCCTCCGACTGGCCTTTTGGGATCGAGGCGACCGCACCGCGCAGATATTCGACGACCTGGGCTGTCTTGAACAAGGTCAGCGCCAGCACCGCGGCCCAGAAGGACTGGAGGTGAACGCCGACGGCAGGCAGGCCGTAATAGACGAAGAAGATCAGCACCAGGATCGGGATGCCGCGAATGGTGTCGCTGAAGATGCGCACCGCCCAGCGCAGCGGCGCGGGGCTGTAGACGAGGCCGACGCCGAGGATGACGCCGGCAATCAGCGACAGCACCACGACCAGCAAAGACACCCAGAGCGTCAGCGCAAAACCTTCGGCGAGGAACGGCAGGGCATAGGCGATCTGGCCGAGCATCAGCGCGCCGTCCTGTACCAGCGCTCGACAAGTCGCAGCGCGAACAGAAGAGCGTAGCCCGTCACCAGGTACATCGCCGTCACGACGAGGTAGACCTCGACGATGCGGAAAGTGTTGAAGTTGATCCACTGCGCGCCATAGGTCAGCTCGGGCACCGAGATGACGGAGGCGACGGACGTGTCTTTGAACAGCGAGATGAAGGTGTTGGAGAGCGCGGGCAGCGTGATACGCATCATGGTCGGCAGGCGCACATGGATAAGCCGCTGCCAGGGCGTCAGGCCGATCGCCTTGCCGGCGTCGATCTGGCCGCGCGGCACGGCCTCCAGGCCGGAGCGGAACACCTCGACCAGATAGGCGCCGCTGTAGAGCGCAAGCGTCGCCACGAAGGAGGTCTGCGCGCTATAGGCGACGTCGACGACGGTCGGCAGGCCGTAGAAGACCAGATAGACCAGCAGGATCAGCGGCACGTTGCGGATGAATTCGACATAGGCCGCGATGATGCCGCGCACGACGCGCCCGGCCGAAACGTACCAGACCGCCAGCACCAGGCCGATGACGATGCCGATGGCGATCGAGATCACGGCAAGCTCGAGGCTGAGCAGCAGGCCGCCCGAAAGCTTGTCGAAATGCCGCCAGATCAGGTTGAAATTGAGCGTATAGCCCATGCTTCCGTCTCAATGGCCCGCGGTGACGGATCCAACATCCGCCACTCGCCAAGCCCGTGTCGAGGAGAAACGGGCGGAAGGAGGGGTTTCGGCACCCTTCCGCCGGCTTTTTTCAGATGGGCTTGTCAGATGATTGGGAAGCCCGGGTGGCGCGGCGGCGGCTCCTGGCCAAAATATTCCTTGAAAGCGGCATCGTAGAGCGCCGTCTCATGGCCGAACATGGCGATGGTGAAGGTCTGGTCGACGAAGGTCAGCCAATCGATGTCGCCTTGCCGGAGCGCTGCGCCGTAAAGCATCGAATACCAGCTTTTGCCGGCGTCGAAATATTTGTCCGGATTGCGCGAGGCGAGCCAGCGTACGGTGGAGAGATCGACGGCGGCGGCGTCGACGCGCTTCGATTCCAGCGCCTGCAAGACGTTGGCCTGGGTGTCGATCTGCATGACCTGCGCCTGCGGCAGGGCGTAATGCACCGAGGTTTCGGCATCGACATTCTGCAGGATCGAGACGCGGGTGGCGGAGCCGCCCGCAAGCAGCTTGTCGAAGGTCTTGTTCTCGGACGAAGGCAGCGTCAGCAGCGCGACGCCTTCGACATAGTAGGGCCTGGAGAAGTTGATGAGCTGCGAGCGCTGCGCGCTCATGGTCATGAACTGGATGGTGATGTCGACCTTGTTGGTGGTGACGTTCGGAATGCGCTGCGCCGGATCCTGCATGACGAACTCGACCTTGGTCGGATCGTCGAAAAGGCCCTTGGCGAGGATGCGGCCCATGGTGATGTCCATGCCGACCAGCTCGCCGGCATCGTTCTCGAAATGCCAGGGCGCATTGGTGCTGCCGGTGCCGACGATCAGCTTGCCACGATCGAGCACGGTGCGCAGCACGCTGTCGGATGCGGCCTGCGCGGCTGCCTTTTCGGCGCTGGCCGCGGTGAGCGCGCCGGCGGTAGCAAGTCCCGCCATTCCCAATTTCAGAAAATCACGTCTGCCGGATCTGTCGTTCACGGCGACCTCCTTTGATGGTTATTCCCCAATGAAGCAGCGATGCATGCGCCAATGGTTGATAGGTATTGTCTCTTATAAGAGACGCATGTATCCTGTACAAGACAGATACTAGCATCAGGAATCGACAATGCAAGACGGCGAAACGCTCACCGAATGGCCGGCCGTTGGCACGGACGAAGAGAAGCCCGCGAACTCGCGCGAGAAGGGCCTGAAGCGGGTGCTGGACATTCTGGAGTTCCTGCACGCCACGCAGCGCGCGATCGGCATCGGCGAGCTGGCCAAGGGGCTCAACGCGCCGCGCTCGACGACCTACACGCTGGTGCGCGAGCTGGTCGATGCCGGGCTGCTGGAGATGGCCGGCGACGGCAACCGCGTCTATTTCGGCAAGAAGCTCTACCTCTATGGAATGGCCTATATGCGCGGCAACGACCTGTTGCGGCGCGGACGGCAGGAGGTCGACACGCTGTCGCGCGAGACGGGCGAGACCTCGGAGCTGTGCATGCTGCAGAGCGGCCGCTACACGATCGTCCATTCAAGCCCGGGCACCAGGCCGTTCCGCATCAGCTCCGCAACCGGCCTGCAGATTCCGCTTCCGTGGACAGCGTCGGGAAGGCTGCTGCTCGCCGGCCTGGAACGGAGCCGGATCGAAGCCATGATCTCGCAGGACGATCTCGTGTTGCCGGACGGCCGCAAGATCGAGCTCGACGATTTCATCGACGACATCGCAAAAGCCCGCGTCACCGGCTATTGCGTGACGTCGGGCCTCGTCGACGCCTATACCAAATGCCTGGCGGCGCCGGTCTTTTCAGCGCCCGGCAAGGTCGAGGCGACGATGTGCCTGGTGGTTCCGATCGACACGTCGCAGGAGCTGACAGGCGAACTGGTCGCGCTGCTGCGCGAACGCGCGGCGCGGCTTTCGATCTCGTGATCCAGCTTATGCTGAAAGGGAAATTCCCGCTCAGGCGATAATGTCAGGGATGATGCGATCTTCGAGCGCCATCAGCCGGTCTTTCAACATCAGCTTCTTCTTCTTCATGCGCTGGATCTGCAGCGGGTCGCAACCCATGGCGATCATCGCATTGATGGCGGCGTCGAAATCGGCGTGTTCCTGTTTGAGCCGGGAATATTCTAGGCGTATTTCAGCCTGTTCCTGTTCGGACATTATCTACCGTCTGCGTATGCGTCGCCCAGGGATGGGCCTTTGGGCGGGGCCGGTGGGGTTTGTGACTTGTCGGTCTTGTCACCGGCGCGCCGCTGATATCACATTTCACATTGTCGTGGAATGCTACCACACGGCATTCGACATCGAGATTGGTTGGTGGCAGACTGTCATTGTGCCGTCACAGTAGCGACCTGCGGTGGACGTGCCTGCGACGGCTGCAATCGAGGAAACCATGAAAGGGAGAACCAATCATGTCTCTTGCATCCCATCTTGATGAGCTGCAGCGGAAGCACGGCGACATCGAGCGCGAAATCACCGATGCGATGACGCATCCTTCGGTAGACGACCTCGAAATCGCCAATCTCAAGCGGCGCAAGTTGGCAATCAAGGACGAGATTGAAAAGCTGAAGGCGAAACCGACGGCACACTGAAGCTCCTCTAGGCAACACGCGCCCATCATTTTGCGGCGCGACCATCCCGGTGGCTGCTATGCCGCCGGCGTCTGGATTTTTTAACTGGATTTTTGGCCAGTTTCGGCAGCGGCGGCGTGGCTTGGACGCCTTCGAAGCCGAACCAGGATCTTGTGGTCTCGGCAGCCGGTCAGGCAGCCGATTTGACTGGCCACTTGTCCGTTGCCATTGACAAGCCTTCTTTGCTCCTCCACCTCATGCCCGGACCCTTGAGCAGTTCTGCTCCAAGCAAAAGGCGGCCGGCATGACCGGATATTTTTCTTCTCCTTTCCCGCGCCGGGCATCTGTCGGCGTCGACGTCGGCGGCGTGATGGTCGGCGGCGGCGCGCCGGTCGTCGTGCAGTCGATGACCAACACCGACACCGCCGATGTCGACCAGACCGTCGCCCAGGTCGGGGCGCTCCATCGCGCCGGCTCGGAGATCGTGCGCATCACCGTCGATCGCGACGAGAGCGCCGCCGCCGTGCCGCGCATCCAGGAAAGGCTGTTGAGGCTCGGCGTCAACGTGCCGCTGGTCGGCGATTTCCACTATATCGGCCACAAGCTGCTCGCCGATCACCCGGCCTGCGCCGAGGCGCTGGCGAAATACCGCATCAATCCCGGCAATGTCGGCTTCAAGGAGAAGAAGGATCGGCAGTTCGCCGCGATCGTCGAGATGGCGATCAGATACGACAAACCGGTGCGCATCGGCGTCAACTGGGGCTCGCTCGACCAGGAGCTCTTGACCCGGCTGATGGACGAGAACCAGGCCCAGGGCTCGCCGCTTACCGCGCAGGAAGTCACCCGCGAGGCGATCGTGCAGTCGGCGATCCTGTCGGCCGAGATGGCGGAAGAGATTGGGCTTGGCCGCGACAAGATCATCCTGTCGGCCAAGGTGAGCGGCGTGCAAGACCTGATCGCCGTCTATACCGAGCTTGCCACACGCTCCGACCATGCGCTGCATCTTGGCCTGACCGAAGCCGGGATGGGCACCAAGGGCATCGTCGCCTCTTCCGCGGCGATGGGCATCCTCCTGCAGCAAGGCATCGGCGACACGATCCGCATCTCGCTGACGCCGGAGCCGAACGGCGACCGCACCCGCGAGGTGCAGGTGTCGCAGGAACTCTTGCAGACCATGGGGTTCCGCCAATTCGTGCCGATCGTCGCCGCGTGCCCCGGCTGCGGCCGCACGACGTCCACCGTGTTCCAGGAATTGGCCCAGAGCATCCAGGCCGACATCCGCAAGAACATGCCGGTGTGGCGCGAAAAATATCCCGGCGTCGAGAACCTCAAGGTCGCGGTGATGGGCTGCATCGTCAACGGCCCGGGCGAATCCAAGCATGCCGATATCGGCATTTCGTTGCCGGGCACCGGCGAAACGCCGACGGCGCCGGTCTTCATCGACGGCAAGAAGGCGGCGACGCTGCGCGGCCCCTCGATCGCGCAGGATTTCGAGAAAATGGTCGCCGACTATATCGAGCAGCGGTACGGACACGGCAAAGCCGCGGCGGAATGAGCCCATGCGTCGTTTGTTGAAGGCGACGCTTTTCCTGCTTTTAGGGCTGAACTCAGCCGGCCAGGCGCTGGCCGATCCGCCGCAATCGGCCGCCAAACGGCTGATTTCCCGCGTCTGCGATTTGATCGAGACTGAGGCCGAGCAAAACAGCCTGCCCAAGGATTTCTTCGCCAGGCTGATCTGGAAGGAGAGCCGCTTCGATCCCAATGCGGTCAGTCCGGTGGGCGCCGAAGGCATCGCGCAGTTCATGCCAGGCACGGCCAAGCTGCGCGGGCTTGCCGATCCCTTCGACATCGGGCAGGCCATCCCGGCTTCGGCGAAATATCTTGCCGAGATGAAGGTAGGCTACGGCAACCTCGGCCTCGCTGCGGCCGCCTACAATGCCGGCGAGAACCGGGTGTCGCGCTGGCTCTCCTCCGGCGGCTTCCTGCCAATGGAGACGGAAAGCTACGTCTTCGACGTCATGGGCGAGCCGGTCGACAAGTTTTCCGACGCCGCTTACGCCGGCGCCATCCAGCCGCTCGATCCGAAGACGAGCTTCGCGGTCGCCTGCCGCCGGCTGCCGGTGATCATGTCGCAGACCGTCGCCATGGCCTCGATCAACGTCAAGCCGTGGGGCGTGCAGGTGGCCGGCAATTTCCGCCGCTCCGCTGCGATCGGCCAGTGGCTGAGAGTCCGCGGCCGCTTCCCGGCTCTTCTGGCCAGCCATGATACGGTGGTGAGCCGCGTGCGCACGCCCATCGGCCGGCGCGGCATCTATGCGGTCAGGATCGGCGCCGACTCGCGGGCTGAGGCCAACGGCATTTGCGGCAAGCTCCATAGCGTCGGCGGCGCATGCGTGGTGCTGCGCAACCGGTAGGCGACACCGCAAAGAAAATTGGAGATGCTGGCGGGACAGCGCCCCCCTCTGGCCTGCCGGCCATCTCCCCCACTTGGGGGGAGATTGGACTTCGCCTCGGCTTTCACCAATCACCGGCGTTGCAGAATTGGCGGGGCGCGGAAGCTGCCGGTCTCCCCCCAAGTGGGGGAGATGTCCGGCAGACAGAGGGGGGCGCGAAGGAACTCGGCGTCAGGTCGTTGTCGCGACCTGATCCTTAACCTCAAGCCGTCTTCGCCGTCACCGTCTCGCTGAGCCAGGTGCCGATCTTGGCGCCGAGGCGGTCGGGCGAGACCGGCTTCGGCAGGTAGTCGTCCATGCCGGCCTCGATGCATTTTTCGCGGTCGCCCTTGAGCGCGTGCGCGGTGACGCCGATGATCGGCGTATGGCTGCCGTTCTGCCCTTCGATCGCGCGGATGGCGCGCGTCGCCTCATAGCCGTTCAGCTCCGGCATGGAGACGTCCATCAGCACCAGCCGCGGCCGCAGCGAGCGGTACATCTCGACCGCGGTGCGGCCGTTGCCGGCGATGCGGTAGCTCAAGCCAAGCCCGTTGAGGATCTGGCCGAAGACCAGCTGGTTCACGTCATTGTCCTCGGCGATCAGGATATCGATCGGGCCGCTCGGCGCTGCAGTCGATTCCGGCGCCGTGGGGACCGGAACGGCCGGGCCGCGGATGACGGTGAAAGCCGGTGGAGCTGCCTGGGCCACGGCCGGTTCGCGCACGAAATGCGCCTTGGCGCCCTGCGTGCGCGCCTTCTGGATGGCGGAGATCACGGTGCCGAGCAGCACCGCCGAGCGCGCTGGCTTGGTGAGATGCGCGACGATGCCGAAATCGATCACCATCCTGCCGAAATCGACCTGGTCGACCGAGGTCAGAAGCACGACCGGAATGGAAGAAAGGCGGTTGTCGGCGGCAATGGCTCTGGCGACATCGGCGCCGTTCATGCCGGGCATCTGATAGTCGAGGATGATGCAGTCGACCGAGGCGCCGAGCTGGCAGGCACGGTCGAGGAAGGCGAGGCCGACGGCGCCGCTTTCGGCGGCGGCGCAGTCGAAGCTCCAGCTTCTGAGCTGCTCCAGCAGGATCTCGCGGTTGACGGGGTTGTCGTCGATGACGAGCACGCGCGCGCCGGTGACGTCGACCGGCACGATCTCGTCGCGCGCGCCCTGCTTATGCACCGGCAGCGGCACGGCGAACCAGAAGACCGAGCCGCGGCCGATCTCGCTTTCGACGCCGATCTTGCCGCCCATCAGGTCGACCAGGCGGGCGGAGATGGCGAGGCCGAGGCCGGTGCCCTCGTGGCGGCGGGTGGACGAGCCGTCGACCTGGGCGAATTTCTCGAACACGCTCTGCAGCTTCTCGGCCGGGATGCCGATGCCGGTGTCCTCGACGCGGACCTTCAACTGGACCGCGCCGTCGACGACATCGCCGCCGACATCGATCAGCACATGCCCCTTCTCGGTGAACTTCACCGCGTTGCCGAGCAGGTTGGTGACGATCTGGCGGAAGCGCCCGGCATCGCCGACGACGAAGCCCGGCAGGCGCGGATCGACGCGTACGATGAGCTCGAGGTTCTTTTCGGCAACGCGGGCCGACACCAGCGTCGCCACGTCCTCGACCGCTTCGGCCAGGCGGAAGGGAGCGGGGTCGAGCGTCAGCTGGCCGGCATTGATCTTCGAGAAATCGAGGATGTCGTTGATGATGGTGAGCAGCGCGTTGCCGGATTTGACGATGACGTCGGTAAAGGTCTTCTGGCGCGGCGTCAGCTCGGTCTTGGCAAGAAGCTCGGCCATACCGAGCACCCCGTTCATCGGCGTGCGGATCTCATGGCTCATATTGGCGAGGAATTCCGACTTGGCGCGGTCCGCCGCCTCCGCCTTGAACAGCGATGCGGCGGTCTCGGCGAAGGCGCGGCGGATCGCATTCTCCATCGGCCGGAAGATCAGAACCGCGGCGACGGCGATCACGGCAAACAGCAGGCCGCTCGCCCACAACAACAACCGGTCGCTGGAGGCGTCGGCGAGGCGCCGCTCCTCATCGAGCGCGGTGCGCACGCGCACCAGCATCGGCTGGGCGAAAAGGTCGTTCTGGTTGCGGATCTCGCGATAGCTCCATTCGTCGACTTTCTGGGCCACCGACATCAGGTTGAAATTGCGCACCATGTCGCGCGTCGACCAGAACAGGTCGCCGTTCACCGAAGCCGATTCCAGCGCGTTGAGAGTGCCGCTCGACAGGCGCGGTCTGATCGCGGCAAGCTGCGCGTTGAGGATCTCGATCTCGCCCATCAGGCGTTCGGAATGGCCGCGCGCGGCGGCGGTCAGCGCATCGCGGGTCTCGGCCCGCCAGGCCGTTCCCGTCGTTTCGGCGAAATTGGTGGCGTTGCGCAGATCGCGGGAGAAGACGACGAAATTGCCGCTGAGAGCGTCGACTTCGTGGCGGTATGAATTCACGCGGTTGAGCGCGAACATGACGGCGGCCGAGGCCAGCGCGAAAACCAGCAATCCTGAAAAGTAACGAATCCGGATCGACCGGATGAAGGAGGAATATTCCGGCATGCGCAACCCCAAACCCATACGCACGATTTTAACGGTCGGGATTACGCTTGATTTACATTAAGATTTCGTTGGCGCCGCCAGGATGACCGATGCCGGGATCAAGTGAGGCGGGCCACGCAGCAGGCGGCCCGCCCCGGTTCAAATCAGGCGGTATCCTTCGCCCGGTAGGCGTCGGGAAGAATGAAGACTTCGTCGGCGCGGCCGTAGCCTCCATCAGGAACTTCTTCGATCAGCACCATGGTGTAGGGGCGCACGCCCTCGCCGAAATAGTCGACGAACATCTGCGTGGTCCTGTGGACGAGGTCTTCCTTCTGCGCTTTCGTAAGCGCGGCCTGCGGCGTCTTGAAGTTGGCAAAGGGCATTTCCAGGTTCCTCTTCGGGTTGGATTTCACGGCGCCGGATGGAGAAGGTCGGCGAGGCCGATGCGCTCCAGAAGCTGCGCCCGGACGCGGTCGGCGACGCCGTTGACGATGGCCGCGCCGTCATCGGACGGATCGATGTGGACACGCAACGGCCGGTGGCCATGCGGCATCGCGACGAGATCGACGATGGCGCGGGCGACTTCCGAAGGATCGGCATCGGCGGGCTCCAGCCCGGCAAGGCCGTGGAGCGCCTGGTCGTCCACACCGGCATAAGGTCCCGACCAATAGGCGGCGGCGCGTTCGGTGTCGGCTGGTTTGCCGGAGTGGGCGAAATGCTCCGTACCCTTTGTGAACGCGCCCGGCACCACGATGGTCGTCTCGATGCCGAAACGGGCAAGTTCGAGCGCGTAGCTTTGCGCCAGCGCATCCATGCCCGCCTTGGCGGCGAAATATGGCGCGAGGAACGGCGGCGTGCCGCCGCGCGTGCTGCTCGATCCGACCCATATCATTTGGGCTCGACCGAGCGAACGCATATGCGGAAGGATCGCCCGGTTGACGCGCTGGGTGCCGAGGACATTGACGTCGTAGAGCGCGGCCAGTTGCTCCGGCGTGAAGGCCTCGGTCGGCCCGAACACCATGTGGCCAGCATTGTGGATGACGACGTCGATGCTGGCGGCTTCCGCGAGGATCGTTTTGACGGCGGCCTCGATCGATGGTTCCGACAGCACGTCCAGCGCGACGGCGCGGAGCGCCAATTTCTCCTCGCGCGCCAGCCTTTCCATTTCGGCCGCCGCGGCGCCGCCGCGCGCCAGCGGGTCCCGCATCGAGGCATAGACCCGGTGACCGGCTCTGGCGAGCGCCTTCGCTGTCATCGCGCCGAAGCCGCTCGATGCTCCGGTGATAAGAATCGTCTGCTGCATGACTGCCTCTATCTTTTTGTTTTTTATGCAATTCCGGACGCAAAACCGCTGCGCGCTTCTGCTGGAATTGCTGCTAGATCGCGCCGCCATTGGCGCGGATGACCTGGCCGTTGACCCATTGGCTGTCGGGACCGGCGAGGAAGGCGACGAGCCCGGCGATGTCGTCGGGCTGGCCGAGGCGGCCGAGCGGGATGAGTTTCGTTATCGCCTCGATCTGCGCGGCACTCTTGCCGTCCATGAAGAGATCCGTCCCGACAGGGCCGGGCGCGACGGCGTTGACCGTGATGCGGCGCGGGCCGAGTTCCTTGGCCAGAACATGCGTCATGGCTTCGACGCCGGCCTTGGTCGCCGCGTAGACGCCATAGGCCGGCTGGTAGAAACCCACCACGCTCGAGGAAAAGTTGATAATGCGTCCGCCTTCGTTCAGGCGTCGGGCGGCTTCGCGCATGCCGCGGAACGGACCGCCGAGATTGATGGCGACCTGGCGTTCGAACGCCGCGTCGTCGGTCTCGGCGACCGGCGAGAGCCTCATCATGCCGGCGTTGTTGACGAGAATGTCGACCCCACCGAAAGCCTTTTCGGCTGCATCGAACAAAGCGCCCATGGCGGCCGGCTCGCCGATGTCGGCCTGGACCGCAAGGGCCGTGCCGCCGGCAGCCTCAATGGCGGAAACGACCGCCTCGGCATCGTCCTTGCCACGCGCGTAGTTGACGACGACCGCAATGCCGTCCTGGGCGAGCCGCTTGGCGATCGCCGCACCGATGCCTCTCGACGCACCGGTCACGATCGCCGTTCTTGTCCGCATGTTTTGCATGATTGATCTCCGTTCGTTGTTCTGGAGCGAATATAGATTGTTACGCCGGTCGGATAATCGGCCCGCTATTGACAGCAGTATTCGGATTGGTCGAACAATCCGGCATGGATCGACTCGACAGGATGCGGCTGTTCGTGCGCGTGGTGGAGCGGCGCAATTTCACCGCGGCCGCCGCCGATCTCGGCCTCCCGCGCTCGACCGCAACCGAAGCGATCAAGCAGCTGGAAGATCATCTGGGCACGAGGCTGCTGGACAGGACCACGCGCCACGTCGCCACGACGCTCGACGGGCAGGCCTATTACGAGCGCTGCCTTTCGATCCTGGGTGAAGTGGAGGATGCCGAAGCCGGGTTCCGCAGCGCCGAACCGCGCGGCCTGTTGCGCATCGATGCGCATCCGCTGCTGACGCAGCGATTCCTGCTGCCGGAATTGCCTGCGTTCCTCGAACGTTATCCTGAGGTCGATCTGCATATCGGCCAGGGCGACCGGCTGGTCGATCTGGTGCGCGAAGGCGTCGATTGCGTCATTCGCGCCGGCGAGTTGCAGGACAGCGGCATGATCATGCGACGGTTGGCGATGATCGGCGAAATCACCTGCGCGAGCCCGAGCTATCTGAAGCGCCACGGAGTGCCGGCATCGCCCGACGCGCTGGATGGCCATCGGGCCATCGGGTTCGTCTCCTCACGGACGGGCGAGGTCCTGCCGCTGGAGTTCACGATCGGCGCAAGGGTGCACCGGCTTGCGTTGCCAGGCCGGGTGAGGGTCAACAACTCGGACACCGCGGCCGCGTTGGCGCGGCTGGGCTTCGGCCTTCTGCAGGCACCGCGTTACCGGCTCGAAAGGGATCTGGCGGATGGGACGCTGGTCGAGGTGCTCAAGGATTTTCCGCCGACGCCGACGCCGCTGTCGGCGCTCTATCCACAGAACCGGCAGCTCGCGCCGCGGCTGCGTGTTTTCCTGGAATGGGCATCCCGCATTTTCGCCGAGGCAAAGCTATGAAACCGGATCGGCGCTGGGCCGGCATAACCCGTCGTCGGCCCGTGCCTGCTTCAGCTGCTCCGCGTCGCCACGAAAGTCGCGGCGGCCTTCAGCATATCCGCCTGCTCGCCATAGGGCTCGAGCAGCGCATGCGCCTGATCGATCAGGCCGTGGAGCTGCCCGCGCGCCCAGTCCGGCCCGTGCAGCGCGGCAAGCGTCGCCTTGCCGGCGGCGGCGTCTTTCTTCGTCGCCTTGCCCATCCGCTTTTCGTCGGCTGTCAGATCGAGCAGGTCGTCGGCAAGCTGGAAGGCAAGGCCGATTGCCGAGCCGAATTCCGCCAGTCTTTCACGATCCGCGGCCGGCGCGCCGGCAACGATGGCGCCCGCCTCGCAGGCGAAGCGGATCAGCGCGCCGGTCTTCATCGCCTGCAGCCGGATGATGCCGGCTTCGTCCGGCCGCTTGCGCTCGGCCTCGAGGTCGAGCGTCTGGCCGCCGACCATGCCGCCGGCGCCGGCGGCGCGCGCCAGCGCCAGCACGAGCGCCGCCCGGCGCTCGGCCGGCAGCGCGGTCGCCTCGTCGGCGATGATGTCGAAGGCCAAGGTCAGCAGCGCGTCGCCGGCCAGGATCGCGGTCGCCTCGTCGAAGGCTTTGTGCACCGTCGGCTGGCCGCGGCGCAAATCGTCGTCGTCCATAGACGGCAGATCGTCATGGATCAGCGAATAGCAATGCACGCATTCGAGCGCCGCAGCAATGCGCAACGCCGCCTCGCCATCGGCGGAGAAAAGGGCCGCACTTTCCATCACCAGAAAAGGGCGGAGCCGCTTGCCTCCGTTGAGAACGCCATGGCGCATGGCCGCCATCAGGCGCTCCGGCCGGGCTATTTCGCCGGAAAGCAGGGGCGCATCGAGGATCTGCCGCAGCAGAACCTCGATTGCGGCGGCGTGCGCGAAAAGCGCGGTTTCGAAGGCCGTCTGGTCGTCTTTCATCATGGCCGGGACCGGTAGCCGACACTCAGACATTGCGCAAGAAGCCCGGCACCTTTATGCCGTTGAGCGCGTGGCACGGGTGGGGCGGCTTGACGGAACCGATCGTCGAACATGAAAGCGAAGGGCTGGACATGGTGCGACCGCGGCGCCTGAACCGCGCCGGTCTCAAGCGCCTTGGCCGGCGTTGCCTGGTCGCGGCGATCGTGCTGGCGGCGATACCAGTCGTGCTCACATTCCTCTATCTGCCGTCCTTCGTGCATCCTGTCTCGACACTGATGCTGAAGGATCTCGCGACCTTCTCCGGCTACGACCGGCGTTGGGTGTCGATCGACGACGTGGCGCCGGTGCTGGCGCATTCGGTGATCATGTCGGAGGACGGGCAGTTCTGCTTCCACCGCGGCGTCGATCTCGGCGAATTGCGCGGCGTGGTCGACGATGCGCTGGCCGGCGAGGCGACGCGCGGCGCCTCCACCATCACCATGCAGACGGTCAAGAACCTGTTCTTGTGGTCGCGGCCGCTGGGCAGTGTGCGCAAGGTGGTCGAGCTGCCTCTGGCCATCTATTTCGACGCGGTGATGTCGAAGCGGCGTATCATGGAGATCTATCTCAACATCGCCGAGTGGGGGCCGGGCATCTACGGCATCGAGGCCGCCGCGCAGCATCATTTCGGCGTCTCGGCCAAGCAATTGTCGCGCCGGCAGGCGGCGCTGCTCGCCGTCAGCCTGCCCAACCCGATCGCGCGCAATCCGGCCAGGCCCGGCCCGGGGTTGAGGCGGCTCGCCAATCTGATCGAGCGGCGCGCAGGCCGTTCCGGCGCCTATGTCGGTTGCCTTGATTAGGGACGGTTGACGTTCATTCGCTCAAGGGGGATTCTTGCGGTGCTGACGGGGTGGCGTAACGAACCTCGCGTCAGCCTTATCCGCGATCAGAAGGAGCGGATCGATGAACACCACCAACGATCTCGAACAGGTCGTCGAGCAATACCACCGGGCGCTCGGCGCGTTCATGCAGGGAGACTACGAGCCCGCCGAGCAGCTGCTCTCCGAACAAGACGATGTCACCCTCGGCAACCCCTTCGGGCCTTTCGCGCGCGGATTGACGCAAGTCGTTGAGACGATGAAGCGTGCAGCATCGCATTACCGGGACGGCAATGCTATCGGCTTCGACACCATCTCGAAATACGTGACCCCCGGTCTCGCCTACATCGTCGAAGTAGAGCGGCTCCAATCCAAGGTGGGCGGGCGCAAGGATGTCTCCCCGGTATCTCTTCGGGCTACGAGCATCTTTCGCCACGAAGAAGGCGGCTGGAAGCTCATCCATCGGCACGCCGATCCGATAACCACAGTGCAGCCGGCGGACTCTGTCCTGCGGAAGAGTTAGGGCGAAGCGGCGGCTCAAAAAATTTCGCCAGCGGCGCTGGCCAAAACGGCGCAAGGCGTGTATAGGCACCCCACTTTCTCAGATTATGGCCTCGATGCGGCCCTTTCGCGAGGGTTGCCGGGGCATTTTGACCATGTAGTGGAGCATATCCATGGCCGTTCCAAAAAGAAAAACTTCTCCGTCGAAGCGCGGCATGCGCCGCTCGGCCGACGCTCTCAAGGCCCCGACCTATGTCGAGGACAAGAATTCCGGCGAAATGCGCCGCCCGCACCACATCGACCTGAAGACCGGCATGTATCGCGGCCGCCAGGTTCTGGAGCCGAAGGAAAGCTGAGCAGCTTCCACGTTTGTGACGTTTCAAAAGACCGGCCCCTGGCCGGTCTTTTTGTTTTTGGCGATTGCTTCATGTCGTCTGAGGAATCTCTGCGCAATGCAGGCAACCGGCTGACATCGTTATTTCATTAGGTCTCAGACCGTGTTCGTCGCAGGGCTTGAAAATTCTTGACGGCGCGCCTGCCGCGGATTTTACAAAGGGGTGCCTCATTGGAGTCGCCCAGATGTTCGGTGCCATCCCGCTGCTGATCGTGCCCTTCGTCCTCTACAATCTCGGACTGCTCGGGTTGTTCGGCGGCGGCGACGATCCATGGGCGATCGAAATGTTCTCGTTCCGCATGATGTCGGGCGGCGTGTTCTCGATGACGCTCGGCGACCTGATGGTGCTGATCGGCCTGGTGTTCCTGTTCATTGAAATCTCAAAATCGGTGCGCACCACCAATGCGTCGATCCTGGATCATCTTTTGTCGACGCTGGTCTTCGTCGCCTTCCTGGTCGAGTTCCTGCTGGTGAAGGGCGCGGCGCACTCGGTCTTCTTCACGCTGATGATCATCGCGCTGTTCGATGTGCTGGCCGGCTTCTCGGTGTCGATGCGGTCGGCAAGCCGCGATATCAACCTCAATTGACCGGCAGGCCGGCTCGAAGCGGCCTCACGCCGTGGCTGCCTCGGCCTTGCGCGCGACAACTTCTTCATAGGCTGCCTGCAGTTGCTGGCGCACGCTTGGTGTGCCAGGCGGCGTCTTCACCGGCGCGCCGAGATGTTCGTGGCGTAATTCGTCCATGAACTGCTCCCATAGCGGCGGGCCGCCTTTTTCGAGAAGCTCGGCGCGGATCGACAGCTCCTCGCTGACCGGAAGCCATACCCGCCCCCAGGCGCCGAGATGCGCCATGATCGGCACCAGCGTGATCGCCATCTCGGTCAGGCTGTAGATCGCTTTCTGCTTGTGGCTGGGATCGTCGGCCTTGGTCAGCAGGCCGAGCTCCATCAGCCGCCTCAGCCGGTCGGCCAGGATGTTGGAGGCGATGCCTTCGATCGAGCCGTTGAGCAGCTCGCGGAAATGGCGCCGGCCGCCGAAGATCATGTCGCGCAGGATGATCAGGCTCCAGCGGTCGCCGAAAACCTCGAGCGACAGATTGATCGGGCAGCCGGAGCGGTGCTCGGTGTTCATGACAGTCTCCCAAAAACCGGTTGCATTATGATATCGGTTTGATTATCGTGCAACTGATTGCAAAATGCAATCGGATTGAGAGAAGGAGGAGCAGATGACCGCGTTGCCACGTCCTGAAATCGTCTCGGAGAGTTTCGGCGATCCGGCCGATCCGGCGATCCTTCTGGTCATGGGCGCCATGGCCTCCATGCTCTGGTGGCCGGAAGTCTTCTGCCGGCAGCTTGCCGCACGCGGCCGCTTCGTCATCCGCTACGACAATCGCGATACGGGTCTCTCGACCAAATACACACCGGGCGAACCGCCCTACACGTTCGAGGACATGGACGCCGATGCCGTCCGCGTGCTCGACGATCACGACATCCGTCAGGCACATGTCGTCGGCATGTCGATGGGCGGCATGATCGCCCAGATCGTCGCGCTGAAATATCCCGAGCGCGTCAGCGCGCTCACCGTGATTTCCAGTTCGCCGCTCGGCGTCGATACGTCCGGGTTGCCGGGGGCAAGCCAGGCCTACAAGGAGCATTTCGCGGAAGGCGCCAATGTCGACTGGTCGAACCGGGGACAGGTGCTCGACTTCATGGTCAAGGACGCTCGCGCCATTGCCAGCACCTTGCATCCGTTCGACCAGGAGCGGACACGCGCGGCGATCGAGGAAGATTACGACCGTTCCGGCGGCCTCGCCAGCGCCTCCAACCATTTCCTGCTCAAAGGCAGCGGGCCGGAGCGGCGGATAAAGGACCTGATGGTGCCGCTGCTCGTCATCCACGGCACCGCCGATCCGCTCTTCCCGATCGAGCATGGCGAGGCGCTCGCCAAGGCGGTTGCCGGCGCCAGGCTGGTGCGGATCGAAGGCGGCGGCCACGAACTGCACCGCAACGACTGGCCGCAAATCATCGAAGCCATCACGACGCATCGCTAGAGCAGTTCATCGTTTCATGGAAACGCCGAACTGCTCTAACTATTTGTTTTTCCGCAACTCCGGACGGAAAACCGCTGCGCACTTTTCCTGGAATTGCTCTAGCCGGCAACGGCCGGCCTTGACTCCGGCGGTCTATGAAAATAGTTAAGTTGTTACTTCAGTATTGCCTCGACGTCCGACCGACCGGAGAAAAAATGTCCCTGACGCTGCATTTCCACCCACTTGCTTCCTTCTGCTGGAAGCCGCTGATCGCGTTCTATGAGAACGACACGCCCTTCAGGCCTGTGATCGTCGATCTTGGCGACGAGCAATCGCGCGCGGCTTTCCTGAAGGTTTCGCCGACCGGCAAGATGCCGGCCTTGCGCGACGACGCGCGGGACCGCACGATGCTGGAATCGACCATCGTCATCGAATATCTCACCGCCTACTACCCCGGCCCGGTCGAGCTCGTCCCCACCGACATCGACCTCGCCATCAAGGTCCGCCAGACCGACCGCTTCTACGACTTCTACGTGCAGCAGCCGATGCAGAAGATCGTCGCCGACCGGCTGCGGCCAAGGGACAAGACCGATCCGTTCGGGGTCGAGGAGGCGCGCGCGCAGCTGCGCAATTCCTACGCCATCGTCGAACAGGAGATGCAGGGAAAGCTCTGGGCGGTTGGCGAGACCTTCACCATGGCCGACTGCGCGGCCTCGCCGGCGCTGTTCTACGCCAACAAGGTCGAGCCGTTTGGCGACAAATTCCCCGCCGTGAAACGCTACCACGATCGTCTGCTCGCGCGCCCGGCTTTCGCTCGTGTGATCGAGGAAGCGCAGCCCTATTTCAAGCTCTTCCCGTACAATAACGGCTAGCCAGCGATGCTGCACGATCCCGCCCAGCTGGACCTGATGTTCCAGGCGCTCGCCGATCCCGCGCGGCGCCAGATGGTGGAACGCCTGTCGCGCGGGCCGGCCTCGGTCAGTCAGCTTGCCGAACCGCTGGCAATGTCGCTGTCGGCCGTCGTCCAGCACCTCAACGTGCTCGAGGCGAGCGGCCTGGTGAGCACCGAAAAGCTTGGCCGGGTGCGCACCTGCCGGATCGAGCCGCAGGCGCTCAGGGCCGCCGAGCGCTGGATCAACGAGCGGCGCCTCGCCTGGGAGCGCCGGCTGGATCGACTGGGCGATTTCCTCGCCGAGACCAAGCAAGAAAAGTGAAGGAAGCCGTCATGACCGAACGATCCGTCGTCCACTCCACCTTCGTCATTGAGCGCGTTTATCCGGCGGCGCCCGAAAAGGTCTATTTCGCGCTAAGCGATCCGGCCGCCAAGAAGCGCTGGTTTGTCGATCCCGACAATCCGATGCCGAGCCGGCATGAAATGGACTTTCGCGTCGGCGGCAAGGAAGCGAACGCTGGTTGCCCGAGCGACGGGCAGATGCATTTCTTCAACGCGGTCTACCAGGACATCGTGCCGAACCAGCGCATCGTCTACAGCTATGAGCTGCTGTTCGGCGAAACCTGCGTCTCGGTGTCGCTTGCGACGATCGAGCTCATCGCGGAAGGCCAGGGTACGCGACTGATACTGACGGAGCAGGGCGCCTTCTTCGACGGTCACGATACGTCAGCCACGCGCGAACACGGAACAGGCGAACTGCTCGACGCGCTCGGCGCCGCACTGGCCTCCGGGATCTGAGGCTTCAGCTTCCTGGCGCGCCCAGCTCCTCGACGTCCCAGAACTGGTCGAGCCAGATGTTGAGCCTGAGGAAGCCGGCGGTGCTGACGGCATAGACGCGTCTGGTGCCCTCCGCCTTGGCGTTGACCAAGCCGGCGTCGAGCAGGACTTTCAGGTGCTGGGAAACGGCCGGGCGCGATACCGGCAGCCCGGCGGCCAATTCGTTCACCGTCTTGGGGCCGCGCCGGAGCTCTTCCAAGAGATAGCGCCGGTTGGGATCGGCTATCGCCACGAAGGCGTCGGAAAAAATCATGCCTTATTTGTGAGGCAAAGCTTTCCAAATCTCAACTATCGGTTTCAACCTTTCTGCGCGGATCGAGCCGCGTGGCTTCCGGCGTGACCGCACGGTCGGCCGGCTGTGTCTTGAAGGCATCGCGGTTTTCGATCGGAACCGGCGCGCGGGCGCGGATGCGCAGCAGCGTGTAGCCGGCGAGACTGAGATGAGCGAGCGCGGTTGCGAGGAAGAGCCCTTCCGGCCGTAGCCAGCCCATCAGGGCGGCGCCAAGCAGCGGCCCGATCATGGTGCCAAAGCCATAAAGCAGAAGCAGGCCGCCCGAGACCTTTACGAAATCCTCGGCCCGCGCATGGTCGTTGGCATGCGCGACGGCGATCGAATAAAGCGTGTAGGCGAAGGCGCCATAGGCGGCGGTCAGCACGATGACGAAGACGCCCGCATGCGGCTCGATCAGGAAGATCAGCACCGCGAACAGCGCCGCGCCGAAGGCGGCGCCGGCCAGCACGAAGCGGCGGTCGGTGGTGTCGGAAAGCCGCCCCGCGGGAAGCTGCATGGCGGCACCGGCGACGACGACGAGGCTCATCATCAGCGCGATCTCGGCGGTGGAGATGCCGATGCGGGCGCCATAAACGGCGCCGAGCGTGCCCCAGGCGCCATTGGCGATGCCGATCAGAAGGCAGGCCACCGCCGACACCGGTGAATTTGCGTAAAGGCCTTTGACGTCGAGCTTGACGTCTTGCAGCGGCTTCGGATGCGACTGCGTCGAGACGGCGGTCGGAATGAGCGACAGGCAGAACAGGATGCCGGTGATCATGAACAGCGAGGCCGATTTCACGTCGCCGCCGGCGACGATCATCTGGCCGCCCATGATCGAGGCATAGGTGACCATCATATAAAGGCCGAAGACGGTGCCGCGATTCTCATTGGTGGCCTTCTCGTTCAGCCAGCTTTCGATGACCATGAAGGCGCCGGCCATGGTGAAGCCGGTGAAGGCGCGCAAAAGAATCCAGAAATACTCGTCGATGATGAGACCGGTGAGCAGCGCGATAATCGCCCCCGACGCGGCGAAGGCGCCAAAGGCCCTGACATGGCCGGCCCGGCGCACCAGCCGCGGCGCGAAGAAGCAGCCGGTGACGAAGCCGCCGGCCCAGGCCGTGCCCATCAGGCCGAGCGAGGCGGTCGAGAACCCTTCCACCTGGCCGCGCAACGGCAAAAGCAGGCCGTGCAGGCCTGACGCCGCCAGCAGGAACGCGGTGCCGCGCAGCAGCGAGAGGATCGGTCGGTAGGTTGCGAACATGGGCTGATCCGGCTGGAAATTTCAGAGCGCAGCTCTGTTTCAGAGTACAGCTCTGGCAGTCGCTTTCAGGCTTTTCCGGGGCGGGTTGGCATGCCGGCCGGATTATCCGCGGCGAAACAGCGCCTCGGCAGCGGATTTGGTGGAGCCTTTGGCCGCCCGTTCGGCTTCCAGCCTGGCGATCTCTTCGCGCAGCAGGGCAATGCGCTCGGACAATTCGTCGACGGACAGCAGCGAGAGATCCTGACCGATCTCGTGCGGGCGCGGCTTCTTCCTGGGTTCGTCGTCGAAGATCGCCATCGTCGCTCCTCCCTCACTTGGCCATTTGCCTGATTTGACAATCAGCATACATAGGGCAGGCGTGCCGATGCAAATAGCCGGCCAATGGCAGGAGGAGACGGGACAATCCATGGCAAGCGGACAGAAGATTCCCGCAAGGATGACGGCCATCGCGATCTCGCAGCCCGGCGGCCCCAGGGTGCTGAAGCCGGAGACGCGCGACGTGCCCGCGCCTGGCCCCGGCGAAATCCTCATCCGCGTGCATGCCGCCGGCGTCAACCGGCCGGACGTGCAGCAGCGCAAGGGCGCCTATCCACCGCCGCCGGGCGCTTCGGACCTGCCCGGCCTCGAGGTGGCCGGCGAAGTCGCTGCGCTCGGCGACGAGATATCGCGCTGGCGCATCGGCGACCGGGTCTGCGCGCTGACGCCGGGCGGCGGCTATGCCGAGTATGTCAAGGTCCATGCCGGCAGCGTGCTGCCGATCCCGGCCGGCTTCACCTATTCGGAAGCCGCCGCCGTGCCGGAGAATTACTTCACCGTCTGGCACAATGTGTTCGAGCGCGGCGGACTGAAGAAAGGCGAGACCCTGCTCGTCCATGGCGGCTCATCCGGCATCGGCACCACAGCCATTCAGCTTGCTTCGGCGTTCGGCGCCTATGTCGTCACCACGGCCGGTAGCAAGGAGAAGTGTGACGCCTGCCTGAAGCTCGGCGCCGACCGGGCGATCAATTATCGCGAGCAGGACTTCGTCGCGGAGGTCAAGGACGCAACCGGCGGCAAAGGCGCCGATGTCATCCTCGACATGGTCGGCGGCGACTATGTGGCGCGCAACTACGATGCCGCGGCGATCGAAGGGCGCATCGTCCAGATCGCCGTGCAGGCCGGCGCTGTCGCAAGCGCCGATTTCGCGAAGCTCATGGTCAAGCGCCTTGTCCATACCGGCTCGACGCTTCGCCCGCGCACGGTCGAATTCAAGGCGGCCATCGCGGCGGCTCTCGAGGCCCAGGTCTGGCCGCTGCTCGGCACCCGCAAGGTCGCCCCGGTCATGGACATGATCTTCCCGCTGACCGAAGCCTGGCGGGCGCATGAGCGGATGGAGGAGGGCGAGCATATCGGCAAGATCGTGCTCGACGTCGGTTGAGGGGAGTAGGGGAGTAGGGGAGTAGGGGAGTAGGGGAGTAGGGGAGTAGGGGAGTAGGGGAGTAGGGGATGCCCCTCGTTCGCCCTACTGCCCTATTCCCTTACTCCCCTACTCCCTCTCTTTTTGCTGCAATGCACAAAATGCATTGCCGCCATGCAAAAGCGTCCGTTCAATTCGTGGGCAAGGGTGCCTATTTACGCGGCATCGAAACAACTGATCCCACGAATGGAGGACTGAAATGAATCCGATCCGCGCTTTCCGCAACTGGCGCATGTACAACGAGACCGTGCGCGAGCTGAACCGGCTCAACGCTCGTCAACTGAACGACCTCGGCATCAACCGCGCCGACATCGAGAAGATCGCTCGCCAGGCTCTTTGATTTCAAGCGCGACCCGGCCGCAAGACCGGGCTGCGACCTCGAAGCCAGAGCCGTCGCAGACGCTTGCTCGTCTCCGGTTCCGAACCCGCTGGACCCTGTCCAGCGGGTTTTGTCTTTTTAGGGCCGCAAACCCTTCCTTCCAAAAACATTGCGAAATCGTGACGGAGCGTTTATACAGGCCGCGAATTTCCCATTTTGGTGGCTATAAACCACCGCCCGCGCGGGAACGCGGGCGAACGAGAAGGATTTTTAACATGGCCAATACGCTGCTGATGCCCAAGGCGACCGCCGTCTGGCTGGTCGATAACACGGCGCTCTCCTTCGAGCAGATCGCGCAGTTCTGTGGGCTGCATCCGCTGGAGGTCAAGGCAATCGCCGACGGCGAGTCGGCGCAGGGCATAAAGGGCATGGACCCGATCATGACCGGCCAGCTCACCCGCGACGAGATCGCGCGCGGCGAGAAGGACCAGAACCACCGGCTGAAACTGTCCGACCCCAAGGTGCGGGTGCCGGAATCGAAGCGCAAGGGTCCGCGCTACACGCCGCTGTCGAAGCGTCAGGACCGTCCGAATGCGATCCTGTGGCTGGTGCGCAACCATCCTGAGCTCAAGGACGCCCAGATTTCCCGCCTCGTCGGCACCACCAAGTCGACGATCGAGCAGATCCGCGAGCGCAAGCACTGGAACTCGGCCAATCTGCAGCCGATGGATCCGGTGACGCTCGGTCTGACTTCGCAGATCGACCTCGACCTGGAAGTCAACCGCGCCTCGCGCGGCCGCGAGCAGGCGCAGCCCGTCGCCGGCGACACGCTGTTGCCGGCCGCGCTTACCGAGCGGCTGGTGCCGGCTCCGGAAAAGCCGAAGGACGAGGATGCCGAGCTCGACGCCAGCGCCGTCTTCGCCAAGCTCTCCGCGCTGAAGTCGAAGGACAAGAACGAAGACGACGGCGAGGAGTGAGGAGAGGTCGGCCTTGGCCGATTGAAACGACGAACGCCCGGAGCCATAGCGAAGGGCAGCCGCTGAAACAAAAAAGCCCGCTCACGCGGGCTTTTTTGTTGGACGATCGCTTGGGAGGAGATCACGTCCGGGCGGCGCGGTCGGGCGCCATGCCATAATCCTCGCTGCGCTCCACGGCGCGATAGAAGTCGGCGAGTTGCTTGCCGCGCTCCGGCTTGTAGATGCGGCCGGCGATGACGACCGAGGCAATGCGGTCGATGCGGAAGGCGCGAAAATCGTCGCGCATCTCGCACCAGGCGACCAGGGTCCAGACCTTGCCCCAGAACCACAGGCCCAGAGGCCGGATGTCGCGCGCGGTGCCGCGGCCAGCCTCGTCCGAGTAATCGATGGTCAACACCTGGCGCTTCTCGATGGCGCGCTCGATCAGGTCGATCGCCTCGCGTGCGGCGTCGCTCACCACCCACATCGGCGTGTGGATCTCGGTGCGGGCGATGCGGTCCTTTTCGGTGTCGGGCAGCACCGCGCCGATCTTGACCAGCGCTTCGTCGGCGGCCCTTGCCATGGCGGCGCCGCCGAAGGCGCGCACCATGCGGGCGCCGGCAACCAGCGCCACGATCTCGTCACGCGTGAACATCAGCGGCGGAAGGTCGAAACCCTCCCTCATCATGTAGCCGACACCCGCCTCGCCGTCGATCGGCACGCCGGTCGACTGCAAGTCGGCTATGTCGCGATAGATGGTCCGCTCGGAAACTTCGAGCCACGTGCCGAGCTTTTGCGCGGTGACCAATCGGCCTCCGCGCAAATGCTGCACGATCTGGAAAAGCCTGTCGGCGCGGCGCATCATCTGACCCCTTGGCTTCGGCTCTACGCATGCCGCGGTCCCAAAACCGGTTCCCGCAGGTTCGAGGCTGCTTTAGTAACCCATGCCTCCTGACGACATACTGTCAGGAGGCTGCAGCCAATCCAACCCGGGGCGACGGCGTCTTTCCTGAAACCCAGCGTTTCAACCGACATTACATCTGGGCGCGGCATGGCCTCTATCCAAGTCGTGCGTCGAAAAATTTCAGTTCTTACGCACGCGGCCGTCATAAAGGTCCGGCCAGCCGATGTCCTTGCGGATGTCCGCCGGCAAAGTGTTCAGGAAACGCTGGGTGCGAATCTCATTCCGCACGGTGCGGATCTTGCCGACATAGTGCTGCACGCTACGCAGTATCGTAAAACCGTTCATGACCAGGCTCCTCTTTTTCGATGGGAGCAGTATCTCACAGCCCTGCTGACAGCAGTCTGTCAGGAGCCTGACAGATGGTCGGAGCAGTCGCCGGAAAGACTGGTGAAGCGCCGGGCAACCGGTCGTTTGTCAGGAGCGACGGGGCTGCAAGAAGCGCTTTGACAGCCACCAAAGATGCTGTTCAAAGGCGGCATGACGAAATTCCTCGCCCTTGTCATCATCGGCATCATGCTGATCCAGATCATCAAGCCGCTCGGCTGGCCGGGGCTGAAGCGCCGCAGCGATTTCTGGAAGCTGGCGCTGCTTGCCATGGCAGCGATCTCGCTGGCGGCTGTTCTCGGCCATTGGGCCTGAATACCTCAAACCGGGATGAGGACCTCGTCTCCCAGCACAAAATCCACCAGGTGCTCGGCCCAGGCGCGATAGCCCGCTTCCGAGGCATGAAAGCCATCGGAGGCAAAACCAGCCTGCGGATCGGTGATCGGCAGGCGCGCGGCCGGAACCGCGCCGCGCTCGTTGCAGAGGCGCATGCCCATCCGGTTCATCGCGATAGCGCGGATTTCGAGGATCTTGCCGAGCAATGGCGGCATCGCCGGCGCGCGGGTGAATTCCAGCACCGGCGACCAGACCACGCGCGCTTCCGGCCATTTGGCGCGCAGCGCATAGAGCAGGCCGCCGAACTCCTTCTTGAAGCGCGGCACGGAATGAAAATTCTTGGTGTCGTTGGTGCCGATGGCGAGCACGATATGCGTCCACGGATCGACCGACAGGTTGGGCAGGACGTAATCGCGGATCTGGCCGGATGTCGCCGAGTTGAAGCCGGCGGCGCGCCAGCGCACGGCGTGGCCAGTACGCTCGGCAATCAGCCCGGCTAGCTGCGCGGCGAGCCCATGCTCCGATTGTTCGATGCCAACCGATGCGGCGGACGAGTCGCCCAGGACCAGCAATGCGATTGTCGGGGCCGTGCCGGGTATCTCATGCAAGACCGGACCTTGCGCCGGCAGCATGCGGCTGGTGCGGCGGCGCACGCCAAGGCCCTGCCAGACATAGACCGGGAAAGCGAGCCAGGTGAGGAGGGCGAGCAGGCGCTGCATGGCAAATCCGTTGCTTGTTCTTGCGCAATTCCGGACGGAAAACCGCTATGCACTTTTCCTGGAATTGCTCTGGACGAAAGCCATTAGCGCATGTTTTGGCCGAGGTGAAAGAGACGGGTCACGCGCAGCAGTCCGGCCGATCCTTGGTCCTGTCCTGGTATTCGTCGTGCAGGCGCACCCAGTCCATCAGGCCATGATAGGGGCCGGTCTCGTTGCGACCCTTCGGCGTCATGTCGAGATAGTGGTAGGCGCCGATCAGCGCGTCGCCGCCGCGGGCGCGCGACATGAAGGTAAGGAAGATGTCGCCGGTTTCGTCGCGATAGAAGACGCTTGTGCCGGGCAGGTCCTTCGATCGCAGCGGGCGTTTCTCGAAATTGTAGGTGGTGTCGCCGGCCGCGATCTGTCTTTCGGTGAAGGAGACCTGCATGTCGAAGTTGAAGTCCGACGCGTAGGACGACACCCAGTCGAATTTCCAGCCCATGCGCTGCTTGTAGGGCAGGAGCTCGGCCAGCGGCGCTCGCGAGACGACAACCAGCGACACATCATGGTGCTTGAGATGCTGGTCGGCGCCGTCGATATGGTCGGCCAGGAACGAGCAGCCCTCGCAGCGGTGGTCCGATCCCGGCGTCATCATGAAGTGGTAGACGATCAGCTGGCTCTTGCCGGCGAACAGCTCGGCGAGGCGCTTCGGTCCCTGCTCGCTTTCGAAGACATAGTCCTTGCGCAGCTTGAGCCAGGGCAGTCTCCGCCGCTCGGCGGCAACGCAATCGCGAAGCCGCGTCAGCTCCTTCTCGCGCTCGAGGTGCTTTCTATGCGCCTCGAACCAGTCCTCCCGCGAAACCACGGCGTTGCGATTCATGACCATCTCCTGTCCTCTCCTGCCAAGGACGTTCGACACGGGCGCGACCCGACATGGCCGCCGCTGTTTCGACGCATCAGGTAGGAACGCGGCCAGGAAAAGACAAAACCCGGGCCAATGGCCCGGGTTTCGGTGCATTGAGAAAAGCGAGATGTCAGGCGGCTTTTTCCAGGGCCGGGCGCCATTTGCCGAGCGCCGCCAGATGGTTCATGTGGGCGCGGTGGATGAAAGCCGCCTGGCCGGCGGCGACGTTCGAGGCCTTGCCGCTCCAGGCCTTCTGCGCTGCCGCCTGCAGGGCGCGGCCGTAGGAGAAGGAGAGCTTCCACGGATGCGGGCCGATGACGTTGATGGCATTGAGGTTGGCCGTCGCCTCCTCGTCATCCTGGCCGCCGGAGAGGAAGGCGATGCCTGGCACCGCCACCGGCACGGTTTCGCGGAACAGCTTTATCGTCTTCTCGGCGACCTCTTCGGGATCGTCCTTCTTGCCCGATTTCTTGCCGGAGATGACCATGTTCGGCTTGAGGATAGTGCCCTCCAGCACGACGCGCGCCGCATAGAGCTCGCCATAGAGCTTCAGCAAGGTCGCCTTGCTCACCTCGTAGCAGGTGTCGATCGAGTGGGCGCCGTCCATCAGCACTTCCGGCTCGACGATCGGCACGATGCCAGCCTCCTGGCAGAGCGCCGCATAGCGGGCAAGCGCATGCGCGTTGGAGCCGATCGAGGTCGCCGAAGGCACCTCCTTGGCGACGTCGATATCGATCACCGCGCGCCATTTGGCGAAGCGAGCGCCGAGCTTGTAGTAGTCCGCAAGCCGCTCGCGCAGGCCGTCCAAGCCTTCGGTGATGGTGTCGCCGGGAAAGCCGGCGAGAGGCTTGGCACCCATATCGACCTTGATGCCCGGAATGGCGCCGGAAGCCTTGATGATGTCGACCAGCGGCGTGCCGTCGGCTGCCTTCTGGCGGATGGTCTCGTCATAGAGGATGACGCCGGAAATGTACTTGGTCATCGCCTCCTTGGCGCGGAACATCATCTCGCGATAGTCGCGCCGGCTGTCGGCGGTCGATTCGACGCCGATGACGTCGAAGCGCTTCTTGATGGTGCCGGAGCTCTCATCGGCGGCCAAAAGGCCCTTGCCATCGGCCACGATCGCGGCGGCTATGTCTTCGAGACGTTCGCTCATGGTGCTCTCCTTGACGGTTTCGTTCCGCGGCAAGGCAATTCAGCGGGCACCGCTGAATTGCTTAGTATCTCCCCTCTCGCAATTCCGGGCGGAAAACCGCTGCGCACTTTTCCTGGAATTGCTCCCAGCAGAACACTACCGCCAAAGGAATGACGCCGGAAAGCTCGAATCGATTGAAAGTATTCGATCCCTAGACGTGCTCGCCGAGTCTTGAGTGAACTCAGCGCTTCAGCACCTCGACGCCGGGCAGCGGCTTGCCTTCCATCCATTCCAGGAAGGCGCCGCCGGCGGTCGAGACATAGGTGAAGTCGTCGGCGACGCCGGCATGGTTGAGGGCTGCCACCGTGTCGCCGCCACCCGCAACCGACACCAGCTTGCCTTCCTTCGTGCGGGCCGCAGCATGCTTAGCCGCCGCCACCGTCGCGTGATCAAAAGGCTCGATCTCGAAAGCGCCGAGCGGGCCGTTCCACACCAGGGTCGCGGCGCGGTCGATCCAGTCGGTGACGCTTTTCACCGTCTTTGCGCCGACATCGAGAATCATGCCGTCGGCCGGCACGTCCTCGATGGCGACAGTTTCGCTGGCAGCACCGGCCTTGAATTCCTTCGCCACGACGCCGTCGGCAGGCAGGATGATGGCGCAGCCGGCTTCCGCCGCCTCGATCATGATCTGCTTGGCGGTGCCGGCGAGGTCATGCTCGCAGAGCGATTTGCCGACATCGGTGCCGCGCGCCGCCAGGAAGGTGTTGGCCATGCCGCCGCCGATAACCAGCGCATCGACCTTCTTCACCAGGTTCATCAAAAGATCGATCTTGGTCGAGACCTTGGCGCCGCCGACGATGGCGACCACGGGCCGCACCGGATTGCCGAGACCCTTTTCCAGCGCATCGAGCTCGGCCTGCATGGTGCGGCCGGCATAGGCCGGCAGCTGGTGCGCCAGGCCTTCGGTCGACGCGTGCGCCCGGTGCGCAGCGGAAAAAGCGTCGTTGACATAGATGTCGCCATTGGCGGCGAGCTTTTCGGTGAAGGCCTGATCGTTCTTTTCCTCGGACTTGTGGAAACGGGTGTTTTCCAGAAGCAGGATATCGCCATTCTTCATGGCGGCGACGGCTTCGGCGGCCTTGTCGCCGATGCAATCGGCGGCGAAGCCGACTGGCTTGCCGAGCACCTGCGCCGTCGCGCGGGCGATCGGCTCCAGCGAGAATTCGGCCGACGGGCCGTCCTTGGGGCGGCCGAAATGCGCGAGCAGGATCACCTTGGCGCCCTTGCCGGAGAGCTCGGAAATGGTCGGCGCGATGCGCTCGATGCGCGTGGCGTCGGTCACCTTGCCATCGGCAACGGGCACGTTGAGGTCGACGCGCACCAGGACGCGCTTGCCGCTGACGGCGCCGATATCGTCGAGTGTCTTGAAGCCGGCCATGGTCGTTCCTTTCCGCGAAAAACGCGGCGACCTTACCCGGCACCGGGGACGATGCAAGGGCTGCATTGAAGCACGCGCGCAAAAATGATGTCGTTGTGTGACGTCAGCTTTCGCTTGCCGCTTTTTGCGCCACAGGATCGGGCGCGGGAGCGTCTTCGGCTGGGGCCTCCACGACAGGCGCTTCCGCCGGTTTGCGCCAGTTGCGGATGAAGGCAGCGAGGCGGTCGGCAATCTCGCCGGCGCTCAGGAAGACCGGCACCCGCGCCACCGGCGCGGTCGGCTCGAAGGACAGGCCAAGCCCGGTGATGCGACCCTTCTCATCGACATCGCGCACGATCAGCTCGATCGGGCCGATCATCACACGGTCGGCATATTCGGCATGGCCGCCGAGCCGCTCGGTGACTAGCGCTGCGACGGTGAGCTTCTGCTCGGCCTCGGTGAGGCCTGGCGCGTAGGCGGCTTCCAGCTCTCCCGCCGGGCGGGCCGGATCGACGGCGAAGGCGCCGAAGAAGTCGGCATCCTCAGGGTCGACCACGGCGCGACTGGCGAACAGCTTGTCGAGCAGGCGCGGATAGCGGTCCGGCACGAAGATATAGACCTGATCGCCGGCGGTCAGCCGGCCCATGTCCTGGAAGCGCATGGAGCGGCCGTCGCGCAGCACCAGCGAAGGCCTCGCCCAGCGCGGAATGCGCTCGCCGCGCGCCACCGGGCTGCCTGGCGCCACGCGATAGGCGAGCAGCTCGTGATGCGCCGAGCCCGGCAGCTCGAGCTCGACCTTGTCGAGCGGTCCGAGCCGCGCCGGCACGATCAGGCCAAGGCGGCGCGCCAGCGGTCCGACGGTCCAGCCCTGCACCACCAGCGACACAAGCACGATGATGAAGGCGACATTGAAGATGAGGCGGCCGTTCGCCAGCCCGCCGAGCAGAGGCGTGATGGCAAGCAGGATCGAGACGGCGCCGCGCAGGCCGACCCAGGAGACGAAGGCGACTTCCGGGCGCGGCAGCCGGAATGGGGTGAGGCAAAGCCAGACGGCTAAAGGCCGCGCCACGAAGATCAGGAACAGGCCGAGCAGAACAGCAGGCACCATGATCGCGGGGAACTGCGAGGGCGTGGCGAACAGGCCGAGGATCAGGAACATGATGATCTGCGCCAGCCACGACATGCCGTCCTGGAAGCGCTTGAGGATGGTGACGGCGCGGATGTCGGAATTGCCGGCGACGAGGCCGGCGAGATAGACGGCGAGGAAGCCGGAGCCGCCGACGGCGCCGGCTGCCGCGAACACCATCAGCGAGAGCGTCAGCACGAAGATCGGCAGCAGGCCGTGGTCGAGGTTCAGCCGCTCGACGAGGCGCACGATGGCAAAGCCGCCGAGCACGCCGATGACGGCGCCAAGCCCCATATTGATGACGAAGCCGAGCGCAAGGTTGGTGGCAAGAACATCCGCTTGCGGATTTGCGTTGGCCGCAATGATCTCGACCAAAGTGATGGTGAGGAAAATGGCGATCGGGTCGTTGGTGCCGGATTCGACCTCGAGCGTCGAACGTACGCGCTCGCGCAAATGGATCTCGCCGGCGCGCAGCAGGAAGAACACGGCGGCGGCGTCGGTCGAAGCGACGGCGGCGCCGAGCAGCGAGGATTCCAGCCAGCTGAGGTTGAGCAGATAAAAGGCGGCGACGCCGAAAATGCCGGTGGTGAGGATGACGCCGACGGTCGCCAGCGACAGCGCCGGCCCGGCCGCCTGGCGCAAGGCGTTGAGCGGCGTGCCGAAGCCGGAATCGAACAGGATGATGGCTAAAGCCAGTGAGCCGGCAAAGTAAGCCAGGCGTGCATTGTCGAATTCGATGCCGAGGCCGTCGACGCCGGTGGCGAGCCCGATGCAGAGGAAGAGGAGCAGCAGGGGGGCACCGAAGCGGAAGGCGATCAAGCTCGAAAACGCGGCGGCCACGACAAGCGCGGTGCCGACCAGCGTTACAAGATAGATCGCATGCTCCATCCGGAATCGCCCCTCACATCCCCGTCCCTCCCGCTTTACGGCAGAGTGGGGCGAAGACATGACCAGTGCAAGGCGGCAACGTGGTTTTTTGGCCCGGGCTGCCGATCCTTGGGCCCAAGAGGACGAAGAGGGAATGCCTTTCTTGTCGTCATCCTAGGGCGGAGCAAGGAGCGAAGCGACGCGCGCAGACCCTAGGATCCATTCCGTGACGCTAAGGCGTTGCAGCGGTTAAGAATTCTGCTCCGTTGCACCCTTCAGCGACCGTCACGGAATGGATCCTCGGGTCAAGCCCGAGGATGACGACCGGAAAAGGCATTTCGGCCATTCTCCACCGTCTACGATCCACTGACTGAAGGATACCACCAAGTGCCAAACGAAAAACGCCCGGCCAAGGCCGGGCGTCTTCATCCGTAAACCATGCCCTGAGATCAAGCGATGGTCTTGCCGAAGGCGACGGCGGTGTCGCCCATGCGGTTCGAGAAGCCCCACTCGTTGTCGTACCAGGACAGCACCGAAACGAAGTTGCCGTCCATAACCTTGGTCTGGTCGAGCGCCGCGATCGAGGAATGCGGATCGTGGTTGAAGTCGATCGAGACATTCGGGTGATGGGTGACCGAGAGGATGCCCTTCAGCTTGCCCTTGGAGGCGGCGATCAGCGCTTCGTTGATCTCCTGCGCGGTGGTCGAGCGCTTGGCGATGAACTTGAAGTCGACGACCGAGACGTTCGGGGTCGGCACGCGGATCGAGATGCCGTCGAGCTTGCCCTTGAGGTCGGGCAGCACCAGGCCGATCGCCTTGGCAGCACCCGTCGAGGTCGGGATCTGCGAGAGCGCCGCCGCGCGGGCGCGGTAGAGGTCCTTGTGCATGGTGTCCAGCGTCGGCTGGTCGCCGGTGTAGGAGTGGATCGTCGTCATCATGCCCTTCTCGATGCCGACGGTCTCGTGCAGCACGGCGGCCAGCGGCGCCAGGCAGTTGGTGGTGCAGGACGCGTTGGAGATGACGACGTGGTCCTTGGTCAGCTTGTCGTGGTTGATGCCGTAAACGACGGTGAGGTCGGCGCCTTCGGCCGGGGCCGAGACGATGACGCGCTTGGCGCCGGCGGTCAGATGCGCGGCGGCCTTGTCGCGGGCGGTGAAGATGCCGGTGCATTCGAGCGCGATGTCGATGCCGAGTTCCTTCCAGGGCAGCTGGGTCGGATCCTTGATGGCGGTGACCTTGAACTTCTCCTTGCCGACCGAAATCTGGTCGCCGTCGACCGTCACCTCATGCGGGAAGCGGCCATGCACGCTGTCGTAGCGGAGCAGATGCGCGTTGGTCTCGACCGGGCCGAGATCGTTGACGGCGACGACGTCGATGTCCTTGCGGCCGGATTCGTGGATCGCGCGCAGGATGTTGCGGCCGATGCGGCCAAATCCGTTGATGGCAACTCTGACGGTCATTTTTCTCTCCCTGAAGGGCTGGAAAAGCGGATGGGTCCCGCAGCTTCATAGCGGCGGGCGGCCAAAGAATCCAGCCGCCGAAATCCAAATTTAAATCGATTAGGTTGGTCCAGCCCGGCACAACCCCTTGAAAGGTTTCGTCCGACCGGGCCGTCCTGCTTCTATATGTCGCTCAAAACCGTCGTGCGCTTTTGAGCGACATGAAATGGCTCACCTGCCATGCAGGCGCGCTTCCACGGCCTTCGCGGCAGCTTCCGCGGTGATGCCGAAATGCGGATAGAGCTGCTCGATCGAGCCGGAAGCGCCGAAGCCGTGCATGCCGACGAAGATGCCGTCGGTGCCGATGAGATGGTCCCAGCCCTGGCGGATGCCGGCCTCGATCGCAACCTTGATCCTGGCGTTGCCGATCGTCTTCTTGCGATAGTCCTCGCTCTGCTGGTCGAACAGCTCGAGGCAGGGCACCGAGACGACGCGGGTCGGATGGCCATGCTTCTCGAGCAACTCGCGGGCACCAAGCGCGATCTCGACCTCGGAGCCGGTGGCGAAGATCGTCACCGCCGCCTCGCCATTTGCCGCGGCGAGCTCATAGGCGCCGAAGGCGCTGAGGTTCTTCTCGCTGAATTCGGTGCGCACGGTCGGCAGGTTCTGGCGGGTCAGCGCCAGGGTCGACGGCGTCTTTGCGGATTCCAGCGCCAACTGCCAGCATTCCGCCGTTTCGACCGCGTCGGCCGGACGGAACACATTGTGGTTCGGAATGGCGCGGAGCGCGGCCAGATGCTCGACCGGCTGGTGGGTCGGGCCGTCCTCGCCGAGGCCGATCGAGTCGTGCGTCATGACGAAGATCGAACGGATGCCCATCAGCGAGGCAAGGCGCATCGACGGGCGGGCGTAGTCGGAGAAGCACAGGAAGGTGCCGCCATAGGCGATCAGGCCACCATGCAGCGTCAAGCCGTTGATCGCCGCCGCCATGCCATGCTCGCGGATGCCGTAATGGACATAGCGCTGGCCGTAGTCGTCCGGCGTGATGTTCTTGGTCTGGCTGGTCTTGGTGTTGTTGGAGCCGGTAAGGTCGGCCGAGCCGCCGATGGTTTCGGGAACCGCGCCGTTGATCACTTCCAGCGCCATTTCCGACGACTTGCGGGTGGCGACCTTCGGCTTGTCGGCCGAGAGCTTCTTCTTGTAGTCGGCGATGACGGCATCGAAGTTGGACGGCAGCTTGCCGGCGAGGCGGCGCTCGAATTCGCCCTGCAGCTTGCCGTCGGCCCTGGCGAGGCGGCCCTCCCAGTCGGCGCGCGCCTTGGCGCCGACCTTGCCGGCGGCGCGCCAGGCGTCGAGGATGTCGGCCGGCACCTCGAAGGGCGGCGACTCCCAGTTGAAGAATTTGCGGGCCCCGGCGATTTCCTCGGCGCCGAGTGGCGAGCCGTGCGCCTTGTTGGTGCCGGCCTTGGTCGGGGCGCCGAAGCCGATCGTCGTCTTGCAGGCGATCATCGTCGGCTTGTCGGAATGGCGGGCAGCCTCGATGGCATAGGCGATCGCTTCCGGATCGGTGCCGTCGATGTGGCTGGCGTTCCAGCCGCTGGCCTGGAAGCGGGCGACCTGGTCGGTGTTGTCGGCGAGCGAGACCGGGCCGTCGATCGAGATGTTGTTGTTGTCCCAGAAGACGATCAGCTTGTTGAGCTTGAGGTGACCGGCAAGCGCGATGGCTTCCTGGGAAACGCCTTCCATCAGGCAGCCGTCGCCGGCCAGCACATAGGTGTAGTGGTTGACGAGGTCGTTGCCGAAGGCGGCGTTCATAATGCGCTCGCCGAGCGCGAAGCCAACCGAATTGGCGAGGCCCTGCCCGAGCGGGCCGGTGGTGGTCTCGATGCCGGCGGCATGGCCGTATTCGGGATGGCCGGCGGTCTTCGATCCGAGCTGCCGGAAATTCTTGATCTGGTCGATCGTCATGTCCTCATAGCCGGTGAGGTACAAGAGCGAGTAGAGCAGCATCGAGCCGTGGCCGGCCGACAGGATGAAACGGTCGCGGTCGGCCCAGTGCGGGGCCTTGGCGTCGAATTTCAGGAAGCGGGTGAACAGCACGGTGGCGATGTCGGCGCAGCCCATGGGCAGGCCGGGGTGACCCGAATTCGCCTTCTCGACGGCGTCCATGGAAAGGAAACGGATCGCATTGGCCATCCGATCATGTTGTTCACGCGAGGTCATGCTTCCTCCGGAGATAGGGGTTGGAGCCTTGGGAGAGCCCGTGGAAAGGGTGCGCGACACATAGCAGGCGCGGCCCTTGAGTCAACAAATCGGTGCTTTTTTGCCGGTCTTGTGAAGACGCCGGCGGCGCTACATTAGCGTTAGCAGGGGACAGTCGCGAGAGCTTTATTGACGCGCGCTTCACCCGGCGCCTAATCTTTCTGACATAACGCGTTCTGAACGCGAGCGATTCGGTGACGGGCAGGGCATAGGACGAAGGCCATGACCGGGGAAACGACCCTCAAAGAAGTCATCGCCAGGCTCGGCAAGGCCATGGAAGGGCTGGAAAACGCCGTGGCGGCGCGGCTCGAGCATGAGCGCGACTATTCCGAAGCCGAGGCCGAGGTGCAGCGCATGAACGCCGATCGTTCGCGGCTGGCGCAGGAGCTCGACAATTCCGAGGCCCGCGCCGAACGGCTGGAAGATGCCAACAAGGAAGTGTCGCGCCGGCTGGTGACCGCCATGGAAACCATCCGCGCGGTACTGGACAGGTAAGCCAATGGCACAGGTGACGGTTTCTATCGACGGCAAGCAGTACCGGATGGCTTGCGACGAGGGCCAGGAAGAGCACCTGATCGACCTTGCCGAGCGCTTCGACCGCTATGTCGCGCATCTGAAGGATTCCTTCGGCGAGATCGGCGACCAGCGGCTGACCGTCATGGCCGGCATCATGGTGATGGACGAGCTGTCGGAGATCAACAAGCGCGTCAAGGGCATGGAGAGCGAAGTGCTGACGTTGCGCAAGACGCGCGACGAGGCGCTGACCAAGGCCGACAAGAGCGACAGCGTGTTGACCACGGCGCTCGCGGCACTTGCCCAGCGCATGGAAGACCTGGCGACGACGCTGGCGGTGAAGAAAGCTTAAAGCGCGCCTCGTCCGGACCGCAGCGTCCATCGCGGAAATTCCTGCTGTCTTTTCCAGGAAAAGACGAAATTTTTCCGCCGCTTCGATCACGCTTGCAGACACAAGCCTTTTGAACCGGGCCGTCCGGCGGTATAGAAGGCTGAGCCGCCGCTGGGGTTGGCCCATGCCGGCGACATGTCACAGGGGAGCACGTCATGAGCCTTCGTATCAACGATATCGCGCCGGACTTCATAGCCGAGACCACGCAAGGGACGATTAATTTCCACCAGTGGATCGGTGACGGCTGGGCGGTGCTTTTCAGCCATCCAAAGAACTTCACGCCTGTCTGCACGACCGAGCTCGGCACGATGGCCGGGCTGGAAGGCGACTTCAAGAAGCGCAACGTCAAGATCATCGGCATTTCCGTCGACCCGGTGTCGAGCCACGACAAGTGGCAGGCCGACATCAAGACCGCCACCGGCCAAACGGTGAATTACCCGCTGATCGGCGACAAGGACCTCAAGGTCGCCAAGCTTTACGAGATGCTGCCGGCGGGCGCCGGCGAGAGCTCGGAGGGCCGCACGCCGGCCGACAATGCCACCGTGCGCTCGGTCTACGTCATCGGCCCCGACAAGAAGATCAAGCTGGTGCTGACCTATCCGATGACCACGGGCCGTAACTTCGACGAGATCCTGCGCGTCATCGATTCCATCCAGCTGACGGCCAAGCACCAGGTGGCCACGCCGGCGAACTGGAAGCAGGGCGAGGACGTCATCATCACCGCCGCCGTCTCCAACGAGGACGCCATCAAGCGCTTCGGCGCGTTTGAGACGGTGCTGCCGTATCTGCGCAAGACCAAGCAGCCTTCGGCTTAGGGCGAGCTGATATTCAGGTGATGCCGGCCTGCAAATGGCGGCTTCCTGCGCTTCCGGTGCTCACGTACTTGAAGTACGCTCCGCTCCGGTTCTCGGAAGCCACCATTTTCGGCTCGGCCTGACCTGAATCTCAACCCGCCCTACCAGCCAAGCGAAAAAAAGGCGGCGCCGAAGCACCGCCTTTTTTCTATTCCATTTGGAGCTTGTTAAGCCGCCGGCTGCGCTTCGATGGTGCGCAGCGCCTGGGCCTGGCGCTTGGCCGCGGCCTTGACTGCGTCCTGCACCTTCTCGAAGGCGCGCACCTCGATCTGGCGCACGCGCTCGCGGCTGATGTCGAACTCGGCCGACAGCTCTTCCAGTGTCAGCGGCTCTTCGGCCAGGCGACGCGCCTCGAAGATGCGCCGCTCGCGATCGTTGAGCACCGACAGGGCGCCCGCCAGCATGGCGCGCCGGCTTTCCAGCTCGTCCTGCTCGATCAGCATCTCTTCCTGGCTTTCGTGGTCGTCGACCAGCCAGTCCTGCCATTCGCCGGACTCGCCCTCGCTCGCCCTGATCGGGGCGTTCAGCGAAGCGTCGCCCGACAGGCGGCGGTTCATCGACACCACCTCCGCCTCGGACACGTTGAGGCGCGTGGCGATCTCGGCGATCTGGTCGGGCTTCAAATCGCCGTCGTCGAGCGCCTGGATTCTGCCCTTCACCTTGCGCAGGTTGAAGAACAGGCGCTTCTGGTTGGCGGTGGTGCCCATTTTGACCAGGCTCCACGAGCGCAGGATGTATTCCTGGATCGAGGCCTTGATCCACCACATAGCGTAGGTGGCGAGCCGGAAACCACGCTCCGGTTCGAATTTCTTCACGGCCTGCATGAGGCCGACATTGCCTTCCGAGATCACCTCGCCGATCGGCAGGCCGTAGCCGCGATAGCCCATGGCGATCTTGGCGACGAGCCGCAAGTGGCTGGTGACGAGCTTGTGCGCGGCGGAAGTGTCCTGATGCTCGGCATAACGCTTGGCGAGCATGTACTCTTCCTGCGGCTGCAACATCGGAAAGCGACGGATTTCTTCCAGATAACGGGCGAGACCGCCTTCACCGGACACGATACTGGGTAGTGACTGGGCCATGATAGCGCCCCCTCTCTCTTGGAGTGATGCCCCCGTAACGCGGCGGGCATGTGACGCGAATGCCAATCGGCTCATCCGCGGCAACTGCTGTATATAGGAACAAAACCAGAAAGGACAGGCATTTGTTCAACACGAAACAGTGTGTCACGCTAAAGTGAACAACGCCAGTCAGGTTTTTTGATGGCTGGTTTGAAGCGTCTTGAAGGCGGCTCAGAGTTTGCGGAAACCGCCGACGACTTCCTCCATGTCCCTCGGCATCGGCGCCTCGAACCTCATCGTTAGATGGGTAGTCGGGTGGCGGAATTCAAGGAGCCAGGCGTGGAGCGCCTGCCGGGAAAATCCAGCGACCTCGCTTTTCAGCGGCTCTGGCAGCCGGTTGGCCTTGGTGCGGAAGGCCTGGCCGTAGTCCGGATCGCCGATCACTGGATGGCCGATATGCGCCATGTGAACCCTGATCTGGTGCGTGCGGCCGGTCTCCAGCCGGCATTCGACCAGACTTGCGGTGGCGAAAGCCTTCTGCCCTTCGCCGAAGCGTTCGACCACGTTGAAATGGGTGACAGCGTGGCGGGCGTCGTCGCGGCCTTCGGGAACCACGGCGCGGCGGACGCGGTCAGCGGCGCGGCCGAGCGCGGCGTCGACGGTGCCGCTCGGCCGCTGCGGAATGCCCCAGACCAGCGCCAGATAGGCGCGCTCGAGATCGCCGGTGCGGCCATGGTCGGCGAAGGCCTCCGACAACGCCTTGTGGGCGCGGTCGGTCTTGGCCACCACCATGACGCCGCTGGTTTCCTTGTCCAACCGGTGCACGATGCCCGGCCGCCTGACGCCGCCGATGCCGGAGAGGCTGTCGCCGCAATGGTGGATCAGCGCGTTGACTAGCGTGCCGGTCCAATTGCCGGCGCCGGGATGGACGACCAGCCCCGCCGGCTTGTTGATGACGATCAGCTCGTCGTCCTCGTAAAGGATGTCGAGAGGAATGGCCTCGCCCTGCGGCTCGGCAGGCTCCGGTTCCGGCATGACGACCGACACGCGCTCGCCGGCCGCCATCTTGCGCTTGGCCTCCTCGACCGGCTTGCCGGCGATCGAGACCGCGCCCTGCTTGATCAGGGCCTGCACGCGGCTGCGTGAAATATCGGGGCCGAGCCTGGCGGCCAGCCACTGGTCGAGGCGCTGGCCGGCGGCTTCCGTTCCGGCTTCCAGAACGACCGCTTCGCCTGCCGTCGACTCATCCCCTATCAAAATCGGGGTGTCTTCGTTATGAGCGCTCATCGAAACCCGTTGCGGATTGTTTAGCCATGGCCAGGCCGATCGCCGAAGAAGATGAGGAAAAGCCGCTCGACCCCGCGGCCGAGAAAGTGCGCCGGAAGCTCATCCGCTTCATGATCGTCAATCTCGGCCTACTGTTCCTCGCCCTTATGGTGGTGATCGGAGCGCTTGTCTACAAAGCCCGCAATGCGCCGGTTGCCGGATCGGCACCCGCCGACGATGTCCGGGCTCCGGCCGGGGCGCCGCTCAGCGGCGACATCGTGCTGCCGGTCGGCGCCAAGGTGGTCAGCCAGGCGCTGTCCGGCAACCGACTGTCGATCGATGCCGAGCTTGTCGACGGCAGCCGTTCCATCTTCGTCTACGATATTGCCGAGCGCCGCATGATCGGCCAGTTCGCGATCCGCAACAAATGAGTCCGCAACAAATGACCGGCTTCGCCGAAAACCGCAGCATCGCGACGGTGGCGCTGGTCGTCGGGAATTATGACGAGGCGATTGCCTGGTATGTCGAGCGGCTGGGCTTTGTGCTGACCGACGATGTCGACCTCGGCGGCGGCAAGCGCTGGGTGACGGTCACGCCGGCAAACGGGCAGGGCGCGCGGCTGTTGCTTGCGGAGGCTTCCGGCGAGACGCAGGCGAGCCGTATCGGCGACCAGACCGGCGGCCGGGTGTTTCTGTTCCTCGAAACGGACGACTTTGCGCGCGACCACCAGGCGATGCTTGGCCGCGGCGTCGAGTTCCGCGAAGCGCCGCGCTTTGAGCCCTACGGAACGGTGGCGGTGTTTGCCGATCTCTACGGCAATCTCTGGGACCTGATTGAGCCGAAACGCCAGGGTTAACCAAAGGCATTCCGCAAAGTCTGCGGACAGTCCGAAACCCCAGTTGCTTTTTCGCGGCCTTCATCCTATGTAGCCGGTTCTTGAGCGCGCCCATCGTCTAGCGGTCAGGACACCGCCCTCTCACGGCGGTAACAGGGGTTCGATTCCCCTTGGGCGTACCATCCCTTTACAGGATCCGTAGGCTGCCGGCGCTAAACCTAAGCGTCCAAGCTTATGTGCCGGCTTCGGTCCTTTCACGGGACGCTTGCTCCAACAACCGGGATAGGTGTTGGAGGTGCATCGATTGGGCGTCTTCGAGCAATTGCAGAAAGTTGGCCGCCTTCCCTCGCGGCAACCGACAGCGTTTTAGCGCGGCGATGCGCGCGCGCTGGCGCTTGATGTGCCGCTCGGCTTGCAGAACGTGCCGTTCCGCCATTTGGATGTCGTCGGCCAGTGCCATGAGCCGTAAACGGTCGGACGGGCAGGGGTTCCGTTGGGGAAGGCGCCATCTGAAAAACGCGGTCCCATGACTGGAGCCGATCGAGGCTAAAGCTGCCGGCGGCGGATCGTTTCGGCGAGCTCAGCGAACGCGTCGACAATTCCCGTGCCGCTCTTGGCGCTCACGAATTTGACGCTCGACCGCGCGATCTGACCGATCTGTTCGGCGCTTCCGGGGGCTTCGGCGAGATCGATCTTGTTGACGAGGGCCCGATATGGCCTGCCCGGAAACCTCGTCTCGAAATTGCGGGCCAGTTCGACCATGCGCGTCACGGTTTGCGGGCGCGTCACGTCCGACACGACAATCGCAGCCGAGGCGCCGGTAACGTAGACGGTGTCGAAAATACGCATGCCGAAATCGCCGTCCGTGTCCCAGAGCACGAGGCGCGTCGCTTCGTCCCCGCGAACCGGATCGGCGGGAACGTCGTAGCTTAGAACCTCGACGCCGAGCGTGGATTTGTATTCACCGTCGAAGCGGTCGTGCACGAGGCGGTACATGATCGACGTCTTGCCCACCCCCATGTCGCCAAGCAGCATGACCTTCGCGCTAAACATCACTGGAGGCGCTCGGCTCGAAAGACGGTTTCGAAGGTGACCCGGCGGTTTCCTTCGCTCGGCACGTCGGAGATGGGCAACGAGGACGATCGCGAAACCACAAACAGTCGCGAAGGCTCGATGCCGAGCGAAACCAGCTTCCGCACCACCTGGTCGGCCCTTTTGCGACCAACAACCCGATTGAAGGAATCCGTTCCTGTATCGTCGGCGTGGCCGACGACACGGATTCTCAGATCGTTGCCCGCAAGAAGCGCGGCCAGATCGCGGATCTGTCGGTCTGCTTCTTTGTCGTCGGCAAAAGCGTCCGCATCGCCAAAGAAGACTGCCGTCGAGGCCATGAAGCGGCCGAGCCGCTCGGCGGGGCTGTCGGCTATCGATTGCAGGGCGTCGTATTGCTGGTTCCTGGACTTGGCTTCCTCGGCGATCGCTGCGCGGATATCGTCGACGCGCGCTTGCAGCCCGGCAAGGGATTGCAGCTCTTGCGCGCTCGGCCCGCGCGTCTCATCGATGCGAGCCTGCAGGTCGGCGAGAGACTGTTGCTGCCCGGTGATCGCCTTGCCCGTTTCGCCGGCGGACTTCTGCAAGCCGGCAAGGGATTGCTGCAACTCAGCGACTGCCTTCCGGTTCTCATCGATGCTCGCCTGGACGCCAGCCAGGGATTGCCGCACGGCGTCGATATCGGCGCGCAATGCGGCCGACTGTTCCATTCCCGGCACGACGCCGATCCGTTCGACGACCCGGTATGGGGCGGCGGCCTTGGTCAAGGCGTCGACCAGCGGCGCCACCTGCACCTGACTTGGCTCTATGCCGGAGACCGACACGCTGCGATTGCCATGGTCGAAGTCCAGCCGCAGCGGGAAAGATTTGAGCAGCGGTTCTTGGCCGACAAGTTCCTGCAGCGCATCATTCGTCCGCCGCTCCAGCATCGTGCGGGTCAGGTAGACGCTCGCCAGCCATGCCAGCCCGGCGGCGGCGAGAGCCGCGAGCACGAGCAGGACGACCTTTCCGCCTCGGCGCGGCTTCCTGTCTGAGGCAGGATCGGCTTCGATGGAGGAGGCCAGCGACGCCAGCATGGCAGCGTCGCAGTCGCCATCCATGCTGTCGATCGTGTCGAAGAAAAGCGAATTGATCCTGGCGTCGTCGGCCGGGCGCAGGGGACCGATGCACTCCGCCGCCAGGATGAACCGGGGCGAGGCGCGAAGCACGATCTCCCGTCCGCCGAAATCGAGCTTCTCAAGGTTGCCCTCGCCCGCGAGCGCCTGAACGGAAAATTCCAGGATCGCCGCGACCATGGCGCTCAGCAGGTCGGCCCGCTCGTCGGAAATCTCTTCGCGCTTCCAGTCCGCGACGAGGCGTCCGTTGCCGCGCTCGATCATCAGCAGCCGGTTGACGCGCGGCGGGCTGGCGTTCGCCAGAACGAACTCGCTGATCGGGCGGCCGGTCGCCAGCGACTTGATGCGCCCGATCCACAGCTCCGTCGATGTCAGGGCGTTGAGGCGCTGCTCCAGCCGCGCGACAAGTTCCTTGAAGGCGTTTGCCACGGCCGCGCTGACCAGCCGGCCGGTGATCGGGTAGAGCGCATCGACCATGAGGTCGCGTGAATTCTTGATCTCGCTCCGGATCGCGGAGACCACCGATGGCGCGATGACGTTCGCCAGTTCGCGCGGCCGGCTGACTTCCGCGCGTTCGAGCGCGGCGACCAGTATGTCGGCGGTTGCCGCTTCGAGCCGATCCGGTGCGCCTATATATTGCTGGAGGAGAGCGACATCCGCTCCCAGCGCCTCGAGACGCGCCGCCTCCGGTTGAAAGAGCAAGGTCTTGAGCTGCTCGATCTCGCGGTTCTGGCCGCCGGCGGACGTCATCTTCCCGTGGCGGATCCCAGCCTGGTTATGGTTGCGCCAAGCTCCGAAATCGCGGCGCCGATATCCCTGTGCGATGCCAGCCGTTTCTGCTCGGTGTCCTGCTCAAGCTCCTGCAGCCGGGTTTGCAGCGCTGCGACCTCCTTGGCGAAGTCCGCTTGCAGCTCCTTGAGCGAGGCCTGCATCTCCTCCCGCAGACCGGCAAGGTTGCTCTCGATCGATCGCTGCGCGCCCCCGAACAGGAGGTTGCGGACCTGATCGATGGTCGCCTCGGGATGGATTGTCGCTTCCGATCCGTTGGCGGAAGCGGCTCCGCCCGTGGCTTTTCCAGCTTGCTCGGCGCCTTTCATGGTCATTCCCCGGTTAGTCTTGCACTACTGACACTGTCACGACCGTTATATCAAATCCTAATTCACATGACAGACAATTGACTTGGTGCTGATCGCAGGGCTGTCACAGATCGAGTGTGGCATTCGCGTCGAGCCATATCCATCGTCACGTACCGCAATGACGGGACTCATGCCAGCCGCATCTCCATTCCAGACCGATCAGGCTGGCTGCCTGCTCCGCAGCGGCTGGAAAGGCGTGCCAAGAACGATGCCTCGTTAAGTAGGTGCGATCCGGCCGGCAGCGAACATGACTTTCGTCATCTTCGGTCCTGACCTTCGTCAGATGTCGCAACCTCACGAAACCTCCTAGACCGGCACTGGCTGAAACGTTGCGCAACGGCGAGCGTGATTTTCGACGGGAGGTTTTCTCGATGGGATTTCTGGACAGTCTGCAAAGCGCATTGCAGGGCGGGCAGCAGAGCGGCGGCTCGAACCTCCTGGCCGATGCGCTGGCCAGCGTCGGCGGATACCAGGGCGTGCTCGCCATGCTGCAGAAGTCAGGTCTCGGCGACCGCGTCGAATCCTGGCTGAGCACCAACTCCGCAAACCTCCCGATCGCACCCGACGAGATCAAGGCGGCGCTTGGCGATCCGCATCTTCAGCAACTGGCGACCCAGTTCGGGATTCCGCTCGATCAGGTGGCCAGCGTGCTGGCGCAGCACCTTCCGGCGGCCGTCGATCAGGCCAGCCCAGATGGCGTGCTTGCGACGCGCGCTAGCTGACGCCTGAGGGCAGCGAGACAGATCGAGACGAAACTTCGCGGCAACCGTGCCGCGCGGCTCGACAGCAACGTCGCCGTCGAGCCGGGAGCGAGAAAGGCAAGAGCGTGAGCAAGCAAGACGAACTGATCAGCAAATATGCGGCGGACCTGAGAGTGAAGTGCGGCCTTACGGCGGATATGGATCTTCTGACGAAGGTCACGAAGGGCTGCGGTCCGGCGATCTACGACAAGGATGCGTCCACCGTTTCGGCCTCGGACAAGGAGGAGATGGAACGGGTCAAGAAGAACTTTCTCATCCATAGGCTGGGACTGACGGCCGACGCCGGTCTGGACGCGGGACTCGCCAAGGTCATCGACCAGTACGGCCGGGCCAATCGCAACAAACATCGCGCGGTCTTCTACTATCTGCTGGTCAAGCATTTCAGGCGTGAGAGCGCATTTGCCTGACTGCGGAAACGGGCGAATGGGTTAAAGGACACGGGGATGCTGAAAGAGCTCTGCCCGCGGCTTCCCCCACCCCGAAGCCGCGGGCTCATTTTTGGTTTGGATGTCGATTCGCATCGCGCCGACGCGGGACGAGCTGCGAAGACGCGCAACACGCGCCCATTCTGGAAAGTTTGTTCAAGTTATCGTTTTTATGGCCAGCTCGGTCCGATTCCTGGCGCCGCACTTCTCCAGGATCGTGCTCACGTAATTCTTGATCGTACCCTCGGCCAAATGCAGTTGCGCGCCGATTTCGCCGTTGCTCTTGCCTTCGATGATCAGCTTGAGAATTTCATTTTCACGCGCGGTCAGATCGTCGCGAACCGACGCGCTCATCGGCGCGTGCCGCGGACGCAACCGCTTGAACTCTTCGAGAATTCGCGCGGCAACGCCCGGTGAGAGCGCGGATTGGCCTTTCGCCACCGTGCGGATCGTCGTTGCGATCTCATCGATCCTGGCGTCCTTCAAAAGATATGCCCTGGCGCCCGCGCTGACGGCTTCGAAAATCAGGTCGTTGGTTTCGAAAGTGGTCAGGACGACGATCGAGGTCGCTGGAAACTCGCGCAGGATCCGCTGGGTTGCCGTGACACCGTCAACACGCGGCATTTGCAGATCCATCAAAATGACGTCCGGCCGATAGCGGCGCGCAAACTCGATCGCCTGCTCGCCGTCGGCGGCACCGCCGACGATTTCGAAGTCATCATTCTGCTGGCCAAGAAGCGTGGCAAGACCTTCCCGGATCAAGGTCTGATCCTCGGCGATCAGCACGCGTATCCTTTCGGGTTGACGGTGCGGATCGGTCATCTTTTCGAGGTCCCTACGGCTCCATGCCCGGTCTCCATCGCCTGCGCGGTCAAGGGAAGCGATACCCGAACCAGCGTGCCCGCACCGGGCGAGCTCTCCACCGTGCATTCTCCTGCCGCGAGCTCGGCAAATTCGGCCATGCCGATCAGCCCGAAATGCCCCGGCCTGGAAGTCGCCCGGTCAAAGCCGCGTCCGTCGTCCCGGATATCGACGAGGAGCCTCTCACCGGCTTCAGTTCCCTCCACTGTCGCATCAAACCGGACCTGCCGCGCCTTCGCGTGCGCCTCGATGTTGCGCAGGGCCTCGCCGACGATGCGCTGAAGCGTCGTGGCGTGGTCCTGCAACGCGATGCGGGCTTCATCGTCGATGCGCACGGAGAGTTCGGCGCCGGTCTGCCGCGCGAAGTCCGAAAGCATCCCCTCGACATCCGAACCCAGCTCCAGCTCGTCGGGCATCCTCAGCCGGGCGATGGCGTCGCGTGCCCGTGCCAGGCCGTTGATCGCCGCTTCCTCGGCAATCGCGAGCCCGTCCGAAACGCGGGCAGGGTCGGTCGCCAGAAAATGCCGCGTCAACCGGATCTGCGTCAGCAGCGCGATGATCGAATGCACGAGCGTGTCGTGGAGGTCGCGCGCCAGGCGAAGCCGCGTCCGGGCAAGCGAGGCGAAGCGCACTTCGGAGCTGGCCGCCTCGAGCTGCTGCTCCATCAGGCGGCGGGCGCGCCGCTCGCTTTCGAACATGATCTCGGCCTGGCGCGCCGTGAAGTCGGGCATCGCGATCACGACGTAGCGCGATTGATCGCTGTTCCACAGGACAACCGCCGTCACCGGACGATCGAGCCCGGGCAGTTCCGCCCGCACGCCCGACAAGGCGATGAGATCGCGGCGTCCCTCGGACAGCGCGGCCATTTCGGCCTCCATCCCCACCAGCAGCGGGCACAGACAGCAGTCCGCTCCGACGGCCGGAAGCCAATCGACCAGGTGTCCTACCTTCTGCTGAACCGTCCTGTCGGCCCGCAAAACGGCAAGCCCTATGACATCGGCTTGCGCGGCCGGCAATAATTCTGTGCCGAGATCGATCATTCGCTACCACAGCCAGCCACGGGACACGGCCCTTCCACTTTGACGTAAGCCCGAACCGGCCGCAAACGAATATGACTTTCGTCATCATCGCCGGTGACTTTCGCCAGATGTCTTTCCCCAACCAACGGAACTAGATCGGAAGCCATCAACATCGGCAACCTGTTGGTGCGCTTTCGAAATGACTCATCCGGCCCGCTGCCGCAACGAGTCTGATCGAGGGAAGGTCGGTTGCCGCGATTTGAGCATTGGGAAAAGGAACCGTGGACGTGGAAACGGTTTCGGCGGCTGCCGGTCAGCTTTCAGATATTAGCGGTTCTGGCCGTATCGGCACTGTTGTCGATACTGCTTCTGATCTTGGTGCTTTTGGCTTTCAAGCATTCCGAATTCGCACCCTGAACCGCGGCGCCGACCAAGCTGGTGGTCGACAGGCATGAAACTCAACGTGCAATTCATCAGGCATCCAGGCTCCCGGGAGCGCATGGTCGTTTTGCCGGAATCCCAGTTCCGCATGCTGAAGCGAACGGCGCTGGCGAGCTTGACCGACCTCGGCGACCTGGCCCACAACGGCACTTTGCCAAGGCGCGTCCTGGACAAGATCGCCGATGGCGAGAATCCGGTTCGCGCCATCAGGATTCTGCGCGGCCTGAGCGGAAGGCAACTCGCGGCCCAGGCGGGGATAACGCCCAGCATGCTGTCGCAGATAGAGCGCAGCGGAAAGACAGCCTCCACCAAGACCCTCAAGGTCATCGCACGCATTCTGGATGTGCCTCTGGACGTCATTTCGCCGGATCTGTCCGCCGGAGCCCGGGACATGCTGGGAGATACCAGCAGGCCGGTAGCCTGGATCTTGACCTGAAAAGACCCCTGCGCGGAGCCCTCGAAGCACCAAAGCGCGTCGCGTTGAAACGGATTCAGGCGACGCGCTTTAAAGTCTTTGTTTTGATGCATGTCGTTGCCCCGGAACCGCTGCACACTTCTTGGCGACATGCATTAGCGCTTCTGGCGCAACGCCTCGGATTGAATTAGCATCCGTGCATCGAAGCTCCGGCCGCATTCCTGCAGGATGCGGAATGCGGAGCGCAGGGGAGCGAAGCCGGGGCGGCGATCACGTGCCGAGCGCTGATCAAAATGCGACTGGGCATCTGAAACGCCTCCGGCGGCACGGCGCGGCGTGTCCGGGAGGAGCCAGATGCAAAAACTACAATCGCAAGGCGTCCATCACATCACGCTGGTTGGCGCCGATCGCCAGACCTCGATCGATTTCTGGGAAGGCGTGCTTGGCATGCCCTTCATCTTCGAGCAGCCCAATCTCGACAAGGCGAGCGAAAGCCACCTCTATTTCGACCCCGGCGACGGCCGGCTGATCACGGTCTTCACCGATGAGAGCCGCGAGGCGGTCAAGCGGCGCACGCCGACCGATATTGGCTGCGTCCATCACATCGCGTTCTCGGTGTCGCGGGTGACCTTCCTGCAGGCGGTCGCCCGGCTCGACGAGCGCGCCATCAAGCACAGCGGCGTCAAGGATCGCGGCTTCATGGATTCGATCTATTTCGAGGATCCGCTCGGCCTTTTGATCGAGCTCGCCTCCTACCGCTTCGAGCCGCCGGCCGGTTTCACCCATGCCGACGTGCTGATGGCGGCGCACAAGATCCGCGTCGCGCGCGGCGACTACAACATCGCCGAGGTGCACCTTGCCGACGCCATCCAGGCGCTGGTCGAGCGATCGCGCGAAACATTGTCCGAGGACCGGGCGGCGAAGAATCCATACTGAACAGGTCAGAGGGAGGACCAAGATGGCAAAGGCAGCCACAAAAGGAACCAAGAAGGTAACGGCCAAACCAGCAGCGAGGCCGGCGGCGAAAGCCGCGGCAAAGGCCATGCCCAAAGCGACGGCGAGGGCCGCGCCTAAAGCGACGGCAAAAGCCAAGGCGAAGCCGGCCAAGAAACCTGGCGTGAAACTCAGCATGCTGAGGCCGAGCGTCAACAACATGACGGTCAGGGTGTTCACGCGCGCGGCCGGGCTCGACCATTCCGAGACCGACGCCTGGGGCCTGACGCGCACGCCCGAGTTTTTGGCGCGCAACCCGGCGCATCTGACGCCGATGATCGAGGACAAAGGTCTTCCCAGGGGCGTGCTTTGGGAAAGCTGCGCCATCATGCAGTATCTCGCCAACAAGCACGGACTCGACAAGTTCTATCCGAAGGCGCCGGCCAAGCGGGCAATGGTCGACAGCGCCATGTTCTACCTGGTCGGCACGCTCTATCCCTATGTGGCTAGAGCCACCTATCCGGCGCTCGGCTTTCCGCAATATGCCGGCGAGGTCGGCCACAGCGACGCCCATCCCGACAAGAAATCGGAGGCACAGAAGGCGGCTGCCGCAGCAATCGCCGAGCCGCTGGAGGTGTTTCACTCCTTCTTCAGGGACGGCAAGCCCTTCATCGGCGGGGCCAACCCGTCGATCGCCGATATCCGCCTGGCGGCGACGCTCGAGTTCCTGGCCGTCATCGACTACACGCTGCCCAAATGGGCGAAGGACTACATGGCCGCGATCGAGAAGAAGCTCGGCAAGGCCTATGCGGAGCCGGCCGGCGACGTGCGCGGCTACATCGCTCACGTGAAGGCGCAGGCCGCGGCTTAGACCATATGGGATTAGGGATTCGTTAACCAAAGCCCTGTCTAGTATACAGGTCCTCGCTGCGACCACGGATGTACTGGCGCGATGCAGAGGCTAGGGAAAGGTCGGCTCAATGCCGGCCTTTTGCTTTTACGGCGACGGCCGTGCCGGCATCACGACAACCCGGGTTGAAATCCTATTGTCATCCTCCTCGTTGATCGTACCATGCCGTCAGGCGGACGGGCGAAAGCGAGGAGGACCAGCGATGAGAGGCACGGCAAGATATCCGGCGATTGTCGGCGCGCTGCTGGCGCTGCCCCTTCCGGCGAATGCCGCGTCGCTCAACACCATGAATGAGGTCGGCACCGCCCTGCAGGCCTGCTGGACTCCGCCTGCCGATTCCGGAACTGCCTCGGTCACTTTGAGCTTCAGCTTCAAGCGCGACGGCACGCTGATCGGCCCGCCGAAGCCGACAGCCATCAAGGTCAGCGGCGATGACAAGGCGCGTCAGGCCTATGTCGACGCGGCGACCGCCGCCCTGCGAAACTGCCTGCCGCTCAGCTTTTCGCCGGCACTCGCCAAGGGAATTCCGGGAACGGTCTTTACGCTTCAGTTCAATTCGCCGAGGCAATAGCAAGCGCCGAAGCTTATCTCGACGCACAAGCTTCGTGGCGGAGCGGAACGTTGTGTAAGGATTTAGAGCAATTCCAGGAAAAGTGTGAAACGGTTTTCCGCCCGGAATTGCGTCAAAACAAGGAGATAGAGCGGTTCGCCGTTTCCGTGAAACGGTGAAACGCTCTAGGACACAGGACCGGACGACGAAGTGCCTGCCATCGCCGACAGCCGTCCCCGCTTTTCAAGCGTCGGTCTTTCGTAAATCTTCTTCATGAGACTTCCCTGCAAGTCGTGGGCGGACAAAAAGCTACCGCTCACAAGACTAGAATCGAATGCTAGGGGAAGAGTTACCCCAGGCAAATCAACAATCCGTGCATATGCGGCAAGATTCAGCGTGCGCCCCGCCTTGCGGTGGCGTGCTTTCCCAACTCCGGCATCTCGAAGACATAGTCGTTCCAGGCCGATTCCGGGATCTGACCGGCCAGATAACATTCCAGCAGCAGATTTTGCTCCGGTGTCAGATGCTTCGGCGCCCGCTCGTGATCCAGTCCAAGCGAATGGATCAGGTTCCTGGTCAGGTCGGTGAAGTGAATGGACATCTTCGGTTTCCCTCGTGCTGCAGAGATAACGTCAGCTGCCGGCCAAAGGTTTCATCGGCAGTGCGTGATCAGGGGCGCCGGACGTCGATTGCCAGGCGTCGGCCGGTGCGGATGGTTTTTTCGGCTGCCTGTCTCAATCTTGAAATGAAAGTGTAATATTCATTTTACAAGATTGAGCATAACGATCAAAATGTAAGGATGTGCGAGACGGTTTACCTTACGAATATGACAATAATCTCATTTAGTTGAAGCTTGTATTCGTTTAGAGCTTCGACGTGGTTTGAGCAAGGCGATGGTCAAATGACGTGCTTGCGGTTTCTCACGGTCCCTCTCCTGGTTGTTGCCGCGTTGCTGGTATTCGCAAAGGTCTCCTATGCTGACCCTTGCGGCGCGCTAAGAAACCAGATGCTTGCCGGACGTGGCGCGGCCAGCCCTGAGCTTGCCCAGCTGCGGCGCCAGCTCGCCGCGATCCAGGGCGTCGAAAGGCAGCGCCGCTGCACCGCCAGCAGCGCGACGGGCGGCTTCTTCAACGCCTGCGCCGACCTTGCTAGGAGCAGGGCCGAGGTGCAGCGCCGGATCGCTGGCATCGGCAATCCAGGCCGCGGCGACCTGCAGGCGAGATATGTCGCGCTGGGCTGCCAATCCGCACCGAAGCGGCAGCAGGGGTCGGCGTCGGAGCCCAAGCCGCAATCCTCCGGCACGACGTTCGGCGGCAATGCGATGCTGTTCTGCGTGCGCCTTTCGGACGGCTATTTCTTCCCGGCGCCGAATTCGCAATTCGCACGAGAAAACGACCTCAAGGACACGGCCGATCAGTGCCGCTATATTTGCGACGATCCAGGCGTCGACCTCTATACGCTGAGCGATCCGAACCTGGAGACCGATCAGATGGTCGCGGTCGAGACGCGCAGGCCGTACACCGAGCTTCCGACCGCTTTCCGGTATCGCGACGACGCAAGCTTCAAGGGCTGCGATCTCAAGCGCTACTATCAACGCGTCGCCGAGCTCAGGGCGCGCACCGTGACGCCGGGCAACATGCAAAACGCCATCATCCCGTTGCCGACGGCAAAGCCCGATCTCGGCACGGTTTCGGATATTCCATCGCCCGCGGACGCTGATGCCGAGGCCCATGCGGCCGCAGCCGATGCAGGCGCGGCGGAGGGCCAGACGCCGACCAGGTCGGTCGGATCGCGGCCGGTGCGGGTGGTCGGCTCCGCCTTTTTCCCGGCGGACTGATCCCGGCCGGCAGCTTCGACCGCAATTGCCAGGAACTAAAGCGTCGCCTGAATCCGTTTTAGTCGCACACGACGCGAAAGCGCTTGCCGGGTTCGCTGATATTGCGGCAGGCCAGCGCCTTCTCCGGGCCGGCAGACGCATCCGGCGGCTGCGCATCCGCCGGCGGCTTTGCGGGCGGCTTCCGATATCTGCGCGGCGCCGATCTTGCCGCCTCGGGCGGCGCTGGAAAGACGCCGACGGCGACAGGCGGCGGGCTTGCTTGCGCCTGCTGCGGCGGCTTGTCCCAGACACGCCTGACATCGAGCTGCCGTGGAATGATCACCGTGCCGTCGTCGCTGCGCGCGCAGCCGCTTGCCGCAAGCAGCGCCGGGCACAGAATAAAAGTCAGCATTCGACCAAGCATCAGCAATCTACCCCCACGGACTTTATAGCCCGGTAGCGCCGGGTCCGCCAACGGACGGATTACCGCAGCAGGCATCGGACCAGCGTCTGATTTGATGCGCGTGGCTCCGAAACGGATTCATACGATGCGCTTCAAGTCTTTTGTTTTGATGCATGTCGCCAAAACCGCTACGCACTTTTGGGCGACATGCATTAACGGCATCGGCCGCGTTCGGTTGCGAATCGTTAAGGTTAGCGGATCGTTAATGCTTGTCGGGCACATTCCGCCGACGAACCGGCGAGGGTTCGGCCTGGGGGTAGGAATGGCGGACACGGACGGGACTTTCGGGACGGACTACGCGCGCGATTCCCAAAGGATGGTTGCGGGCGGCGGCGAAACATTCGCCGGAGCACAGCAGGCGGCAGGGACTTCGGAAGCGCTCGCCAACCTTCGCTTGGTGGTCGATTCGATGCCGATCGGCGTCATCGTCCTCGATGCCGATCTCAGGGCGGAGATCATCAACCGCGCCTTCTACGACTTCTGGAAGATCGATCCGCGTCGCGCCACGGTCGGCTGCGGTTTTCGCGAACTGATGGAGGCGAGCCGCGACGCCGACCCCTATGGCGACGACGAGGCGGAATGGCAGCGCCACATTGCCGGGCGCGAGGCGGAAATCCGGGCAGGCGTTGCCGGCTCCAGGCAGTTGCCGCGCAATGACGGCCGCACGCTGATCGCCTCGCTGGCGCCGCTTGCCGGCGGCAAAAGGCTGATCTCCTATGTCGACATCACCGACATGAAGCATCGCGAGACCGAGGCCGAGGACGCGCGCAAGAATCTCGCCACCGTGCTGGAGTCGCTGCCGGCCGGCGTCATCATCTATGACCGCGACGACAAGTTCGTCTTCGCCAACCGCAAGCTGCAGGATACGCTGCCGGCACTGAAGCCGGCCTGGCAGCCAGGCCGCAGCTTCCGCGAGGCATTGGAGCTCGGCCATTCCGTCGGCTATTTCCGGTCGAGCGGCGACAGTGAGATTGACAGCCTCTACGGCGTCGATACCGAGCGCTGGCTCGACGCCGTGCTCAAGCGTTACCGGCTGCCCAATTCTTCCTACGAGCGCCTCAACCCCGACGGGCGCTGGTACCAGGTCTATGATATGCGCACCGATGACGGCACGTTCATCGGCGTTCGTGTCGACATTACCGACCTCAAGGCTCGCGAGAAGGCGCTGCGCGACTCGATGCGCCAGATCGACCTTTACCGCCATGTCATGGACGAATTGCCGGTGGCGGCCTTCATCAAGGCCGAGGATCTCAGCATCGAGTTCGTCAACAAGGCCTGGTGCGCGCTGACGGGCATCGCCAAGGAAGACGTCATCGGCAAGACGGACCGCCAGCTTTTCGGTTCCGAGGACGCCGAGAGCTATAGCCATGACGACTCCGAGGTCGTGGCCACCGGCAATGGGCGCGAGGTCGAGGAACCCGTCACTCATCGCGACGGCACGGTGCGGCAGCTGATGACACGCAAGAGCCGCCTCGTCGCTGTCGACGGATCGGTGCATCTGGTCGGCTCCAGCACCGACATCACCGACGTCAAGGCGCGCGAGCGGGCGCTCAAGGACAGCATGAGCGAGAACGAGGTGTTCCGCAGCCTGATCGACAATGTGCCGGTGTCGATCTACGCCAAGCGCTCGGATCTGAGGCAATTCTACGTCAACAAGGGCTGGTGCGACCTCACGGGCTTCAGCAAGGAAGAGGCGATCGGCAAGACCGATGTCGAGATCTTCGGCGCGGACGGCGAAGCCTTCATCGCGGGCGACCTCGCGGTGCTGCGCACCGGCGAGACGCAGGAGATCGAGGAAAAGGTGACGATGCCCGACGGCAGCGTGCGTCACCAGTTCGCGCGCAAGGGCGCGATGATCGCGTCCGACGGCTCGCTCTATCTGATCGGATCGACCACGGACATAACGGAGCTGAAACAGCGCGAGGCCGAGCTCAGCGAGGCGCGCCAGCGCGCCGTGCTCGCCGACCGCGCCAAGTCGGAGTTCCTCGCCAATATGAGCCATGAAATCCGCACGCCGATGAACGGCGTGCTCGGCATGGCCGAGCTGCTAGCCAAGTCGGACCTCGACCCGAAGCAGAAGACGTTCACCGACATCATCGTCAAATCGGGCAACGCGCTGCTCACCATCATCAACGACATCCTCGACTTCTCCAAGATCGACGCCGGCCAGCTGGTGCTCGACCCGGCGCCCTTCAACCTCGCCGAGGCGATCGAGGATGTGGCGACGCTGGTTTCGACGCGCGCCAAGGAGAAGGACCTCGAGCTCATCGTCCGCGTCCAGCCAGGGCTCGACGGGCAGTTCGTCGGCGATGTCGGCCGCCTCAGGCAGATCGTCACCAATCTGCTCGGCAACGCGGTGAAATTCACCGACGAAGGTCACGTGCTGGTCGATGTGACGGGCGAGCGGGTCCCGGCGGGCACCAGGCTCACCATCTCGATCACCGATACGGGCATCGGCATTCCCGAGGACAAGCTGAAGCTGGTGTTCGAGAAGTTCAGCCAGGTCGACACCTCCTCGACAAGGCGGCACGAAGGCACCGGGCTCGGCCTTGCCATCACCTCGCGGCTGGTCGAGATGATGGGCGGCGAGATCGGCGTCGACAGCGCCGAGGGCAAGGGCTCGACCTTCTGGTTCACCGTCACGCTGCCGCGGGCCGAACAGGGCGGGCAGCGGATCATGCCGGTCGACGTCACCGGCGCGCGCGTGCTGATCGTCGACGACAATGCCGTCAACCGCTCGATCCTCAGCGAGCAGATGGCCTCGTGGACCTTCGATTCCTGCGCGGCGGAAAGCGGCGCCGAGGGACTGAAGGTGCTGATCGCGGCCGCCGCCTACGGCGTGCCTGTCGACTGCGTCGTGCTCGACTACCAGATGCCGGGCATGACCGGCGCCGAAATGGCGCGTATCCTGCGCAACACCGCCGGCCTCGCGCACACGCCGATCATCATGCTGACCTCGGTCGACCAGTCGCTCGCCAGCGCCGCCTATCGCGATCTCGGCATCGATGCGCAGCTGATCAAGCCGGCGCGCTCCTCCATCCTTTTGGAGACGCTGGTCGCGACCATCCAGCGCCATCGCCACAGCACGGCGGCCATCCATCCGCCTTTGGCCGGCAGCATAGGGACAGGGGCCGGCGCGTCGCGGGCGCCGACGGCGCAGGCGACGGCATCGGACCGCGTCCTGCTGCAGCCGCCGCCGGCGCGTGCCCGTCCGCGCCCGGCCGGCGTGGAGCGTGGACTCGATATCCTCGTCGCCGAGGACAATGAGGTGAACCAGCTGGTGTTCACGCAAATCCTCGGCGAGACCGGCTATCATTTCGAGATCGTCGGCAATGGCCGCAAGGCGCTCGACGCCTTCGGCAAGCTCAATCCGCGCATGATCCTGATGGACGTATCGATGCCGGAGATGAGCGGGCTGGAGGCGACCGCGGCCATCCGCCAGCTCGAAGCCGAGATGGGGACGCGTGTGCCGATCGTCGGCGTCACGGCGCACGCGCTGAAAGGGGACCGCGAACGCTGCCTGGAAGCCGGCATGGACGACTACCTGCCGAAGCCGATCAGCCCGAAGGCGCTGCTTGAAAAGCTCGAAAGATGGCTCGGCCCGGATGCGGAGGTCCGACGCAGCGCCGGCTAAAAGCACTTCCAGGAAAAGTGCGGCGCTGCCAGGGCGGTTTTCTCTTAGCCGGCATCCGCTGCTCGTTCGTTACGCGGACGTATGGTGTGATCGCACCATACCAAAGCGATGGTCAAGCCGGAACAATAGCGGCTGTCGATTCCGCCCTTCGGTTACGGGCGGGAGCAGCGACCGCCGGCAAGGAACAGCGTCGACTCTACCCCAACGGACCTGTTTTCGGCGATGGCTAGGCCATGATCCGCTCTGGCTTTCGGGCAACGCGCTCTCGTCCGGATTTTATTTCCCGGCGGCCGAGATCCGGCCGCCGGGATAATTTTTGATTCAAAAGTCGGACAAGTTGCTGATTCCCGCGGCAAACTCCGGCTGGCCCGCAAAAGGCGGCCGCAGGCCTCTCCAGCTATCCCTGTTCAGACGTTACCGGGCTGACACGAAACTGTCATGCGACTGTAATAATCGAAGGCTATTGCGCTCCCCGGGCGCCGATAGACGGGTGCCGAAAGACCATATTCCGAACAGGAGCAGGCCACATGAGACATTTCATCCGCTCGGCGGCCGTTGCGATTGCAATGGCTGCGGCATCCACGCTTTCCATCTCCGCCGCGATGGCGGCCGATATCTCGGGCGCCGGCGCCACCTTCCCCTATCCGATCTACGCCAAGTGGGCTGACGCCTACAAAAAGGAGACCGGCGTCGGTCTCAACTATCAGTCGATCGGCTCCGGCGGCGGCATCAAGCAGATCAAGGCCAAGACCGTGACCTTCGGCGCTTCCGATGCGCCGCTCAAGGGCGAAGAACTTGACGGCACCGGCCTCGCACAGTTCCCGATGGTGATGGGCGGCATCGTTCCGGTCGTCAATCTCGAAGGCGTCAAGCCGGGCGAACTGGTTCTCGACGGCCCGACGCTGGCCGACATTTTCCTCGGCAAGATCACGAGCTGGGATGACGCGGCGATCAAGAAGCTCAATCCCGACGTCAAGTTGCCGTCGCAGGCGATCGCGGTGGTTCACCGTTCCGATGGTTCGGGCACCACGTTCAACTTCACATACTATCTCGGCGACGTCAGCGCTGATTGGAAGTCGAAGGTCGGCGTCGACAAGGCTGTGGAATGGCCAGTCGGCATTGGCGCCAAGGGCAATGAGGGCGTTGCCAACAACGTTTCCCAAACCGGCGGCGCGATCGGCTATGTCGAATATGCCTATGCCAAGCAGAACAAGCTGACCCACACCGACCTGGTGAACAAGGACGGCAAGAAGGTCGAGCCGACGGCGGCGGCGTTCTCGGCTGCCGCGGCCAACGCCGACTGGAGCTCGCAGCCGGGCTACGGCGTCATCCTGGCCAATCAGCCGGGCGCCGAATCCTGGCCGATGACGGCTGCGACGTGGATCCTCGTCTACAAGAAGCCCGACGATGCGGCGGCCACGACCGAAGCGCTCAAGTTCTTCGCCTGGTCCTACGCCAAGGGCGACGACATGGCCGGCGCGCTGGACTATGTTCCGATGCCCGACGCGGTCGTGAAGAGCGTCGAGGGGATGTGGGGCAAGGACATCGTCGACGCGAACGGCAAGCCGCTCTACTCCGGCATGTAATTCCTGCGGAATAAGGAGGGCGCCTCCGGCGCCCTCCTGTCGCTTTCGAAATGCGAGGGGCTAGATGACTGCCGTTTCCGAAGCCGTGACATCGTCCGCCATGCGGACCAGAGAAGCGACGGTGCGCCGCTTCGCCTTCACCGACATGGCCTTCCGGACGGCGACGCGCGCTTCCGCCATCCTCGTGCTGGTCCTGCTTGGTGGCGTCGCGATCTCGCTGATTGCCGGCTCGTGGGAGGCGCTGTCGAAGTTCGGCTTCTCCTTCCTGACCACCGAGGCCTGGAATCCGGTCACCGAGAATTTCGGCGCCCTGGCGCCGATCTACGGCACCATCGTCACCTCTGCCATCGCCATTCTTATCGCCGTGCCGATCGGTATCGGCATCGCCGTCTTCCTGACCGAGCTCTGCCCGCGCCCGCTCCGCCGCCCGATCGGCATCGCGGTCGAGCTGCTCGCCGGCATTCCCTCGATCATCTACGGCATCTGGGGCCTGTTCGTCTTCGCGCCCTTCCTGCAGACGACGGTGCAGCCCTTCATCATCAATCTTTTCCACGGCATACCGGGCCTCTCCAGCCTGTTTGCCGGTCCGCCCTACGGCATCGGCCTGCTGACCTCGTCGCTGATCCTTGCCATCATGGTGCTGCCCTTCATCACCTCGATCACCAAGGACGTGTTCGACACCGTGCCGGCGGTGCTGAAGGAATCGGCCTACGGCATCGGCTGCACGACCTGGGAAGTGACCCGGCGCGTGACCATCCCCTATACCCGCGTCGGCATCATGGGCGGCGTCATGCTCGGCCTCGGCCGCGCGCTCGGCGAGACGATGGCCGTCACCTTCGTCATCGGCAACGCGCATCGCATCAGCGCTTCCCTGTTTGCACCGGGCACGACGATCTCGGCGACCATCGCCAACGAATTCACCGAAGCCGACGGCGAGCTCTACACATCCTCGCTGGTGGCGCTCGGCCTGATCCTGTTCATCATCACTCTCATCATCCTCGCCATCGCGCGCTACATGCTGTTGCGCATCGATAGCCGGACCGGAGCCTGACCGATGTCGACAGCCGCATCGCTCCACCAAAGCCGCAAGCGCAAGAATGCCGTGATGATGGCGCTGTGCGTCATCGCGGCGGGCATCGGCCTTGCCTGGCTGGCGCTTATCCTTGGCGCGCTGATCTACAAAGGGCTCTCCGGCGTTTCCCTGGCCGTCTTTACCGAAATGACGCCGCCGCCCGGCGACGCCGGCGGTCTGCTCAACGCCATCTACGGCAGCATCGTGATGACCATCATCGGCATCATCGTCGGCACGCCGATCGGCGTGCTCGCCGGAACCTACATGGCCGAATACGGGCGCTTCTCGCGTCTGACCACGGTGGTGCGTTTCATCAACGACATCCTGCTGTCGGCGCCCTCGATCATCGTCGGCCTGTTCGTCTATGAGCTGATGGTGCGCCCGATGGGCCACTTCTCGGCGATCGCCGGCGCGGTTGCGCTGTCCATCCTGGTGATCCCCGTCGTGGTGCGCACCACCGAGGACATGCTCAACCTGGTGCCCAACGCGCTGCGCGAAGCCGGCACCGCCATCGGCGCGCCGCGCTGGGTGGTGATCCGCTCGGTCGCCTATCGCGCCGCACTGTCCGGCATCGTCACCGGCATATTGCTGGCGATCGCCCGCATTTCCGGCGAGACGGCGCCGCTGCTCTTCACCGCGCTCAACAACCAGTTCTGGTCGAGCAATCTCAACGCGCCGATGGCCAGCCTGCCGGTGACCATCTTCCAGTTTGCGCTCAGCCCCTATGAGGAATGGCAGCAGCTGGCCTGGACGGGCGCACTCATAATCACCCTGACGGTTCTCGGGCTGAGCGTCTTCGCCCGCAGCCTTACCGGACGCAGAGAGGACAGATGAAACCGATGTTGTCCACCGACCTGAACGTAGCCGACACTGCCGTCGAGAAGGCCAAGATCGAGGTCAAAAACCTCAACTTCTACTATGGCCAGTCGAAGGCGCTGAAGGACATCAACCTGTCGCTGCCCGAACGCAGCGTCACCGCCTTCATCGGGCCGTCGGGCTGCGGGAAGTCGACGCTGCTGCGCGTGCTGAACCGCATCTACGAGCTCTATCCGAAGCAGAGCGCCGAAGGCCAGGTGCTGCTCGACGGCAAGAACATCCTCGACCGCTCGCAGGACCTCAACCTGCTCAGGACCAAGATCGGCATGGTGTTCCAGAAGCCGACGCCGTTCCCGATGTCGATCTACGAGAACATCGCCTTCGGCGTCAGGCTGTATGAGAAGATCAGCAAGGCCGAGATGGACAACCGCGTCGAGCAGGCGCTGAAGCGCGCGGCGCTGTGGAACGAGGTCAAGGACAAGCTCAACGCCAGCGGCCAGAGCCTTTCGGGCGGCCAGCAGCAGCGGCTCTGCATCGCCCGCACCGTGGCGGTGAAGCCGGAGGTCATCCTGCTCGACGAGCCGGCCTCGGCGCTCGATCCGCTGTCGACCGCCAAGATCGAGGAACTGATCGACGAATTGCAGGCCGACTACACGATCGTGATCGTCACCCACAACATGCAGCAGGCGGCGCGCGTGTCGCGGCAGACGGCGTTCATGTATCTCGGCGAGCTGGTCGAGTTCGACCGAACCGAGAAGATCTTCACCTCGCCCCGCGAGAAGCGCACGCAGGACTACATCACCGGCCGCTTCGGCTGAGTTCACACGAGGACATCAATCATGGCCCATACGGTCGCTTCCTTCGACGAGGATCTCGGGCAGATCAGCCGGCTCATCCGTGATATGGGCGATCTCGCCGGCTCGATGGTCGGCGCCTCGACCAAGGCTCTGCTCAATTCCGACAATGCTTTGGCGCAGCGCGTCGTCTCCGACGACGCCATCATGGACGCGCGTCAGCGCGAGCTCGACGACCGCGCCATCACGCTGATCGCCAAGCGCCAGCCGATGGCCGACGACCTGCGCAGCGTGGTCGGCGCCATCCGCATGGCCGGCGACCTCGAGCGCATCGGCGACCTCGCCAAGAACATCGCCAAGCGCGTCGGCTCCGTCGGCGTCAGCGCCGCGCCGCGCGACCTATCGCACTCGATCGACGCGATGGCGCAGCTGGTGCTGATCCAGGTCCAGGGCGTGATCGAGGAGTACACGGCGGGCGACGCCACGGCGCTCGCCAAGCTCAGGAACGACGACGAGCGCGTCGACGTCAAATACACCTCCGTCTTCCGCGAGCTCCTGACTTACATGATGGAGGATCCGCGCAACATCACGGCTTGTACGCACCTCCTGTTCTGCGCCAAGAATCTGGAGCGCATCGGCGACCATGTGACCAACATCGCCGAGAACGCCTATTATGTGCTGACCGGCACCCAATTGCCCGCCAATCGTCCGAAGCAGGACGAGACGGCGATGTCGGCGCCGGCGGCGTGACAGCGAAGGTGCCTGCCAAATGATCGCCCCACGCATCATGGTGGTGGAGGACGAGGAGCCGCTGGGGGTGCTGCTCCGCTACAACCTCGAATCCGAGGGTTATCAGGTCGAGGTGGTGACCCGCGGCGACGAGGCCGAGATCCGCCTGCAGGAGAACGTGCCCGACCTTCTGGTGCTCGATTGGATGGTGCCGGCGGTTTCCGGCATCGAGCTTTGCCGGCGCCTCAGGATGCGGCCCGAGACCGAGCGGCTGCCGATCATCATGCTGACCGCGCGCGGCGAGGAAAGCGATCGCGTGCGCGGCCTCTCGACGGGCGCCGACGACTACCTGGTCAAGCCGTTCTCGACGCCGGAATTCATGGCCAGGGTCAAGGCGCTGTTGCGCCGCGCCAAGCCGGAGGTGCTGTCCAGCGTGCTCAAGGTCGGCGACATCGTGCTCGACCGCGAATCGCACCGCGTCTACCGCAAGAAGAGCGAGATCAGGCTCGGCCCGACCGAGTTCCGGCTGCTCGAATTCATGATGCGGCATCCCGGCCGGGTGTTCTCGCGCAGCCAGCTGCTCGACAATGTCTGGGGCGAGACGATCTATATCGACGAGCGCACGGTGGACGTGCATGTCGGACGCCTGCGCAAGGCGGTCAACAACGGCCGCATGCCGGACGTCATCCGCACGATACGCGGGGCGGGCTACGCGATCAGGGAAGACTGATCAGGCGACGTTCTTTCCGGTGCCGGTCCTCGCCTGCACGCCCGGCGCGAAAATCTCCTGGTCGACGAAGCTCAGCGCGCGCATGGCGCAGCCTTCGCGTATCAGCGGCAATTCGTTCGGCTCAGTGTCGAAGGAGATCGATTTTGAGTGCTGGCCGCCGGCGGTCTGGGCGATGGCTTCCCGCAACGCCGGCTCGATCAGGTCGAAAGCCGCGGCGCTGACGCCGACCATGGCGACCGGCGCCGGGTCGATCAGCGCGAACAGGCTGCCCAGCCCAAAGCCCAGCGCTTCGCCCGCCCGGCGATAGGCCTCGCGCTCCGGGCCGTCTTTTTCGCGCGCCTTCGCGGCAAGAGCCCGCATGTCGGCGTCGCCGACGTCGACCGGCTCGGCATCCTCGCTCATCTTCATGGCGCTGCGCCAGATGGCGTAGTTGCCGGCATAGGCCTCGACGCAGCCGCGGCGTCCGCAGCGGCAGAGCGCGCCGCCGGGACGGTGGATCATGTGGCCGAACTCGCCGCCGGAAGAGTGCGTGCCGGTGAACAGCTCGCCCTTCAGCACCAGCCCCATGCCGATGCCGTGCGAGAGCAGGATGGCGATGAAGTTGTCGCGGTAGCGGTCGGGGTCGCGCCATTGCAGCGCCACCGCCATCATGTTGCAGTCGTTCTCCATGGTGGCGGGAATGCCGAATTCATGCTCCAGGATGTCGGCGAAGGGAATGTCGGTCAGCGGCGTGATCGGCGACCACAGCATGGCGCGGGCGTGGGAATCGGTGATGCCCTGGATGCCCATGGCAATGCGGGCGACGCTGCCGACATCGAGATCCGGGTCCTCCAGCCGGCGCCGGACAATCGCCGTGCATTCGCCGATCAGCTCGTCGCGCGGCATGGTCAGCGTGTCGAGGCGCCGCTGCTCTTCGGCGATGACCTGACCGGCATAGTCGATGACGGCGACGGAGAGGAAATTCAGCGACAGTACCACCGTCACCACCGCGGCCGCTTCGGGGTTGAGGGCGAGGCCGACTTGTGGCCGGCCGCGCTTCAGCGACGTGGTCTCGCTCGGCTTGCTCTCGGCCAGGATGCCTTCCTGGATCAGGTCGGCAGAGATCGCCGAAATCGTCGAGTGGCTGAGCCCGGTGGTCGCGGCGATTTCCGTGCGCGACGGCTGGTCGGCCCGGCGCACGGCCGAGAGCACCATGGCGCGGTTGCGCCGGCGCAGGTCGTCGTGGCGGATTCCGACCGACATCGTTTTCCTTCCTCCCGGGCGTCGCGGCCTTCTCATCATGCCATGGGCCGTCGCCGACGTGCTAGGGATACTGGCAGAAGCTGCCGGGGCTGTCATTATTTATTGCGGAGCTCGAAAAAAAGTTTGCGACACCTCAAAAACCATCAGAATCGCAGTTGACAGCGCTTCGACGTTGCATCAGTGTTTTTTCGAGGCTCGAAAAAAAGCCTCTGTGTGCGGCCTTCGGGCCAGTCTGGGTCGCGCCGCAATGGCGCAGGGAGGAAATCATGAAGAGATTCGCAACCGCCATCCTGGCGGGTGTCGCCATGTCGCTGACGCTGGCGTCGGTCGCAGAGGCAAAGGACAAGGTGATCGGCGTTTCGTGGTCGAATTTCCAGGAAGAACGCTGGAAGACCGACGAGGCGGCGATGAAGAAGGCCATCGAGGCCGCCGGGGACAAGTACATCTCCGCCGACGCGCAGTCCAATCCGGGCAAGCAGCTGACCGACGTCGAGAGCCTGATCTCGCAGGGCGCCAACGCGCTGATCATCCTGGCGCAGGACGCCTCGGCGATTGGGCCGGCAGTTCAGAAGGCGCTGGACGAAGGCATTCCGGTCGTCGGCTACGACCGCCTGATCGAGAACAAGGACGTGTTCTACCTGACCTTCGACAACAAGGAAGTCGGCCGCATGCAGGCCCGCGAGGTGTTCAAGGCCAAGCCCGAAGGCAACTACGTCTTCATCAAGGGCTCGGGCGCCGATCCGAATGCCGATTTCCTGTTCTCGGGCTCGATGGAAGTGCTGAAGGAGGCCATCGACAGCGGCAAGGTCAAGAATGTCGGCGAGGCCTATACCGATGGCTGGCTGCCTGCCAACGCGCAGAAGAACATGGAGCAGTTCCTGACCGCCAACGACAACAAGGTCGATGCGGTCGTAGCGGCCAATGACGGCACCGCCGGCGGCGTCGTCGCGGCGCTGACGGCGCAAGGCCTGGCCGGCACCGTTCCGGTCTCCGGCCAGGACGGCGACCATGCCGCGCTCAACCGCATCGCGCTCGGCACGCAGACGGTGTCGGTGTGGAAGGATGCGCGCGAGCTCGGCAAGAACGCCGCCGAGATCGCCTCGCAGCTCGCCGACGGCAAGAAGATGACCGATATCGCCGGCGTCAAGGACTTCACGACGCCTGGCGGCAACACCGTCAAGTCGCTGTTCCTGACCCCGGTCGCGATCACCAAGGACAATCTCAACCTCGTCATCGATGCCGGCTGGATCAAGAAGGACGAGGTCTGCGCCGGCGTTGCCGCCGGCAGTGTCGCGGTCTGCAATTAAGCCGACCGACGCCTGTCCAAATCCTGACGCCGCGGCCCAAGGGCCGCGGCGTTTCTCAAAAAGGTTTCCCGCTGCGCATAAACCGGGAAAGTCGTTGGAGCAGCTCATCGTCCGGCAGGATCGTCGAACAGCTGCAGCCGCTTGTTTTCACGCAATTCCGGACGGGCTACACACTTTCCCTGGAATTGCTCTAGCATCGTGGTCCGGCATCCGCGCCAGACGGCAAGCCGGTGGGAGGAGATCATGACCGATACGACCTCTGATACGCCGGCCAACCCGGCCGCGGATCGCGCGCGTGCCTCCGAACTCAGCGCCGTCGGGCGCTTCCTCAAGGCGACCGAACTCGACACGCGCATGCTCGGCATGGTCGGCGCGCTTTTGATCATCTGGATCGGCCTGCACGTCATCTCGAGCCTGCGGCTCGGCGTCAATCCGCTCGATTTCGACAGCCGCACGTTCCTTACCCCGCGCAATCTGTGGAACCTCTCGGTGCAGACCTCGGCCGTGGCGATCATGGCCTCCGGCATGGTGCTGGTCATCGTCATGCGCAACATCGACCTCTCCGTCGGCTCGGCCGAGGGGCTGATCGGCATGGTGATGGGTTTCGCCCAGGTGCATTTCCTGGTGCGCATGGTCGGGCTCGAGCTCGGCAATCCGTGGATCTGGGTGCTGGCGCTGGCCATCGGCCTGGCGCTCGGGTTGCTGATCGGCGCCTTCCAGGGCTTCGTCATCGCCTATCTCGAAGTGCCGGCTTTCATCGTAACGCTGGGTGGCTTGCTGGTCTGGCGCGGCGCTGCCTGGTGGGTCACCAGCGGCCAGACGGTGGCGCCGCTCGACGCTACCTTCCAGCTCATGGGCGGCGGACCGGCCGGCTCGATCGGCGCCAGATGGAGCTGGGTCGTCGGCATCGTCGCCTGCGTGGCGGTGGTGTTTGCGCTGTTCAACGGCCGGGTGCAGCGCAAGCGCTTCCGTTTCCCGTTGCGTCCGATCTGGGCCGAGACGCTGCTCGGCGCGGTCACCTGTGCGGTCATCATGGGCGCGGTGTGGCTGGCCAATTCCTATCCCTGGCCGGTCGGCATCGTGAACCGATACGCCACCGCCAACAACATCACCGTTCCCGAAGGCGGCCTGTTCATCGCCCATGGCATCGCCATTCCCGTGCTGATGGCGGTCGCGGTCGGCCTGATCATGACCTTCATCACCAAGCGCACCCGCTTCGGCCGCTATGTCTTTGCCATCGGCGGCAATCCGGAGGCGGCGAACCTTGCCGGCATCAACACGCGCTGGATCACCATGAAGGTGTTCATGATCATGGGCGTGCTGGCGACGATCGCCGCCGCCATCTCGTCGGCGCGGCAGAATTCATCGACCAACGCGCTCGGCACGCTGGACGAGCTCCTGGTGATAGCCGCGGCGGTGATCGGCGGCACTTCGCTTGCCGGCGGTTCGGGAACCGTGCTTGGTGCCATGCTTGGCGCGCTTTTGATGCAGTCGCTGCAGTCCGGCATGGTGCTGCTCGGCGTCGACTCGCCGCTGCAGAGCATCGTTGTCGGCGCGGTGCTGGTCATCGCCGTCTGGCTCGACACCATTTACCGCAAGCGCGTCTGATCAGGCAGGGAGGAGAAGGATCATGGCTGAGAAAACCGCTCCCGCGGACGTCCCGCTGGTCGACATGCGCAACATCTCGATCGCCTTCGGCGGCATCCGCGCCGTCGACGACGCATCCATCGATCTCTTCCCCGGCGAGGTGGTGGCGCTGCTTGGCCACAACGGCGCCGGCAAGTCGACGCTGATCAAGATCCTGTCCGGCGCCTACAAGCGCGATGCCGGGCAGATCTTCGTCACGGGCGAGGAAGCATCGATCGCCAATCCGCGCGACGCCAAGAAATACGGCATCGAGACGATCTACCAGACGCTGGCGCTTGCCGACAATGTCGACGCCGCCGCCAATCTTTTCCTCGGCCGCGAGCTGATGACCGCCTGGGGCACGCTTGACGACGTCGCCATGGAGGCCGAGGCGCGCAAGGTGATGGGCCGGCTCAATCCGCGCTTCCAGCGCTTCAAGGAGCCGGTGATCAAGCTGTCCGGCGGGCAAAGGCAGTCGGTGGCGATCGCCCGCGCGATCCTGTTCAACGCCCGCATCCTGATCATGGACGAACCGACCGCGGCCCTCGGTCCCCAGGAGACGGCCCAGGTCGGCGAGCTGGTGCGGCAGCTCAAGGCCGACGGCATCGGCATCTTCCTGATCAGCCACGACATCCACGACGTGTTCGAGCTGGCCGACCGGGTCTGCGTGATGAAGAATGGCCAAGTGGTGGGCACCGCCCGCACCGGCGACGTGACGCAGGACGAGGTGCTCGGCATGATCATTTTGGGCAAGTGCCCGCCGGGCGCGATTCCGGGCCCGGGAGCGCTGAAGATCGCGGCGTAAGGCAATAAGTTAGTTGGCTAATTTACGATTAGGTGATGTGCCAGTGGCCGTGATGGATTGGCCTCGCCATTGTGTTGGCACGGAGACTTGCCCATAAAGGTGGTCAACCATCGATGGGCCGCCTCCTGCGTTGAAAAAGCTCTTTCCGATCGTCGCATTCATCGCCGTCTCGCTGATCAGCCTGACGATGGCGGGGTTCGCCTATTTCGCGACCCAGGAAGCGGCGCGCATCAAGTTCGAGGGAACGGCCGACGATGCGCTCAACCGCATCGAGAGCCGCATCGACCTGCATCTGTCGCTGTTGCGCTCGACGCAGGCGCTGTTCGATGCCCGCAACGGCGACATCACGCGCGGCGAGTTCAACGCCTTCTTCACCGCGCTCGATATCGACGACAATTTCGCCGGTCTGCGCGGCATCGGCTTCCTGAGGCTGGCCAAGACCGGCGACGAGGCGGCGGTCGAGCGCGACATCCTGCACGATCACGGCTCGGCGCATCCGATCTACCCGGCCACGACCGAGCAGCCGTGGCGCACGCCCATCGTGCTTTTCGAGCCGCTCGATACGTCCAACCAGTCGATCATCGGCTTCGACATGTTCAGCGAGCCGGTACGGCGGACGGCGATCGAGAAGGCCATGGCGGACGACCAGCAGCATGCCAGTGGCCTTGCCCAGCTCGGCCTGGGCGCCGAGGTGACGCAGACCTTCCCCGGATTCCTGGTTTTCGTGCGGCTGAACGTGGAAACGGCCCCGGACGTCATCAATGCCAGCCGCTCCTCGACCGCAGGCTTTCTCTATGCCGCCTTCCGCGCGCGCGATTTGTTCCAGGTAGCGCTCAGCAAGGCACCGCTGCTGCCGGTCAATGTCGAGATCTATGACGGCAAGCCGGGTGCCGACAATCTGCTGTTCCGCTCGGAGGCGCCGCCTGCCGATTCCCTGGGCTCGAAGCTTGTGGCGCGCCGGGATATCGTCGTGGCCGGCCGACCCTGGACTGTTCTGTTTCGGCCGACCAGCGCTTTTTCGCTGCCTTCCTCGCGCGCCATTCCGGTGATGCTCGGGCTGTTCGGCCTGCTGCTTGCCGGGGCGATCGCCCTGGTGGCCCGTTATCAGGAGCGCGCCTATGAGGCGAAGTCGCTGCTGCATGAAGCGACGGAGAAGAGCCTGCTGGAAAAGGACCTGATCCTGCAGGAGATGAAGCACCGCATCAAGAATTCGATCACAAGGGTGCTGGCGATCGCGCGCCAGACGGCCGCCCAGGCCACCGACGTGAAGGAGTTCTCGGCATCTTTCTCGGCGAGGCTGCAGGCGATGGCGGCTTCACAGGACATGCTGACACGCTCGCGCTGGCAGAAGGCGGACCTTGGCGATCTCCTGCGCACCGAACTCGGGCAGGTGTTCGGCAAGGCGCTTCCTGACGGCATATTGTCGGGGCCGGAGGTGCTGCTCGACGAGACGACCACGCAGGCGCTCGGCCTGACCTTCCACGAGCTTGCCACCAATGCGCTGAAATATGGCGAGGCCGGCAGTTCGGCCAATGCTCTCAAGGGAGACTGGGCGCTGAAAGTCGGCTGGATGGTGGAGGGACGCGGCCGTGAGCGGACGCTGGTGCTCACCTGGCGCGAGACAGGGCAGGAAAGACTGGAAGCACCGGAAAAAACCGGCTTCGGCACCAAACTGATCGATCTCAATGTCACACGCGAATTGCGCGGCACGATCAAGCGCGATTTCCAGGCCGACGGCCTGAAGGTGGAAATAAGGATTCCGCTGACAGGGTGAACGGATCGAAGTCGTTTAGGGTGTGTTGATATTCAGGTGATGCCGGCCTGCGAATGGCGGCTCCCTGCGCTTCCGGTGCTCACGTACTTTAAGTACGCTCCGCTCCGGTTCTCGGAACCCACCATTCTCGACTCGGCCTGACCTGAATCTCAACACACCCTAGAGCGGTTCACCGTTTCACGGAAACGCCGAGCTGCTCTAACTATTTGTTTTTACGCAATTCCGGACGGAAGGCTACGGCGAAGGCACCGAGCCTAACCGTTACACACTTTTCCTGGAATTGCTCTAAAGCGCGTCGCGTTGAAACGGATTCAGGCGACGCGCTTTAAGTCTTTGTTTTGATGCATGTCGTTGCCCCAGAACCGCTGCACACTTCTGGGCGACATGCATTAGCGAGCGACCGGCCGTTCAAACACAAGAAATGGAGGCCGGCGGGCCGGCCTCCAGATCGACATTCTCACCAGACTGCGCAATTCCGGACGGAAAAACCGTTACGCACTTTTCCTGGAATTGCTCTGTCGGGGGATTAGTTGCAGCGGGCGGTGTAGATCCGACCGCGATGATCACGATACTGGCAATAGCCATTGCGCAGGTTGCGGACCAGCAGGCCGGATCCGGCGCCGACAGCCGCACCGATCAGCGCGCCCTTGCCGCCGCCGACCAAGCCGCCCACACCGGCGCCGATCAGGCCGCCGCCGACCACATCCTGCTCGGTCGTGGTGCAGCCGCTGACAGCGACCACGGCAACCATGGCAATGATCATCTTCCGCATAAAATTGCTCCTCACTTTTGTCCTCACTTTCGGCAGTGCCGTCCGCCATTTAGCACGAAAAAACGGGCTTTGCCTGCCAGATCTTATTGTTGCTGAAGAGAGTCTTTTTCGGGGCGCGCGCCGTTCGAGGCGACAAGCATACCGGAGACCTCGAGCGAGGCGTCGAGCGAGCCGTCGGGACGGACGTTCCAGACGATCTGGTCGTAATCGTCCTCCAGCGCCGGATCGACGACAAGGCACTCGCCGACGACGTGCCGGGCCTGGCCCCGGAGGTCGCCCAGCGCAAAGGGCCGTTCGGCGGTGCAAGCCTCAAAGGTTTCGAAGACGCTGACCGGCACCGACAGTTCGCGGCATTCGGTCATGGTGTCCGAGCAGCCGATGACGAGGAGCAATGCGGCGATGTGTTCCACGGCGAACCCTCTCGCCGCAAAGAACGATTCTCGCGGCTCAAAAGTTCCTGCCGCCAGTGTCTGCGCGATGCCGCGAGCCCTTGGCGACCATACGCTTGCTCTTGATGAGGATACCCGGCGGGTCAGGTCAACCGCCACGCCGCCGTCAGCATCGGAGCGGTTCAGCTTTTCGTCGAATCGCTGATCCGCTCCAGGCATTTGTTTTTCCGCAATTGCGGGCGGAAAACCGCTTCGCACTTTTTCTGGAATTGCTTCAGGGCAGCCAGGAGCGCAACGGCGCCGAGGCGAAGCGACAGATGGGCGGAGCGAGGCGAAGGCGGCGCCTCGGCATCCTGGAAGCCGCTCATCGAGATGCGCGCGGCCTGCTCCAACCTGTTGATGTCGGCAACCATCATTTCAGTCCTCCCGAATCGCGTGCCAAATCGTGTGACTGGGCGCGGCTGGGCGTTCCGGCGCGCCTTCGCCGGGAACACAGAATCGGACTTTATGGTGAACAGCCGGTTAAGGGCCTTGCCGGCGAATGTCCGTGGCCCGAGGCGTGGCGGTCATTCCATCTCGAAATTGCCGCGCGGGATCGTGAGGCGATATTCGAGACGACCCCCGTCGATCTCGAGGTTGGCGGAGCCGTTCAGCGACGTCGGCACGACGCGTTCCAGAGCGACGCTGCCAAAGCGCTTTTCGTTGCGCCGGCCGGCGCCGATCCTCTCCGTCCAAACCAGCAAAAGGCCGGGCGAGGCCCCGCTGTCGGGTGCGATCCTGGCGCTTACCTCGACATGGCCGTCAGGCCGCGACAGGGCGCCATAACTTACCGAATTCACCGCGAGCTCATGCATGGCCAGGCCGACATGCAGGGCGGCGTTTGGGTTGAGGTAAGGGTTTTCGCCATCGAAACGCAAACTGCGGCGCGGGTCGGCGCTATAGCGGCCGACCTGGCCAGATACGAGCTCTTGAAGCGCTGCGCCCCGCCAGTTGGAGGACGTCACCAGATCCTGGGACGAGGCGAGCGACTGAATGCGGCCGCGAAAGCGCGTCAGGAAGTCGCCAATCGTCTCAGAGTAGCGCCCCGTCTGGGTGGCGATGCTCTGGATGATGGCCAAAAGGTTCTTCGAGCGATGGCTGACCTCCCGCAGCAGCGTCTTCAGCGTCTGTTCGCGGCGTTTCTGCTCCGTCGTCTCGACCATGGTGGTGACGACGCCCTGGACCTCACCGGTATCGCTATGATCGGCATCGACCCAAATCTGGAACCAGCGCACGCCGTCACTCCCGGGAATGCCGAGCTCGAGACGGTCCGCGTTACCGGTTTCAACCGCCCTGCGTTTGGCTGCGCTTATGCGCTCGGCTTGCGCGGGGGAGAGCAAATCCTTGCCGTCGGCCGTCTCGGCTGCCCAGGGCACGCGCATGTTGCGGGCCCAGACGGTTTTCATTTCCCGATCCTGATAGAGAACCGAAATTCCGGCATTGTGAAGCGCATGGAGCAAAGCGCGTCCAAGCTGCATCCCGCTCTCCGCCGGATGCATAGCGATCACCTCGTCGCCGCGCTTGTCCGTATCGTCCTTCTCTGATGCCTTGGAACGCATCCAATACTTCCCCGCATCCAGGCTGACCGGCTTACGACAGACGGCTGCTTCGGCCTTGACGTGCCGAGGCTGCACGCAGCCTCAAAAACGGTCCGCCGGACGACGTCCTTAGGGGGACACCGCCCGGCGGTGGCTGGAAACCGTTTGAGGGGTGCGGCTTCCAGTGTTCGGTGCGCCCCGTCCGTCAGGTTCTCCTGACGAGGCCGGCGATGAGCGAAATCACCAGGAAGGCAAGGAAGATGAAGAACAATATCTGCGCGATGCCAGCCGATGTGCCGGCAATGCCGCCGAACCCAAGCGCGCCGGCGATGATCGCAACCACAAGAAAAACGAGCGCCCAGTACAGCATGATACGTCTCCTTCTAACGTCCTGAAAAACGTGGCTGGATGCCGTTTGTTCCACCATTTGCGGAAAAAGACGATCCCCCTGAAGCGCTTTCACGGATCGAGCTCGGCACGGCTCCATGCCGGGCGGAGCCTCGCATGAAACCTCGGTCGTCGGACATTGGTGCGGTCAGGCCGCGGCCTTTGCCTGGCGGTCGAAGAAGAGCGCCTGGCTGATCAGAGCCTTGACCATATCGGGATTGAACGGCTTGGTCACCAGAAACGCCGGTTCCGGGCGCTCGCCGGTCAGCAGGCGTTCGGGGAAGGCGGTGATGAAGATCACCGGCACCGGCGTCGAGGACAGGATCTCGTTCACGGCCTCGATGCCCGAGCTGCCGTCGGCGAGCTGGATGTCGGCCAGGACCATTTTCGGACGTGTCTTGCCGAACATGGCCACCGCTTCGGCGTGGGTGCGCGCGGTGCCGACAACGCGGTGGCCAAGGCTTTCGACCATCTCTTCGATGTCCATGGCAATCAGCGGCTCGTCCTCGATGATCAGCACATCGGTCGCGACCTGACGGGAAATCTCGCTGCTTGCCTGGGCAAGCAATTCGGAGAATTCCTGTTCGTCGGCATCGAGGATTTCCGCCGCCTCGTCCTCGCTGAAGCCTTCCACGGCGACCAGCAGGAACGCCTGCCGCGGCCGCGGCGCGATCGCATTCAGATTGGCGGCTGCCCGCTGTTCCCAAGCGGTCTGCGCATTCTCTTGCGGCACGCGGATGGCAATCGAGGTGAAGAGTCTGGCAAAAACCTTGTACAATGCGATCCGGTCGCTCGATGCCTTGGGGAAGACTTCGGTGTCGGCGATGATGGCCTCCAGCATGGCGGCGACCAACGCGTCACCGCTTTCCTGCGATCCCGAGACGGCGCGCGAGAAACGGCGAAGGAACGGCAGGTGAGGAGCGATGGTTGCGGATAGACTCATATCTGACGTCTCCCTCAGATGACGTTGTTTCATTCCACAGGCCAAACGGGTTGCAAACCCCGATAAACCAACGTCGGCTTTCTGAAAAAGTTCCGCCGCGCATGGAACTAAATTAGGAAATGGGCGTTTCGCGACTTCGGGATGGGCAACCAGACGAGGGGCCGCTTGGGTTGTGATCTGTGGTTTAGAGCGGTTCGAGTGCTGGAACTAGGGCAAGTATGAAAGAAATGTCAAAGAATTCAACGACTGGCGCCGCGGCCAGGCACCGGAATGGGGGTGGCAATCCGCTCGGACCGAACTCCGAAATCGCCCGCAAACTCAAACAATATTACGACGAGCTGGTCTCCGATCAGGTGCCGGATCGATTCGCTCAGTTGCTCAGCCAACTGGAAAAGGCCGAACCCGCCGAGAAAAAGGATTGAGGCATGGCGGCGGTCTCCCAGAGCTTCAAGACCGAGCTGCTCGGTGCGATACCGAGCCTGCGCGCCTTTGCGGTGTCGCTGACGCAGAATGCCGACAAGGCCGATGACCTCGTCCAGGAAACCCTGGTCAAGGCGTGGGACAAGCATGAGAGCTTCCAGCCGGGCACCAATCTCAAGGCCTGGCTGTTCACCATCCTGCGCAACGAATTCTATTCGCAGATGCGCAAGCGCGGCCGCGAGGTGCAGGACAGCGACGGCATCATGACCGCCAGGCTCGCCGTTCACCCGGCCCAGCATGGCCAGCTCGACCTCAAGGATTTTCGCGGCGCGCTGGAGCAGCTGCCCGAGGATCAGCGCGAAGCCATCATCCTGATCGGCGCGTCCGGCTTCTCCTACGAAGAGGCGGCCGAGATTTGCGGCTGCGCGGTCGGCACGATCAAGAGCCGGGTCAGCCGGGCGCGCGCCAGGCTGCAGGATATCCTCAAGATTTCCGGCGAGGACGAATACGGCCCTGATGCGATTTCGGCGCAGGTGACCGGCTCAAACGCGGCCTGACTCCGCCATTCGGGATCTTGGAGCAGTTCGGCGTTTGAACTGCACCCGACTATTTGTCTTTACGCAATTCCGGACAGAAAACGGTTAGGCACTTTTCCTGAAAATTGCTCTAGAGCAATTCACCGTCTCACGGAAACGGCGAACCGCTCTACTTCTTTGTTTTGACGCAATTCCGGACGGAAAACCGTTTCACACTTTTCCTGGAATTGCTCTAGCTGCGACGTCGTCAAGCCGCTTTCGCGCGCCCGCAGGCGAGCGCCACGGCCTCGATCAGATCGTCTCCCGAGTACGGTTTTGCGACCAGCCGGATTTCCGGAAAGGAGCCCTCGATCTCTTCCGAGTCGGAATAACCGGAGGCAAAGACGAACGGAACGCCGGCGTTGCGCAATCGTGCGGCGAAGTCGAGCGTCGAGATGCCGCCAAGCATCAGGTCGACGATGGCGGCGTCAAACCGTGACAGCTCATCCCGCCGGTCGATTTCGGCCAGATCGCGGACGATCGCGACGTCGGCCGCGCCGTGGTCGCGGCACAGCTGCTCGACATCCATTGCGATCAGGGATTCGTCTTCCAGGACCAGGATACGCAGTCCCTCTAGCAATGGGCCGTCTGGCAATGGGGGCACGTGGCGGCGACTCCTACAATCGCCAGCACTCATGCGCGGTATTTGCCGGTATGTCATTTAAAAAAGACATGACCGGGAGTGCAGATTCGTGATCGCGGAACCTCGATGCGCGTGGAGCGTTTCTATCCGCCCGATCGGGGCAGGGATTTCGAAGAGGGGTCGAAATGTCCAGCCAGAGCGCATGCTCTAACACCCGCCAACACTCCCTGCGACAAGTGTCCGTTTCGGCCTTTGCCGACCTTTCGCGCGTTCGAAAAGCAGGAGCTTTTGTTCGTCAGCAGCGCCAAGAACGAGAGCTCGCCGTTAACAAGGGCGGGACCTCACGCCGGGAAGGCCTGAGTGAGGAACGCAGGCCGCTGATCTGAAGGAAGTTGAGCCCGGAGGATCGGAACCTTGGCACCGATCGGGCGTTGAAACCGAAGCAAACGCAAGGAGTTAGACGATGGCGACCGCCGCAGGCAAATCCGCGACAGATGCACCCACCACGGCCGATCTCGAGGCCGACATCCAGCAGTTGAAGGCCGATATCGAGAAACTCACCAAGCACCTCGCCAAAACCGGCGAGCATGGTTACGGAGCGGCGCGCCGCGCGGCCAGCGAAGGCGTCGAGCAGTTGCGCGCCCAGGGCGAGGCCGCGTTCGAAAGCGTGCGCGGCGGTGCTCAGGATATCGAAGCACAGCTCATAGCCAGCGTTCGCGAAAGGCCGGTGACGTCGCTGGCGATCGCGGCGGGCGTCGGCTTCCTGTTCGCGCTTCTTTCGCGCCGCTAGCCCGCAGATGGGGACGCTGGTTTCGCTGATTTCGGCCCTTGCTTCCGGCGAGGCAATGGCCGCGTTGCAAAGAACGCGGACGACGGCAATCCTCTATGGGCTTGCCGGTATTTTCGCCCTGTCCGGCGTCGGCTTCCTCGTCGGTGCGGCCTATATCTGGCTGGCGGCGCGCTACGGGCCATTGGCGACCAGCCTCGGCTTTGGCATCGGCTTCCTGGTGATCGCCGGGCTCATCCTCGTGATCCACAAGCTGACCACCGGCAGGCGCGCGCGGCGCCGGGCGCGCCGGCGCAAGGCCGACATGACGGCGGTCGGCGTCACCGCGGCGCTTGCGCTGCTTCCGGCGCTAGCGAAGAGCAAGGGGGGCCTGGGTGCCGTTCTGGCGCCCGTGGCTGCGCTCGTCGCTTACGCCATCTACCGCGAGAATGTGAAGCCTGGGCCCGAGGATCCGGATTCCGACGAAAAGCCGTAGGCAGGCCGGTCCGCATCCTCGACGAAGCTGCTGACATCGGCCGTCAACTTGGCTGCCTTGCTACCCACCTATCCCCCATGCGCAACGCCCCGCGACAAGCCTGATCGTTGCGAACCTCGCCGTCGCATTCGCCTTCGCGGAAAGGGCCCGTTACCCGACCATGCCGTGACCGAAGCGCCCGCCGCCACGCAACACGGAGGCCAATATGACCAAGATCGTTCCTGAAGACAAAGCCCGCCAGGGCATTGGGGCTGGCACGCGCTCAGGATCCTCATTGCCGGGCTGTTGCTGGCCTTCATTGCCTGGGCCGCCGTCGAGATCTATGGCGAGATGATCAAGAGCCAGACGACCAGTGAACAGACGGTGCCTCAGGCGCCGACGACTGAGCCGGCAACTGGGCAGAGACCCGCGCAAGGCGGCTGAGCGCTGCATCACGCCGCCTTTGCCTGCGCCTGGCTTGCCGGAACCAATACATTCAACGCGCGGGGATGAATCTCGATCACCGTCTCACGGTCCAGCCTGACCAGCTCGCCATCCATGACCGCGCTGAACTTCTTCGTCGGCGAATGGATCTTCAGGACGGCCTTGTCGGCTTGATGGATTTCGACATGTTCGCTATCGCGCAGCCGGCCGCGCAACATCGCGAGGAGCAGTTTCACCAGATGGTGACGTCGACGGGCGACGCTGACATAGATGCCAAGCACACCCCCGGCCGGATTGTCCGCGTAGGGCAGATGGCCCTCGCCGAACAGGTTGTTGCTGATACCGATGCCGGTGGTGCGAGTGACGATCTCGGCCTTGCCGATGGTCAAGGTCACCTTGAGGGTGTGCGGGCTCTTGATCGTTGCCCATCCGGCGCGAACGGAAGCCTGCATCTTTCCCAGCCGTGACCCAAAATTCATGCTCTCTCGAAGCTGAACCATGCTGACATGCATGCCGATCGAAAACTGATGCACGAAAGGTTGGCCGTTGGCGCTTGCCATGTCGACGGTCGTCACCTCACCCTCGGCGAAGGATTTCAGCGCCGCATCCAGCGTCTGCGGGATGCCAAGGCCGCGCGCGAAGAGATTCATCGTGCCGGCCGGCAGTATGGCCAAGGCCTTTTTCTTGTTCATGAGAAGAGATGCCGCCGTAGAAATCGTGCCGTCGCCGCCTCCGGCGATCACGACGTCGACGCTCCGCTTCGCTACGGCCCTTTCCAAGGCAGCGGCGATTTCGTAGCCGGCAACGATGTCGACCTCAACCGAATGGCCTGCCGCTTCCAGCGTTTGGCGCAGGCGGTCGGCAAAGGCTGAAACATCGGTCGTGCGCAGCGTGCCGCCGTCCTTGTTCAGCACCGCAGCAAACCGCATGTCCCGCTCCGTCTCTTCCATTCTTGGGCTGGAAACGAGCCCCAGCCGCAGGCTGAAACGGAAGGGCCGCGGAAAGGTTCCGCGCGCGGCGGCAATCGCTGGTTGAGCACCGTCCACGCGGTTGGAACATCCCCCCGCTCACGACGTTGTGAAGCTGTGGAATAGGGCCGCGCCCGACCTGCTCTCGAAGAGGCCGGTCGCGGATGCGGCGTGCACGAAATCTGGCAGGAGGAGAAACGATCATGATCCGCACTCTTTTTGCGACGACCGCGCTTGCAACGCTGGTTGCAACCGGGGCCTTCGCCCAGACGGCAACGCCGGCACAGCCGCCTGCCGCCGAAAACCCCGCGCCAGTGATCCGCTCGGATGGCGCCCTGATGACCAACATCATCGGCGAATCCGTCTATAACGGCACCGCAAATGACGCCCAGGATATCGGCAAGATCGACGACATCGTCTTCGACGCAAGCGGCAAGGCCAAGTCGGCAATCATCGGCGTCGGCGGGTTCCTTGGCGTCGGCACGAAGGACGTTGCCTTCGACTACGGCAAGATGGAATGGGCCGAGAAGAACGGCGACCGCTGGCTGGTGGCCAAGACGACCAAGGACGAGCTGAATGCGCAGCCTGCGTTCGATCGCAAACCATACGATCCAGCTCCGGCGCTACCGGCGGATGCTACTCAGCCTGCAACCACTGGAACGGCGCAGGCGCCCGCTCAGCCGGCTGAACTTGTGAAGAAGGCGGAAGGCAATCTCGCCACCAACATCATGGGCGAGTCTGTCTACAATGGCACCGCCGACGATGCCCAGAGGATCGGCGACGTGAACGACATCGTGCTTGCCAAGGACGGCAAGGCAGAGTCGCTCGTCATTGGCGTCGGCGGTTTCCTTGGCATCGGTGAAAAGAGCGTCACCTATGACTTCGCCAAGGCAAAGTGGGCGGAAAAGAACGGCGATCGCTGGCTGGTGGCCGAGACCACCAAGGAGGAGCTGCAGGCTCAACCGGACTTTAACCGCAAGGCTTACGATCCGGCGCCGGCCTCGACAAGCACTGCTGCGTCGAACGAGACGCCACCTACCACAATGCCCGCTGTGGCGTCGTCCGACACCGCGGCCGGCAAGGAGGCTAAGCCAGCCCAAACTGCGCAGGCGACCACCGAGACCAAGCCTGCGGACTCCGGCACGTCCGCCACCGACACGACGCAGACAGCTTCGATCGACAAATCGACGCTGACCGAAATGCCGATGGACAATATCCGGGGCGACGATCTGAAGGGCGCCACCGTCTATGGCGCCAACGACGCCAAGATCGGCACAATCGGCGATGTCGTGCTGAAGGACAACAAGCCGGACGCCGTGATCGTCGACGTTGGCGGCTTCCTCGGCATCGGCGCCAAGGAAGTGGCGGTTGGCATGGACAAGCTAAAGTTCATGACCGACAAGGACGGCAAGAAGTATCTCTACACCAACTTCACCAAGGAACAGCTGCAGGCGCAGGCGGCCTATGACAAAGGCACCTATGCCGAGAAGCGCGACCAGCAGCGGATGATTCTGAAGTAAGGGAATAGGGGAGTAGGGCAGTAAGGGAGTATGGATTGACGAGTGCCGCCGCGGCGCTTCATCCCCTACTCCTCTACTCGCCTGGCCACGTGGCCGACCACGCCATCCTCCGTCAGCTCCGCCAACGCCAGTGACTGGTCGAGATGCCTGGCGCGCCAGGCGAGCATCTTTTCGGCGAATTCCAGTCGCACCGGCACATAGGCAAGGTCGTGCGCGACGTTTCTCAGCTCACCAGGATCCTTCGTGAGATCGAACAGCAGCGGCGGCAGGCCGCCGCCGAAATGGACATATTTGAAGTCCTCCGTGCGGAGGACGGCCAGGTTGCAATCGCGCGAGCCGATGCCGAAATGCCGCTCGGCTTCGCCTTCGGCGACCGAGCGGAAATCGAACTCCCAATGCGCGGCGTCGCGCCAGTCGCCTGGCTGGTCACCGTCGAGCCAGGGCGCCAGCGATCTGCCGTCGAGATGTGGTGCCGGTGCGGCGCCGATCAGGTCGATCAAGGTTGGAAAGATATCGACGGCTTCGGTAAAGCGGTCAACCGATGCGCCGGCTGCCGCGCTCCTGCGCGGATCGCGAATGATCAGCGGAATGTGGTAGCTGGCGTCGAAGAAGCCGCCTTTGCCAAGCATGAAATGGTCGCCCATCATCTCGGCATGGTCGGAGGTGAGCACGATCGCGGTGTCGTCCCAGGCGCCCGCCGCCTTCAGCGCCTGCCAGATGCGGCCGAGCTGGGCGTCGAGCTCGGCGATCATGCCGTAATAGATCGCGCGGATGCGACGGAAGTTTTCCTCGCTCCAGTCCGGCACCTTGCCCTCGATGCCCGGAACGAATTTTGTCCGCTTCTGCAGGCCGAGATCGTAAGCGAGATAGGGATGGCTTTCGGCCTCGGCCTGCCAGTTTGCTGCGCGCCGGAAAGCGGGGCCGTCGGCCGGATCGGTGTTGTAGGGCTCCGGCACGATGAAAGGCGGGTGCGGGCTGATGAAGGAGATGTGCGCGAACCACGGCGCGGCTTGCTCCTGCTCGCCAAGCCAGCGGATGAACTCGCCAGCGAGAAACGCGGTCGGCGTCTGGTCTTTCGAATAGACGGGCGGCGCGGTGGTCACATCGACCTTGCCTTGCCCGTTTGCCGGACGATGGATGTCAGGGCTGCCCACGCTGGCGTCGATGCCTTGCGCTTGCAGCCAGGACAGCCACTGCTTCTGATGCTCGGGCAGCGCCTGCCGCACGGTGAAGCCGGGCAGCACGCCTTCATAGCTCCGCAGCCGCGGATCGCCGGCCGAGAGCTGGCGCGGATCGGGCGCGACATCGGTGTAGCCGAACAGCGTCGGGTCGTAGCCCGCCGCGCGCGCCGAAAGCGCGATGTTGCCATGGCGGGCATCGAGCGGCGAGCCGTTGCGGCAGACGCGGTTGTTCATCTGGTAGAGGCCGGTATAGAGGCAGGCCCGCGCCGGAGAGCAGGGTGCGGCCCCGCCAAAGTGGCGCCGGAACAGCACACCCTCGGCGGCCAGCGCGTCGGCGTTCGGCGTTTTCACCACCGGATGGCCGGCCGCCGACAGGCAATCGCCACGCCATTGGTCGCAAGTGATGAGGAGAATGTTCGGGCGGCCGGTTCGATTGCTCAAGATCTTCTCCTCAAGAAGGCGCGCCGCTCATGGAGCCGAAATTCCCATGCGTTGCAAGCCGAGACAGTTCGTCAATTCGTGAACATAAACCATATGTCGTTCACTTTTATGATACAGTCCATTCTATGTTTGGCCGCTTTGCCATCGTCGGGGCTATCCTCATATTGGCGTGGACAGCGGCGAGGGCCGCAACAAGGATAGGGAAGGAGCAACATCATGCTCAATCAGATCAACGGCCTGCATCACGTCACCTCGATGGCGAGCGATGCGCGCCGCAACAATGAATTCTTCACCAAGAAGCTCGGCCTGCGCCGGGTCAAGAAGACCGTCAATTTCGACGCGCCTGACGTCTATCACCTCTACTACGCCGATGAGTTCGGCACGCCCGGCTCGGTGATGACCTATTTCCCGTTCCCCGACATCGGCAAGGGCCGGCATGGCGTCGGCGAGGTCGGCACCACGGTCTTTTCCGTGCCCGAGGGCACGCTTGGCTATTGGGAGAAGCGCTTCGCCGATGAGGGCGTGGGCGGTGTTGCCCGCTCGACAAGTTTTGGCGAGAAGCGGCTTACCTTCACTGGTCCCGACGGCGATAGTTTTGCTCTTGTCGAAGACAAGGCCGACAAACGCGCGCCGTGGGTGAAGGGCGGGGTTCCAGGCGATGAAGCGATCCGTGGCTTTCATTCGGTCGCGCTCAGGCTGAAGGACGGCGGCGCCACCGAGGAGCTGTTGAAGTTCATGGGCTATGAGGAGGTCGACAAATCCGGCAATGTCCGCCGGCTGGCGATCAAGAACGGCAATGGCGCAGATGTCGTCGATATCGAGTCGCTGCCCACCGCCGGCTTTGCCAATCTCGGCGCCGGCTCGGTTCACCACGTCGCCTTCGCGGTCGAGGATCGCGCCAAACAGCTCGAGGTGCGCAAGGCGCTGGTCGACACAGGCTACGGCGTGACGCCGGTGATCGATCGCGATTACTTCTGGGCGATCTATTTCCGCACGCCGGGCGGTGTGCTGTTCGAGGTGTCCACCAACGAGCCGGGCTTTAACCGCGACGAAGACACAGCGCATCTCGGTGAGGCGCTGAAGCTGCCGACGCAGCATCAGCATCTGAGACCCTATCTCGAACAGCATTTGCAGAAACTGGAAGACTGAAGCCATGAGCAAGGAAGCTTACATCCACAAAGTGTTGCCCGGTTCGCCGGGCAGCAGCCCGCTGCTCTTCGTCTTCCACGGAACCGGAGCGGACGAGAACCAGCTCCTGTCCTTCGGTCGCGAGCTTCTGCCTTCAGCGACGATCATCTCGCCGCGCGGCGACGTGTCTGAACATGGCGCTGCCCGCTTCTTCCGCCGCACCGGCGAGGGCGTCTACGACATGGGCGATCTCGCGCGCGCGACCGCCAAGATGGCCGGCTTCGTCAAGGCGCATGTCGAAACGGCAAAGCCCTCGGCGGTGTTCGGGTTCGGCTATTCCAACGGCGCCAATATCCTGGCCTCGGTGGTATTTGCGGAGCCGACCCTCTTCAATGCCACGGCGCTCATGCATCCGCTCATCCCGTTCGAGCCGGAAGTGCAGGGCAGCCTTGCCGGCCGCCGCATCCTGATCACGGCCGGCAGGCGCGATCCGATCTGCCCGCCGAACCTGACGTCGCGGCTGGAAGCCTATTTGCGCGCCCACGGCGCCGATGTCACTGTGGAATGGCACGACGGCGGGCACGAGGTGCGGCCGAATGAAATCGAAGCGGCGCGGCGGCTTTTTGCGCTGGCATCTGCCGGCGAAGGAGACAAGAACAATGGCTGACCAACTGCCCGAGATCGAACTGGAAGACCACGGCTCCAAGGGGCGCTACGTGCTGCGCGGTCCCGGCGGCGCCGAGGCCGAGATGACCTTCACCAAGATCGGCGAGCACCAGCTCATCATCGATCACACCGAGGTGCCGGACGTCTTCCGCGGCCAGGGCGTCGGGCTTCGGCTCGTCACCCGCGCGGTCGAGGACGCGCGCGCGGCCGGCAAGACGATCATCCCGCTCTGCCCCTTCGCCAATGCCCAGTTCCGCCGCCACCCGGAATGGGCGGACGTGCTGAAGCGGTAGCATCTACCTTCTCCCCCTGTGGGAGAAGGTGGCCGCGAAGCGGCCGGATGAGGGGTGTTCCAGGGAAAGCCGACATCTCACTCCGCTGGAGCACCCCTCAACCGTCTCGGCGCTGCGCGCCGATCCACCTTCTCCCACAGGGGGAGAAGGGGTGCCCAACGACCCAGCCACAAGCGCGAACACGCGTCTGGCATTTGCGCAGGTCGGCCATCTTGCCTAAGTAGACAGATCAGCCGCGGATTCTCCCGCCCCCCGATCTGCCACCTCAAAAGCGAATGGCCTGATGACCGAACCCGACCTGATCCCCGTTTTCGACGGCCACAACGACACGCTGCTTCGGCTTTACCAGTCGAAGGAAGCGGACGTCGAAAAGCTGTTCATCGAGGGTACGCCGGGCGGCCATATCGACCTGCCGCGCGCCAAGAAGGGCGGTTTTGCCGGCGGCATGTTCGCGATCTTCCCGCCGCCGATCGAGAAGACCAAACGCAGCGCCGTGCCGCCGGCACCGAGCGACAACGAACCCTTGCCGCCGGAACTGCCGCGCGCCGAGGCGATCACGTCGACCATCGGCATGGCCTCGATCCTGTTCAGGCTGGAGCGCGCCGGCGCGCTGACCGTCTGCCGCAGCGCCGGCGATGTGCGCGAGGCGATGGCGAAAGGTTCGATCGCGGCGGTCTTCCACATCGAAGGCGTCGAGGCGATCGACCCCGAGCTTGCCATGCTCGACGTGCTCCATGCCGCCGGCCTGCGTTCGCTGGGCATCGTCTGGAGCCGGCCCAACGCCTTCGGCAATGGCGTGCCGTTCCGCTTTCCCTCGTCGCCGGACACCGGGCCCGGCCTCACCGACGCCGGCAAGGCGCTGGTCAAGGCCTGCAATCAGCTCAGGATCATGATCGACCTCTCGCATCTCAACGAGAAGGGATTTCGCGATGTCGCCGCGCTCAGCGATGCGCCGCTGGTCGCGACCCATTCCAACGTCCACGCGATCTGCGGCCATTCGCGCAACCTGACCGACTGGCAGCTCGGCGCGATCCGCGAGTCGGGCGGCATGGTGGGCTTGAACTTCGCCACCGGCTTCCTGCGCGAGGACGGCCGCATGAATGCCGACACCGGCCTCGACATCATGGTGCGCCACATCGATTCGCTCTTGCAGGCGTTGGGCGAGGACGGCGTCGGACTGGGCTCCGATTTCGACGGCGCCATGATCCCGGCCGTCATCGGTGACGTCGCCGGCCTGCCCAAGCTCGTCGATGCGCTCGCCGCGCGCGGGTTCGGGCGCGCGCTGATCGAGAAGATCGCTTACAGGAACTGGTTGAGCGTACTGGAGCGCACCATAGGCTAGACCGCTTGGATGAAGGACAATCCCGGGCGTTCGGGATTGGGTGCCAGAACGCTCCCCAACGTCGTCATCCTAGGGCGAAGCAGGAGCGCAGCTCCGTCGCGGAGACCCTAGGATCCATTCCGTGACCTTGGTCGAAGGATGCGGCAGAGCAGAATTCTGGACCGCGGCAACGCCTTGAAGTCACGGCATGGATTCTAGGGTCTGCGCCGCGTCGCTTCGCTCCTTGCTCCGCCCTAGAATGACGAGGCGCGGGCCTAGACACCGATGCGCTTCAGCCATTCCTTGCCGATGCCGCGGTCGCGGATGATCGGCAAGGGATTTTCCGCGTCGAGCCGCGCGCAGATGCGGTAGACCTCGAGCGTCTCGGCGTTCATCTCGCCGCGCTTGAAGAAATACATCGCCGCCGCGTAGCGGGTGCGGCCCGACCACATCTCGCCGAGCGGCGTGTTGATCAGCTGCCACTGCTCGGCGGCTTCGGCCTTCGCGTCCAGGTCCTCGGCTTCGCTTGCCATCTCAAAAATCCGCCGGCGGGTTGGCGGTGCGGCGGTCGAGCTTGATGAAGGGTCGCGGCACCACCTTCGCCCGCTTCATCAGCTTCTGGTACTGCAACTCCCGCATGGCGTAGATCTCGACCCAGAGGCCGTCGACGATCGTATCGCCATAGGGCCGCTGCAACGAGGCGATGGCGATGTTGCGCTTGGCCATGGGCGACCACATCGCCGCGCTGACCAGCCCGACCTCCTGGCTTTTGCGATAGTAGACGATGGCGTGCTCGGCCGGAATGTTGCCTTCGATCTCCAGCCCGACCAGCACGTGGCGCAGTTTGCGCCTGGCGCGTGCCTCGAGGATGGCGCGGCGGCCGTTGAAGTGCCCCTTGTCCGGATCGACCATGAAGCCGAGGCCGATCTCGTCCGGCATGCGCAGGCGGTCGGCTCGGATGGCTTGCTCGGATGTGGTGAAGTCGGCATTGGCGACGATCAGGCCGGCTTCCAGCCGGGCTCGGTTCAGCGCTGTGTAGCCGATGGCGCGGATGCCGCGCAGCTCGCCCGCAGCCATCAGCCGATCCCACAGGCTCAGCGCCTTGTCCGCCGTCACGAACAGCTCGTAGCCGAGATCGCCGGTGAAGCCGGTGCGCGAGATGGTGACGGTTCCGCCGTCATGCGCGAATTCGGCGAGGTCGAAGATCTTCAGCCGCTCGACGTTGGCAAAGCCCGCATCGCGCAGGATGGCGAAGGAGGTCGGGCCTTGCAGCGCCAGCCCGGCGACGGCCTCGGTCTCTTCCTCGACGCTGACCTCGTAGCCAATGGCGCTGTCGAGCAGCCAGGGCAGATGCCGCTCCTGCGAGCATAGCCGAAAGCGCGTCGGCGACAGCCGGAACAGCGTGCCGTCATCGAGGACGAAACCTTCGTCGTCGCACCAGGCGGTGTAGTGGACGCGGCCGGGCTTCAGCTTGGTCACGTCGCGCAAAGTGACGCGGTCGAGACAGGCCTCGGCGTCGGGACCTTCGATCCGGTATTTCGTCATCGGCGAGATGTCGAACAGCGCCGCCTGGCTGCGGATGGCGAAATATTCCAGCTCCTCGTCCCACAGCGAATGCGGCGCGCGGTAGCCGGCCCAGTTGTACCAGTCGTTTGTCAGCGCCAGCGCGTCGATGCGCGGCTGGAAGGGCGTGCCTGGCCGAAGCGTGCGGAAGTGGGCTTGGGCGAGGGCGCGGTTGGTTGACGGTTTGATGGTGGGATGATGGTTCATGACGGCGTTCCTTCGCGCCCCCCTCTGTCCTGCCGGACATCTCCCCCACTTGGGGGGAGATTGGCGGTGATCGACGATTTCGCCAATCTCCGACGCCGCAAGAAGGGAGCCGACAAGGCAAACCGCTGATCTCCCCCCTTGTGGGGGAGATGCCCGGCAGGGCAGAGGGGGGCGCCGTAGAGCGCGGCGTTGGCGATTTGAAGGATCATCCTCACGCCCTCATCGCGATGATGCGGCGCGCGGCGTTGAGGCCGGGCGCGCCGGAGATGCCGCCGCCCGGATGCGAGCCGGCGCCGGCAAGGAACAGCCCTTCGAGCGGCGTGTCGTAGCCCGACCAGCCGGAGATCGGCCGCGACATCAGCATCTGGTCGGCCTGCAGCTCGCCATGGTGCCAATGGCCGCCGGGCATGCGGTAGCGCGTTTCGATGTCGGCCGGAGTCAAAAGCTCGGCGTGGCGGGCTGTCGCGCCGATGCCGGGCGCGTAGGTCTCAAGCTGCGCCATGATCGCCTTGAGGAATTGCGGCTTGCCGGCGGTCCAGCCCTCTCTCAGCGCATAGGGCGCGTATTGCACCACGGCCGACAGCACGCAGGCGCCGGACGGCGCGAACGAGGCGTCGACGAGGCTGGGCAGCGTGATCTCCATCACCGGCTCGGACGAGAACTCGCCATATTTCGACGGGTTGAAGGCGCGCTCGACATGGTCGGGCGAAGGGGCGATGACGAGCCTTCCCTTGTGGCCGGGGGCATCGACGCCCGCGAATTGCGGCGGCCGGTCGAGCGCCAGATGGAGCTTTGCCGCATCGCCCTTCATGCGGATGTTCTTCACCTTGCGCACGAAGCCGGTATCGACCTCGCGCGGCCCGACGAGATCGAGGATCGTGGTCGCCGGATTGATGGCGGAGACGACGGTTTTTGCCCGCAATGTTTCGCCGCCCTGCGTGACGACGCCGACGGCGCGACCTCTCTCGACGATGACCTTGGCGACCGGCGATGCCGGACGGATTGAGACGCCTGCCTTCTCGGCCGCGGCGCGGATGGCCGCGACAACGGCGCCCATGCCGCCTTTGGGCTGCATCTGCGCGCCGGCGAGGCCGCCGATCTCGCCGGCCAGCCGGTAGTAGAGACCGAGCAGCGAGGTCGGCGAGCGCGGACCGAGATGCGAGCCGAGCGTCGCGTCGAAGGCGAGCAGGCCCTTCAGCCGGTCGTCGGAAAGCTGCTCGTCGAGCAGGTCGTAGACATTCATCAGGAGCACGCGCAGGAAGTCGCGCATGTCTTCCTTGCCGAGCTTCTTCAGCCCCAGCGCGGTCTGGCCGAGCCCGGTCATCTCGGCCAGCGACATGCCGGCAAGGTCCGGCGGCCGGCGCGACAGGAAAGGATTCAACACGCCCGCATAGCGCAGCAGCTGCGCGCGCAGCGCCTTCCAGGCGGACTGTTCCGAAGGACTGGCGCCGGTCAGCGCCTCGCCATAGGCGCCGTGCAGCACCAGCGGACCGTCCTTCGACAGCGCGACCGAGGGCACGAAATCGCCGCGCTCGATGTTCAGCCCGTGGCGCTCCAGCTCCAGCGTCCTCACCACATCGGGATGCAAGCGGTTGAGCAGATGGGCGACCGCGGAGACGCGAAAGCCCGGCGCGAATTCCTCGGTGCGCGCCGCGCCGCCGACATCGTTGCCGGCCTCGAGCAGCAGCACCTTGCGGCCCGACTTCGCCAGCGTGGCGGCGGCGACAAGGCCGTTGTGGCCGCCGCCGATGACGATGGCATCCCAGTGCAGATCAGATGACGTCATGGGCCGGGCTCATATGCAGGGTTGGCTTGGCGAGATCGCGCAGGATCTCGGCAGCGGCGTTGCGTCCGGGCGCGCCCATGACGCCGCCGCCCGGATGGGCGGAGGAGCCGCACATATAGAGGCCGCCGACCGGCGAGCGGTATTGCGCGTAGCCCGGCACCGGACGGTTGAAGAGCAGCTGGTCGAAGGTCAGCTCGCCCTGAAAGATGTTGCCTTCGGTGAGGCCGACCTCGGCCTCGATCTCGCGCGGCGTGCGCACCTCCATATGGACGATGCGGTCGCGGAAGCCGGGCGAGTAGTCGGCGATCTGCGCAATCACGCTTTCGGCGAAGCCGTCGCGGTCGGCGTCCGTCCAGTCGCGGCCATCTATCTTGGGCGGCGCGTATTGCACGAAGCAGCTCATGAAGTGTTTGCCGGGCGGCGCCATGGTCGGGTCGAGCGTGGTCGGGATCACCATGTCGAGGAAAGGGTCGGCCGACCAGCGTCCGGCCTTCCAGTCGTCGTAGGCGCGCTCCATGCGCTCGATGGAATCGGTGAAATGCATGTCGGCGCGATAGACCGGCGAATCCTTGGGCAAGGCCGGGAATTCGGGCAGCGCATCGAGCGCGATGTTGACCTTGCCGGACGAGCCGCGGATCTTGAAATTGCGGACTCGGCGCAGGAAGATGTCTGGCAGTTCCTTTCCCTCGACCAGTTTCAGGAAGGTGCGCTTGACGTCGGCGTTGGAGACGACGAGCTTGCCGTAGACCTCTTCGCCGCCGGCCAGCACCACGCCTTTGGCCTTACCGTTTTTGATCAGCACATGGTCGACCTCGGCGCCGGTGCGGATCGCGCCGCCGGAGGCCTTGAAGGATGCGGCCAGCGCCTTGGTGACGGCGCCCATGCCGCCGCGCGCATAACCCCAGGCGCCGACCGAGCCGTCGACCTCACCCATATAGTGGTGGAGCAGGACATAGGCGGTGCCTGGCGACATCGGGCCGAGTGCCGTGCCGATGATGCCGGAGAGCGCGAAGTTCGCCTTGATGACGTCGGTCTCGAAATATTCGTCGAGGAAGTCGGAGATCGACATCGTCCAGAAGCGCAAGGTCAGCGCCATCTCGTCGGCTGTGAGGCCGGCGAACTTCTTGCCGAGATAGAGCAGCTCGCCAAGGTCGCGCGGCTTGAGGCTGGTCGGGTCGGGCGCGGTGCGCATCAAAAGCGGCTGGATGAAGCGGCATTGCCTGGTGACGTCGCGCGAATAGCGGTCGTAGGCTTCGGCGTCGCGCTTGGAAAAGCGGGCGAACTCGCGGCGATGCGCGTCGTGGTCGCGGTAGTTGGCGAGATAGTCGCCGTCGCGTGTGAACACCGCGCCCCCCTCGTAGGAGATCACCTGCAGGCCGAAGCGCGGCAGCTCCAAATCGCGCATGATCTCGGGCCGGAACAGCGAGCAGACATAAGAGCAGTTGGAGTAGAGGAAGCCCGGCGTCATCTCGCGGCTGGTGGCGGCGCCGCCAACCCAGTCGTTCTTCTCCACCACCAGTACGTCGAGCCCGGCGCGTTGCAGGTAGCAGGCGTTGACCAGCCCGTTGTGGCCACCGCCGATGACGATCGCGTCCCATGTCTTCATGCGCGCTCATCCTCCGTTCGCCGACCTTCTTTTTGCGTGGTCTTGGCCCTGGTTGCCCGAATTTGGCACGGCCAACAGTTTTTTGTCCAGCCATTTTGAATGAATGTTCAACAAATGGTGTTGCGTTTTCCCGTTGATGCGCTAGGCTTTTCAAGCATTCTGGATTGGCCACTTCGGCTTTTGGGGCTAAAGATCCGATGATCGAAACGGCTGACGCCGAGCCGGAATATGACGATACCGCCATCCGCTTTCTCGCGGCGCTCTGGGGCGATGGCTACCTGTCGCCGGGCGGTCCGGCAGAAGTCGACCGCGTGGTCGAAGGCCTGTCGCTCAAGGGCAAGACAATTCTCGATATCGGCTGCGGCGCCGGCGGCATCACGCTCTATCTGGTCGCGCGGCATGGTGCTGCTCGAGCCACCGGTTTCGATGTCGAAAGGCCGGTGATCGAGGCGGCAAGACGAAGAGCGGCGGCGCAAGATCTCGAAGACCGCGTCCGCTTCGTCCAGGCGCCGCCGGGACCACTGCCGTTCGCGGACGCCTCGTTCGATGTCGTCTTCTCCAAGGACGCGCTGCTGCATGTGTCGGACAAGGATGCGCTGTTCGCCGAGATATTCCGCGTGCTGAGGTCCGGCGGCGCCTTCGCCGCGTCGAACTGGATGATCGCGCATGATGGCGAGCCGTCCCCGGACATGAAGGCCTATGTCGCGGCGGAAGGCTTGTCCTTCGCCATGGCTTCGCCGGCGCGCTATGCCGAGGCCATGCGTCGGGCCGGCTTCTTGGACATTGCCGTTCGCGACCGCAATCCGTGGTACCGCGAGGTCGCGCGGGAGGAACTCGCGCGGCTCAAAGGACCGCTCTATGAGCCCGTCACCGCCGCGGTCGGCGCGGCCTATGTCGACAAGAACATCCGGACCTGGGAGGCGATGCAGAAGGTGCTTGACAGTGGGGAGCACCGCCCCACTCATCTGCGCGGTTGGAAGCCGGTGGGATAGCCGGCAATGCTGGAGACCGTCACGCCCATGAAGACTGTAGAGGCCAGGGACATCGCCCCTGAACCGGCGCGAAAAGCAGACGCCGAGAAGCGCGGGCGCAAGGCGTCGAAAGAGGTCAGGCAGCTCCAGCTGATCGAGGCGACGATCGATTCGCTGGCCAAGCGCGGCTATGCGGAGACGACGATGGCCGATGTCGCCGACGGCGCCGGGCTGTCGCGCGGCATCGTCAACTTCCATTTCGAGAGCAAGGAAAAGCTGCTCGTCGCCACGCTGCAGTATATGTATGACGAGTATTCGGCGCATTGGCGCGCCGCCTTGCAGAAGGCCGGCGACGATCCTGCCCGGCAGCTGCAAGCGCTGGTATGGGCCGACTTCGACCGCTCGATCTGCAACAAGCGCAAGCTCGCCGCCTGGTGCGCGTTCTGGGGCGAGGCTAAATCGCGGCCGACCTACCAAGCGCTGAGCAGCTCGCGCGACGCTTACTATCAGCAGGTCTTCATCGACCTCTGCGCGACGCTCAAGCAAAGCGGCGGCTACGCCTATGAACCTCAGGCCATGGCCCTGGCGCTCAGCGCCATGCTCGAGGGCCTGTGGCTACGGCTGATGATGGGGACGGAAGACACCACGCGCGAAACGGCGCTGCAGGCGGCCAACGCGTTTTTGGCCGCCGCCTTTCCGAAACATTACGGATAGCAACAGCCGGCCGCCAAGACCGGCAAGACCAAAAGAGGATGGAACAAGCATGAAGAAACTCAGCCGACGCCTCACAATGACATTGGCGCTCACGGGCGCGCTGGCGGCTTCGGCGGCGGCATTCGCCGTTGCCGCCGACAAGGACCTGATCGTATTCGACTGGTCCGGCTATGAGGATCCGAGCTTCCATGGCAAATATGTCGAGAAGGACGGCGACTCGCCGACCTTCGCCTTCTTCGGCGATGAGGACGAGGCATTCGAGAAGATCCGCTCCGGCTTCAAGGCCGACCTCGGCCATCCCTGCTCGCAGAGCGTGGTGAAGTGGCGCGAAGCGGGCCTGCTGCAGCCGCTTGACACCTCGAAGATCGCCGGCTGGAAGGACCTCAATCCGGGCATCATGGCGATGAAGGATCTTGCCACGACTCCCGACGGCAAGGCCTGGTTCATGCCTTGGGACTGGGGCGACACGCAGCTCACCTACAACTCCGACAAGATTGCCGAGAAGGATGTGCAGTCGCTGAAGGCCTTCGCCGATCCGAAGTACAAGGGCAGGGTCTCGATCGGCGACAATGTCGACGACGCCTATGCGCTGGCCAGCCTTGCCATCGGGCTGAAGGACTGGACCAAGATGACGGACGAACAGTTCAGCCAAGCGTCTGACTTCCTGCGCCAGGTGCACAAGAACGTGCGCTCCTACTGGACCGACACCACCGACATCGTCCAGCTCTTGAGCGGCGGCGAGGTCGACCTCGCCTGGGCCTGGAACGACGCCACGGTGCAGTCGATCGCGGCCGGCGTGCCGATCAAGTCCAAGAAGGACACCGACGAGGGCATGTCGACCTGGGTGTGCGGCTATGTGCTGTTCAAGGACGCGCCAGGCAACGTCGACAAGGCCTATGATTATCTCAACGCCGTCAACGATCCGGAAGTCGCCAAGGTGCTGGTCAAGGACTGGGGCTACGGCCAGGCCAACGCCAAGGGCATGGCCGGCGTCGACCAGGCGGTGCTGAAGGAAAAGGGCTACGACAATGTGGAAAAGTGGGTCGACAAGACGCTGTTCCAGCAGCCGCTGCCTTCCGAGCTCAAGCTGAAGATGATCGCCGAGTTCGAGAAGATCAAAGCCGGCTACTGAGTTCTGTTTCGGGGCTGTCTTGTTCGCTCGGAAACGGAACTGGGGCAATCGCATACGTTTCGAGCTCGCCCCATTGCCTTTCGAGCGCTGGCGCCGCCCCTCACCTGCCTGCCGGCATCCTCTCCCCGTATAGTGACGGGGAGAGGGGCGCTGTCACCGCCGGTTTCGCCAATCACCAGCGTCGCAAGAAGAGTGCTGAGACGGCGGCCAGCCCCTTCTCCCCGTCACTATACGGGGAGAAGTGCCCGGTAGGGCGATGAGGGGCGGCGCTGACTTCCACAATTGGTGGTCTCCGCAACAAGTTGGAACAGTCGAAACGATCACCCCGGAACCGGAATCTGGCGGGCTCGCCAAAACCAGGGAATTCTCCTAACTTCCGGCGATGCGTTCGCGATGGGGGAGTTCTCGCGCCATGAAATCCATGCTTCGCCGCCTTGCCTTGGCCGCCGTCGTCACCGTCGGCGCGGGCGCCGCCTATGCGTTTGCCGAAGGCGGCGGCGACCTCGTCGTTTTCGACTGGTCGGGCTACGAGGACCCGTTGCTGCATCCCGCCTACACCGCCAAATATGGCGCCGAGCCGAGCTTCTCCTTCTTCGGCGACGAGGACGAAGCCTTCGAGAAGATGCGCGCCGGCTTCAAGGCCGACATCGCGCATCCCTGCTCGCAGAGCGTGGTGAAATGGCGCGAGGCGGGGTTGCTGCAGCCGCTCGATACCTCCAGGATCGCCGGTTGGAAGGATCTCAATCCCGGCATCATGGCGATGAAGGATCTCGCCATGACCGCCGACGGCAAGGCCTGGTTCATGCCCTTCGACTGGGGCAACACCTCGCTGCTCTACCGCACCGACAAGGTGACGGCCGAAGAGGCACAGTCGCTGAAAATCTTCGCCGATCCCAAGTTCAAGGGCCGCGTCACCATCGGCGACAATGTCGACGATGCCTATGCGCTGGCCAGTCTGGTCATCGGGCTGAAGGACTGGACCAAGATGACGGATGAGCAGTTCAGCCAAGCTTCCGCCTTCCTGCGCGACGTGCACAAGAACGTCCGCTTCTATTGGACCGACGACACCGACCTCAACCAGGCCTTCACCGGCAACGAGGTCGATCTGGTCTGGGGCTGGAACGAGACCTATGTGACGCTGAAAGGACAAGGACTGCCGATCGAGATGAACCGCAACACCAAGGAGGGCTTGTCGACCTGGGTGTGCGGCTACGTGCTGATGAAGGACGCGCCGGGCAAGCTCGACCAGGCCTATGATTTCCTCAACGCCGTCAACGCGCCCGATGTTTCGGAGTATATGGTGAAGACCTTCGGCTACGGCCACGGCAACAGCGCCGGCATGGCGGCGATGGATCAGAAGCTGCTCACCGAGCGCGGCTTCGACAATCTCGACAAGTTCCTCGACAAGACGCTGTTCCAGCAGCCGGTGGCGCCAGAGCTCAAGCAGCGGATGGTCGCCGAGTTCGAGAAGATCAAGGCCGGCTATTGAGCATCAGAACCGAAAGGACCGACGTTGCCATCGTCGGCGCCGGCTTCACCGGCCTGTCCGCCGCGCTCGAACTGAAGCGCGCCGGGATCGATTTCCTTGTCCTGGAAGCACGTGACCGTGTCGGCGGGCGGGTGGAGGCCGTGCGAAACGGACTGGGCGAGCTGGTCGACAGCGGCGGCCAGTTCTTGTGCGAGGACATGCCGGAGCTGATGGCGCTGGCCGAGACGCGCGGCAAGACCTTCGTCGAGACCTATGTCGGGGGCGAGTTCATCACCCACCCGCGCATGTCGGCATCGAGGACCGAGCTCATGTATCACGCCTCGATGGCGATCCGCGACCGCATGAACAGGATCGAACCGGACGATCCGGCGATCGCCGGCTTGAGCGTCGCCGATTGGCTCGAGCGCCAGCAGGACTCGGCCGACGCCAAGGCGGGCTTTCGTTCGATGATCGAAGGCCTGTGGTGCCTGCCGCTGGACAAGGTGCCGCTCTGGCACCTGATCGACAACGACCGCCGCATCACCAACGAGGTGCCGGAGCTGCAATATTCCCTGCGCGAGACCATGCCGTCGCTCGCCGACGATCTGGCGGGCGATCTCGGCGACCGGCTCCGGCTTAGTCAGCCGGCGACGCGCGTCGAGCATGGACCGGAAGGCGTTCGCGTGACCTTAGCAGGCGGCGTCGTTGAAGCGCGCGTGGTGCTGATCGCGCTGCCACCGGCGACTGCTGCCAAGCTCGAATTCATGCCCGCCTTGCCAGATGTCCTGGCGAAGGCGCTCAGCGTCTGGGAAAGCGGCGCAGTGATCAAGATCCTGGTGCGCTATACGAAGCCGTTCTGGCGCGAGCGGGGTTTGAGCGGCATGGTTATGTGGCGCGATCTGCCCGGACTGTTTGCCTGCGACGCCAGCAAGGATGCCGGGCACGCCGCGCTCACCGTCTTCGTCGGCGGGCCGCGTGCATTGCGCTGGCGCGACTTGGGCGAGGCGGCATTGCGCGCGGAAGTGACGGCGAGGCTTGTCGACGCGCTCGGCCCGGATGCGGCCGACATGCTCGATTTCAGCCAGCGCGACTGGACGGATGACCGCTGGAGCGGCGGCGCCTACAGCGATCTCATCGTCGATATGACGGCAAGGGATGCCGAGCGCACCATCCTTGCCGGCACGCCGCCGGTTTATTTCTCGGCTTCGGAAGTCTCGCCGTCATTTCCGGGCTATGTCGAAGGCGCGATCGTGGCCGGCCGCATCGCTGCCCGGAAGATTCAATCGGCCATAGCCACCAGGGCCTCGGGATCGTAGGCAAGGCGGATCTGCGCGCCGACCGGAATGTCGTCGGCGCCGAAATCATTGGTCTCGGTCACCGACAGCGGCTTCTCCAGTCCTGGGATATCGACGATCAGATGCGTGATCTCGCCGAAATAGTGGCGCTCGACAACCTTGCCGGCGACCTCGAACTTCGCCGTCGCATTGTCCCAAAGAACGCGCAGCCGCTCCGGACGGATGCCGAGCGTGGCTACGCCGCCATTGCGCGCGAAGGCTTTTGGCTTGTCGGTCCTGACGCGGCCGAAGCCGAGCGTGTCGAGCACCAGCGACGCGCCGCTCTCCTCGACGATCTCGGCCTTGACGAAGTTCATGCCGCCGAGGAAGTCGGCGACCTGGCGGTTGACGGGGCGCTGGTAGATCTCCTTCGGCGAGGCGACCTGCGCGATGCGGCCGCCGAACATCACGGCGATGCGGTCCGACATGGCCAGGGCCTCGTACTGGTCGTGCGTGACCAGCACGAAGGTGATGCCGACCGCCTGCTGCAGCCGGCGCAGCTCGACCTGCATCTGCTCGCGCAGCTTCTTGTCGAGCGCCGAGAGCGGCTCGTCGAGCAGCAGCACCTTGGGCCGCATGACCAGCGCGCGGGCGAGCGCCACGCGCTGGCGCTGGCCGCCGGAGAGCTCGGTGGCGCGGCGCTTGCCGAGGCCGGTCAGCGACACCTGCGCCAGCGCCTCCTCGACCCGGCGTTTTTCCTCGCCGCCCTGCAGCTTCAGGCGCTTCAGGCCGTATGCGACATTCTGCTCCACATTCAGGTGTGGGAAGATTGCATAGCTCTGGAACACCATGTTGGTCGGCCGCCGGTTGGCGGGAATGCCGTCCATAGGTTGGCCATCCACGGCGATCGAGCCGCTGGTCGGCGAGTCGAAGCCGGCGATCATGCGCAGCAGCGTGGTTTTGCCGCAGCCGGAAGGACCAAGCAGCGAAAAGAACTCGCCCTCGCGGATGCTGAGCGACGCATCGTCCAGCGCCTTGAAGGCGCCGTAGCTGCGGGTGACCTCGCGGATCTCGATCATGGTACGATCCGATTGGGTGCGCTCGGATTGGACCCGCTCAAGCATAGAGGCCTCCCTCGTTCTGGGTGCGTCTCGCCGCGCGGCGGCGCAGGATTTCGGCAATGGTCATCAGCACGAAGGACGCCAAAAGCAGCAAGGTGCCGAGCGCCAGCACGCCGGGGAGCTTGGCCGCGAAACGCAGCTGGCCCCAGATGTAGATCGGCAGCGTCGCCTCGGTGCCGGTCAGGAAGAAGGCGATGATGAATTCGTCGAGCGAGATGGTGAAGCAGACGAGCAGGCTGGAGATGATGGCGGGCGCCACCATCGGCAGCGTCACGCGCCGGAAGGTGCCGAAGGCGCTCTCGCCGAGATCGGCGGAAGCCTCCTCAAGGCTGCGGTCGAAACCCTCGAAACCGGAGGTCAGCACCGTCATCGAATAGGGGATGCAGACCAGCACATGGCCGAGCACGACGGTGAACAGCGAGAGGTTCAAGCCAAGCTGCAGCATCACCAGCAGCATCGAGATGGCGACGATGACCTCGGGCAGCACCAGCGGCGCCATGATCAGCCCATTGATGGTCCGGCGGCCGGGATAGCGGTAGCGGGTGATCGAGCGGGCGGCGAGGATGCCGAGCACCGTCGACAGGATCGCGGCCGAGACGCCGACGAGCAAGCTGTTCCAGGTCGCGTCGATCAGCGCCGGCGTGCGCGGCAGGTCCTCATACCAATGGAGCGTGACGCCGGAGAGCGGGAATTTCGGCGTCGCCGCCGTGTTGATCGAGAAGATCGGTAGGAAGATCACCGGCAGATAGAGGAAGGCGATGTAGAGCGCAGCGTAGCTCGACAGCCATCCCGGCAGGAAACGTCTGATCGCGGTCATCGCGCCAGCCTCTGGAGAGCGCGGATGACCAGCACGGTGGCGCCGGCCATCAGCGAGACGATGACCATGGTGGTGACGGAGAGCGCAGCACCCAGCGGCCAGTTCGACGCCTTGCCGAACTGCGCCTGGATGGCGTTGGCGATCATGACGCCGTCCTTGCCGCCGACCAGCTTCGGCGTGACATAGTCGCCGACGGTCGGGATCATGACGATGAGCGCGGCCGAGATGACGCCGGGCGCCGACAGCGGCAAGGTCACGCGCAGGAAGGAGCGCAGCGGCCCGTCGCCGAGGTCGGTCGCTGCCTCGACCAAGGTGCGGTCGACCTTCTCCAGCGAAACGAAGATCGGCAGGATGGCGAAGGTCGCCCATGCGTGGGTCAGTGTGATGATGACGGCGCTGGAATTGTAGAGCAGCGCCGTCGACGGTTCGTCGATGATGCCGAGGCCCATCAGGCCGGAATTGAGCACGCCGTTGTAGCCGAGGATCACCTTCCACGACATCACGCGCAAAAGGTAGCTGGTCCAGAACGGGATGGTGATGAGGAACAGCCACAGGCTCTTGTGGCGGCCGCCATGGAAGGAAATGAAATAGGCGATCGGGTAGGCGAGAGCCACGGTGAGCAGGCTGACCGTCAGCGAGATGTAAAGCGAGCGCCAGAGCAGGTCGCGGTAGATCGGCTCGGTCAGCGCGATTCGGTAATTCTCCAGCGTGAATGTGTGGTCGATGGTGAGATAGTCCTGCGTCCAGAAGGAATGCGCGATGACGACCAGGATAGGCAGGACGAGAAGGATGAGCGCGTAGACGAAAGTCGGGCTGATAAGCGCAAAACCCTGGACGGCTTCCGATTGCAGAAGGGGACTTCGTCTGGCTCCCGCCATGGTGAGCTGGGGTGACCCTTCCGCCGCCGCCGTCATTGCAGCGCTCCGGGCGTGATTGCGGTTGCTGGCTCGGATTGTCCCGCCATGCGGCCTTCCCATTAACTGGCGCCGTGTTCCCAATTCTTGATGCTGGAGCGATCGCTCCGTGCCTTGCCGGCTTTCTTTCATCATGAGCGTATCCGCCGATTGAAATCAAGCGCTATTTCTGTAATATTGATTGAACGGACATTCAAAATGAAGTGAGGAAAGGCCGACTTTCCATGGTTTTCCGCTTCGTTTCGTGTCCAGGGAAATTCCGCAACCGGACGATGCGAGGCTAACATGGCGGCTGCAAGAGAGATCAAGGCAAGGGAAATGGTCGACGCCGGCGGCGACGACGCGGTCGAGCTCGCCAAGCGCCATCTCGTCCAGCCTTGGCCCTATGCCGGCTCGGTCGGCGCCGAGGCGCGCGCGCTGATCGGCGAGGGTGACGGCATCTACATCACCGACGCCTCCGGCAAGCGGCTGATCGACGGTCCGGCCGGGATGTGGTGCATCAATGTCGGCCATCGCCGCGAGGAACTGGCGAAGGTGATGTACGACCAGGCGATGGCGCTCTCCTACAACACGCCCTGGTACACGATGAACGCGCCTTCGGCCGAGCTTGCCCGGCGCATCGCGGACGCCGCGCCGGGCGACCTCAGCCATACCTTCTTCACCACCGGCGGCTCGTCGGCGGTGGAAACGGCGCTGCGCTTCATGCAATTCTACAACAATGTGCGCGGCCGGCCGGAAAAGAAGCTGATCCTCAGCCGCGGCGGCGCCTATCACGGCTCGACCTACCTGTCGGCCTCGCTCAACGGCCGCCCGCGCGACCGCGACTGGATGGACGGCGCCGACGAGCTGGTGGTGAAGCTGTCATCGCCCAACCCGTTCCGGCGGCCGCAAGGAATGAGCGTTCCGGCCTTCACCGATTTCCTCGTCGACCAGTTCCGCGACACCATCGCGCGCGTCGGCGCTGACCGGATCGGCGCTTTTGTCGGCGAGCCGGTGCAGGCTTCGGGCGGTGTCGTCGTGCCGCCGGATGGCTATCTCAAGCGTATCCGCGAGATCTGCCGCGAGAATGATATCCTCTACGTCTCGGACGAGGTGGTGACCGGCTTCGGGCGGCTCGGTCACGTCTTTGCTTCAGGCGACGTGTTCGGCATCGATCCCGATATGATCACCTTCGCCAAGGGCGTCACCTCGGGCTATTTCCCGCTCGGCGGCGTGATCATCTCGGAGCGGCTGCTGGAACTGTTGCGACGCTCCAATCATCCCGACGCGCTGTTCGGGCATGGGCTGACCTACACCAGCCATCCGATCGGCTGCGCCGTCGCGCTGAAAAACCTCGACCTGCTGGAAGACGGCGTGCTTCGGCATGCACGCGAGATCGCGCCTTATTTCCAGGCGCGGCTGAAGACCCTTGAGGAACTGCCGCTGGTCGGCGAAGTGCGCGGCGTCGGCCTGATGGCTTGCGTTGAATGCGTCGCCGACCGCGAGAGCAAGGATCCGCTGCAGCTCGACAAGGATGTGGGCAAGCGCATCGACGCGCATTGCCACGAGCTCGGGCTTTTGGTGCGGCCGCTGATCAACATGTGCGTGATGTCGCCGCCGCTGATCATCAGCCGCGAGCAGATCGACGACATGGTGGCGATTCTACGCGAGGGCATCTCGCGGACGATGGATGATCTGAGGAAGGAAGGGGTGTGGCGGGAGTGATTAGCCGATCTCCCCCCCCTTGAGGGGGAGATGTCGCCGAAGGCGACAGAGGGTGTCGTCTCACGTAGAGCTGCTTGTTATGCCGTTTTAGAGAGTCGGCGCTTCACGCGCAGCGACCCCCTCTGGCCTGCCGGCCATCTCCCCCTCAAGGGGGGAGATTGGCAGCTTCTACCCCCTCGACCGCAGCGCGTCGTTCAGCCCCCACATGTCCTTTTCCTCGGGCGCCGTCTCGAGGTTGAGCACCGGGACCTGTCTGCGCAGATGGTCGTGGTGGGTGCGCACGCCATATTCGAGGTCGGAGAGATAAAAGCCCCCGAAGGCTTCCGACAGCATGGATTCGTTCGACCAGACCGAAAGCTGCACGTCCTCGTTCATGGTGTCGCGGTCGATGCGGTAGGCGAGATAGCGTGCGGCCGCCTGCTCTCTTGTCTCGTCCTTGTAGCGATAGATCGCGCCGCGCAGCAGAGTCTCGCCGGTGGACAGCGGGAACTCCTGATAGAACTGCACCGATTCCGGCATGATCGACAGCGCGTTGTTGGGGAAGATGCCATAGTAGATCCAGGCCTTGCGCAAATGCTCCGGCAGATGCGTCGGCTCGGGCGCTAGCTTGATGTACTGGCCGACGCTCCAGCGCCGCCCGGCATGCGGATTATAGGTGGCGAAGGACCGCGACACGCCGTTGACGAAGGGCTCGTCGAAATAGGTCGCGCCGTAAAGATCCTGCAGCGCCGGATGCGCCATGGCGACGTGATAGCCTTCATTGTCGACGTCACGCACCGACTTCCAGTTGACCGGCGATTTCTGCGTCCAGATGCCCCAGGACGGCACCATGTCGGCAACGCGGTAGTTGGCGATCTCGGCCTCGATCGGCCTCAAGAGCTGGGCCACCGAAGGCTGCGGGCCGCCCTTGCGGAAGCGGATGAAGATGAAGCCCATCCAGATTTCGAGGTCGAGCGGCATCAGGCCGAACTCGGTCTTGTCGAGCTCGGGGAAGGAGCGCGGACGGGCAGCACCCCGCAGCGTGCCGTCGAGATTGTAGACCCAGCCGTGGAACGGGCAGACCAGCGCGTTCTTGCAGGTGCCCTGGCTGTCGGCGACGACGCGGCTGCCGCGGTGGCGGCACATATTGTTGAAGGCGCGCACGACGCCGTCCTTGCCGCGCACGATCAGCGCGCGCTCGCCGATCACGTCCATGGTCAGATAATCGCCCGCATTCGGCACGTCGGAAACGTGGCCGGCGATCTGCCAGTGGTTGCGAAAGACATATTCCTTCTCGAGCTCGAGCAGCGCGTTGGAGTGATAGCTCCACCCCGGCAAACCCCGCCGGTCCCAATCGTTGGGGATCGCCACGTCACGGAGGTGCGGGTTCATAAAAGCGCTCTTCTTTTTGTTGAATACTCATTCAATAAAAGCATATTTTGCATTGAAATGCAATGGGTTGTGGAAATATGGAAATTCCGTGTCGGCGGCGTTGAGGTCACTCAAACCAGAAAAATCCCGGAAAATCCGGACCTTAACCAGGGATGTAAAACAGCGGTTCCGGCTGCGGATTCGGGCGTTCCAATAGGTCCGTTTCGGCGCGGCTTGCGCATCGGATGATCGCGACAGCCACGCCAATTCGGCGGCTGTGTGAGGTCGCTTACAGTTCGCTGCTTCCGACAGGCGCATGAACCTCCGCTGGCGGGCAAGCAGGGACGGAAGGCTGGCGATCCAAATCCCTGTTTCAATCCTGTTACACGGGCAATCGCGCCCTACCATTCGGCTGTTACGCGGCGCGATTAAGTTCGTTTCATGGGAAAAGGAAAGATAACGAAGGGAGCAGTCGATGTTTTCGAAAGTCCAGACCGTCGACGCGAGTCGCCACGCATATGGCCCGGATCGCAATGATCGCCGGCCGAAGCTGGCGCTGCGCCAGCGCGCCAGCGACCATCCGATGGCGATGTTCATGCTGATCGGCGCCTGCGCTTTCGCCAGCATGGTGCTGGCGCCTGTCTCCGGTCCCGCTTTCGCTTCGCTCAACCCGCCGGCCAACGTGGTTCAGGGCGCCTCGACGACCCTCAAAACGGCGCGGCTGCCGGAGCCGGCAATCGACTTTGCCTGCAAGGGTCAGAACTGGGGCGCCGAAAACGCCGAATGCCTGCGCGCCATCGCCGAACAGTCCGGCCAGCACCGGGCCCGCGCGGTGCGCATGATCGCCAATGCCGCGCCGCTCACCAACACGCCGAACGTCTTTTAAAGCGCGTCGCGCAGAAACGGATTCAGGCGACGCGCTTTAAGTCCTTGGTTTGCTGCAGTCGTTCTCCCAAAACCGCTGCGCAGTTTTGGGCGACATGCACTAGAGTTCCCCAGAGCGCACCCTCCGCGCTCCAGTCAGGCTCCCGTCGCAAGTCGATCGGGAGCCTCTTTTTTTGGGGGCGGCTGGAACCCAGCCCGTCAGATGTGCGCCCCGCTGTCGACCGCGGCAAGCTCTGCAATCGCCGCGAGGACGCCGCGGACGTCGAGCGTCGAGAACGGCTTTTCCAGGATATGCGGGCGCTGCGGCGGCGGCAGCGCCTCGATCTCCGCCTTGGCGCCGATCAGGTCGCCGGTGACCAGCACGAAGCGCTGCGCCAGACCTGGACGCTCAGCCAACAGCTCGCGGTAGATCGATATGCCGCTGGTGCCAGGCATGCGCAGGTCGGAAAAGACGATGTCCGGCGGCATCTGCCCGCCCAGCACGTCGCCGGCCGACGTCCAGCTTGCGACGACGCGCGATTTCACCCCCATCAACTCCAGTATGTCGGAGAGCGAGGCGGCGACGTCGGGCTCGTCGTCGATGATCAACGCGTGGCGCAGCCCGCTCGAGCGCGCCGGGCCTTCGCCGGCTTTGGCGGCATCGCCTGTGATCGCCGGCAACTGGACGACGAAGCGGGCGCCATGCGGCTCAACCTCCTCGAACCAGATGTTGCCGTTGTGGCGCTCGACGATCGATTTCGAGATCGACAGGCCGATGCCGGTGCCGACGCCGACCGGCTTGGTGGTGAAATAGGACTCGAAGATGCGCGAGCGGATCGCCTCGGGAATGCCTGGACCATTGTCCTCGACGGAGAAGCCCGGATTGCCGCGATCGCTGCGGAAGGTCCGCACCTTGATGCGCCGTTCGCCGGTAATGCCGGCCAGCGCATGCTGGCTGTTGATGAGGAAGTTGGCCGCGACCTGCGTGACATGGTCGGCGTCCGCCATGGCAAGCAGCGGGCCATTGGCGAAATCGGTCTCGATGATGATGCCACTGGAGCGCGCGCCGTAAGCGGTAACCTCGAGCGCGGCTCGCATCACCTGGTTGAGGTCGGTCTCGGCCTGTTCGGTCGGATGCAGGCGCACCATCGACAGGAAGCTCTTGACGATGCGGCCGCAGCGCTCGGCGGCGGCGCGCACCTTCTCGGCGCGCACCTTGGTCTGCGGGTCGGTCGCGAATTCATGCAGCAGGGTCGACTGCGCCACCACCACCGCGAGTGGGTTGTTGAGTTCGTGCGAGACGCCGGCAAGCAGCGAGCCCATCGCCGCCATCTTCTCGTTCTGGTGCAGCTTCTCGCGCTGGCGATTGATCTCTTCCTCGGCGCGCAGCTTTTCGCGCAGGTCGCGGATCGAACCGAAGATCAGCCGGCGGTCGGCAACCCGCATCTCGGTCGCGGTCAATTCGATCGGAAAGATCTCACCGGCAGCGTTCTGGGTCACGGTCTCCAGCCGCTGGTTGACCATCGGCGCGCCGCGGCCTGCCATGTAGTCGGCGCCTGAGGCATAGCCCTTGCGATAGTAGTGCGGCACGATCGTGTCGATCAGGTCCTTGCCGAGGATGTCGCTGCGCTTGAAGCCGAACATCTTCTCGGCGGCCGGATTGAACTCGATAATGGAGCCGGACTCGTCGATGACGATGATGGCGTCGAGCGAAGCCTGCAGCATGGTGCGGCGGATAACCTCGCTGGCATGCGCCTCGGAGGGTGAGCGCTCGATGGCGTCGCCGATGGCGAGCGCGATGATGTGCAGTGTTGCCTCTTCCTCGTCCGTCCATTCGCGCTCGGCGACGCAGTCGTTGACGGCGAGCGTGCCCCAGAGATGGCCGTGGGCGAAGACCGACACGGAAATGAAGGATTTGATGCTCTGCTTCTCGAAATCGGCGCGCAGGAAACCGTCGAGGTTGCGCGTGTGGCCGGCAAAGACCTTGCCCTGGCGCTCGTCCTCCTGCAGCCGTTCCAGCAGCGGATCGGAGTTGATGATCGACTGCATGATCACCGTGGGCGATGCGAGCTCGCCGCCGAAGGCCGGATCGATCCAGTAGGCGGCGACCGACTGGGCGAAGCCCTCGCCCGGCAATTCGCGCAGGCGGAAGAGGATGCCGCGCTGGCAATCCATCGAGCGGCAGAGCGTCTCCAATATGCCGTCCATCTCGCGCTGCCAGTCGCCCGCCTCGCGCAGGCGGCGAACGACATGGACGGCCGCCATCGCGGCGCCCTGACGGGAACCCTGCATATCGGTGCGTGCTGCCTCAGCGGTCATGGTCGGCCGTCTTCCGGAGCCGCTTAAAGCGCGTCGCGTCGAAACGGATTCGAGCGGCGCGCTTTAAGTCTTTGTTTTGATGCATGTCGTTTTCCCAAAACCGCTGCGCACTTTCGGGCGACATGCATCAGGCTGGTTCAATTGCTGTCGCCGGTCGGCAGCGAGAAGATATAGCCTTCGCCGCGCACCGTGCGCAGGAATTTCGGATTGGCGGGGTCCGCCTCGATCTTCTTTCTCAGACGCATGATGCGGATGTCGACCGCGCGCGACGATTCGGGATCTTCCACGAAGCCGATCGCTTCCGAGATCGCGGCCCGCGTCAAAAGCCGGTTGGCGCGGGTGAGGAAAACCTCCAGCACGTCGAACTCGCTCTTGGCCATCTCGATGACCGCGCCGTTGGCGCCGGTGACGAGCCTGCCGTCGAAATCGGCCTGGAAGCCGCCGAAATTCATGAAGCGGCGGGCGCCGGCCTCGATCTTGGCAGCCTGCGGCGCCGCCGGCTGCGGCACGCGGCGCAACACGCTGCGGACCCTCGCCAGCACTTCGCGCAATTCATAGGGCTTGACGATGTAATCGTCGGCGCCAAGCTCCAGCCCGACGATGCGGTCGAGCGCGGTGCCGGCGGCGGTGGCATAGATGATGCCGATCTGTGTCTTGGAGCGCAGCCAGCGGCCAAGCGACAGGCCGTCCTCGCCGGGCATGGCGATGTCGAGGATGGCGAGGTGGAAGGATTGCGCGTCGAGCAGGCTGCGTGCCGCCGCGGCGTTCTCGGCCGCGGCCACGTCATAGCCGTTGGCGCCGAGATACTCGGCAACCGCTTCCCTCAGATCCGGCTCGTCCTCGACGACGATGATGCGCGCCTTCACAATGGTCTCGCTCCCGCTTTCAGCGGAAAGTAGATTGGGTATAAACATGATGTCCAGCGCTCATCTCGAGTTGACTGTGGCGGGGTGGAGAAAAATGGCAGCACGATCCGTCGTCGCGCTTGTGTCCGTTGCCGACGTGGTGGCGGGCGACCTTGCCGACCATCTCGAGCGGCGCGGGCACGATGTGCGCCAGGCGCGACAGCCATGGGAGGCGGAGTCGCTGCTTTCGGCCGGGGGCATCGATGTGGTGGTGGTCGGCGACGACGTGACCCAGGCGGAGGGGCGCGAGCTGCTCAAGCGCTACGGCGGCGAGGGTGGCTCCGACTTCATCCTGATCTGCCGGCCGCGCGATCTCGTCGACAAGGTGCTGGCCTTGGAGCTCGGCGCCGCCGACGTGATCGAAAGTCCGCTCAACGTGCGCGAGCTCGCCGCGCGTATCGGTGGCCTGCTGACGCGGCGTGGCCGCAACACCCAGGAACTGATCGTGCTGGAGAACGCCACCGTCGACCTGAGGTCGGCCATGGTCATGCACCGTTCCGGCGCCGAGGATCAGCTCTCTCCGGGGCAAGTGGCGCTGTTGAGATTGTTTCTGGCCAGCCCGCGAAAGGTGCTGACGCGCGACGACATCATCGCCGCCGCGCCTGCCGAGAACGCCGACGCTTTCGACCGCTCGATCGATTCGCGAATTGTAAGGCTGCGCCGCAAGCTCGATACGGAGACCATCACCACGATCAGAGGCGCCGGCTATCGCTTCGATCCGCCGACGCCGCGCACCGACTGACCCGAGGGCGGCCAAGGTATTGCTCTGATCTGGCATCGGATTCTCCCAAAACCGATTGTCATTTTGGGTCCGATGCGATTTTTTGGGTTTGGCATCGGAATTCCCCAAAACCGCTTTGCACTTTTGGGTCCGATGCCAGTGCTCAACGCACCACAAGGACCGAGGGGCCCGATGGCATGTCGGCCTTTGCGGTGATCTCGGCATGGGCGCGCTCCTTGAGCAGCACCGTCGCAAGCGCGGCAAAGCCGAGCAGCCCTTGAGCGTAGAGCAGCGCGGACAGCACCGAGGCGGCAAATTTTGTCTTCATGGCTTTAACCCCCAAATTCGATAGTCGTCGGTGCTTCAGGAAACTCCCGAAGCGCCCGCGCCGCTGACGGAGCCCCCCGCTGCGGCGCGGGCCTTCGGTCCTCTCGGCAGCAAGTAGCCGGAGGGGCCGCGCATCCCCATCAGTCGAAGGCCGACCCGCCAGAGGGCCTTCAACCGGTTGACGCGCAGGCTGGAAACAATCCAGACCGTGGCGATGAACAGTGCAGCGTGCAGCGTCGAAACCTCGCCGGAATTCATCGCGCCAAGCGTCGTCACAGGGTTGCCGGCGACTGAGCCGGCGCCACCGAGGATGACTGCCGCGACGCTCATCCTGAGAAGCCAGGAGCGTAGGTTCGATTTCCTGCCCATTTTCGTTTGCTGATGTCTGTTCCCGTTGCACCGACATTGCCGCTGGCCTGTATCCGCATCATGCCGCGCAAGCCGCGTTTTGTTGCAATTTGGTTTCGAGATCGGCGAAACGGCTTTCGTATCAGAGGCATATACGCTTTCGTTTTCCGTATTTGCTTGGTATCTCGTTAACCATACGCCCATCCAAGAGCCGATCCTGTTGGGCGGCTCCGTTAATTTCGAGAAACGGATTCGAAACAGAAACGAGCATCAAGCGAAATAAGCTTGAAACAAGTGCCACGATAAGACGGCCCATCGAAATTGAAGCCGGCCGGGACCGGACAAAGAGAGGGATCGTCATGCATACTGCCATTTCAGCCAAGCTCATCAACATTGCCGCCGCGGCGCTGACCGGTGCTGCACTGCTTTTCGCCAGCAATGCCGCCCGCGCCAATCAGATCGTCGCTCGGGTTTCACTGTCGCAGCAGATCATGGAGGTCACGGTCGACGGCCGGCCGACCTTCACCTGGAAGGTCTCGACGGGCGACAGGGCGCACATCACGCCGACGGGATCGTTCAAGCCGACGCGCATGCACGAGATGTGGTATTCGAAGAAGTACGACAATGCGCCGATGCCGCATTCGGTGTTCTTCAGCGGCGGCTATGCCGTGCACGCGACCTATGCCATCAAACGCCTCGGCCGGCCTGCCTCACATGGCTGCGTGCGGCTCCATCCCGATGCCGCGGCCGACTTCTATCAGCTCGTCGAGGCCTTTGGCCGCGCCAACACCAGCATCGTCATCGTAAAGTAGCAGGCGGGTTGCCGCCTTCGGGCTCGTTCTGTCGCAATTCCGGACGGAAAACCGTCCAACACTTTTCCTGGAATTGCTTGGGCGCCGAAGCCGTGAGGCATCCGCCAAAAAAGAGGCCGGAAACTTTCCGGCCTCTTTTCGATTCTGAGTCTCGGTGTCAACTCGGCAGCGCCGGCATCAGCTTCGGATCCGGCTTCTCGGCAAGGTGCGGCAGATCCTTGCTGGCGATGAAAGTGTAGAACATGGGCACGACGAACAGCGTGAACATCGTGCCGACCAGGATGCCGGTGAAGATGACGAGGCCCATCGAGTAACGGGCCGCGGCGCCGGCGCCGCTGGAGATGATCAGCGGCACGACGCCGAGCGCCATCGCCGCCGTCGTCATCAGGATCGGCCGCAAGCGCACCTTGGCCGAAGCGATGATCGCGTCGCGCCGCCGCATGCCATGGACCTCCCGCTGCTGATTGGCGAATTCCACCAAAAGGATACCGTGCTTGGTGATGAGGCCGATCAGCGTGATCAGGCCGACCTGCGTATAGATGTTGAGTGTGCCCAGGCCGATGTTGAGCGGCACGATGGCGCCGAAGATCGAGAGCGGCACCGCCATCATGATGATCAGCGGATCGCGGAAGCTTTCGAACTGCGCGGCCAGCACCAGGTAGATGACGATCACGGCGGCCGCGAAGGCGATCAGGATGGTGTTGCCCTGCTCCTTTTCCTGCCGCGACTGGCCGGAATAATCGATGAAGAAGGTATCGGGTAGTGTTTCCCTGGCGAGGTCCTCCAGCACTTTCAGCCCGTCGCCGGTGGTGACGCCGGGCAAGGGCAGGGCGGAGATCGTGGCCGAGTTCAACTGGTTGAACTGCTCGATCGCGGCCGGCGAGGCGTTGGTCGAAATCTTCACCACAGCCGACAGCGGCACCATCTTGCCATCCACGCTGCGCACGAAATATTCGCCGAGCTTCTCGGGGTTGTCGCGGAACTCCTGCGGCACCTGGGGGATGATGTCGTAGCTGTTGGAGTCGCGGTCGAACTGCGCAACCTCGGCGCCGCCGACCAGCAGCGTCAGGGTACCGCCGATGTCGGCAATCGGCAGGTTCAGCGCCGCCGCGCGCTCGCGGTCGATGGTGACGGTGACCTGCGGCGCGTCATAGGACATCGAGTTCTGCACGACGATGAAGCGGCCGGAAGCCTGCGCCTTGTTCTTGATCTTCTCCGCCTGGTCGAAGACCTCGGACGGGCCGCCGGTCGAGCGAACCACCATGGAGATGGGCAGGCCGCCGCCGGAACCGGGCAGTGTGGGCGGCGCGAAGACGAAGGCCTCGACGCCCGCCACCTTGGCCAGGCGGCCGGTGATATCGGCCTGGATCTCCTTCGAGCTGCGCTGCCGCTCGGCCCAGTCCTTGAAAGCGAAGCCGACAAAGGCGCTGTTGGTCGCGCCGCCGAAGGCGACGGCGGAGAACTGCGCCCTGGTTTCCGGGATGTCCTTCACCAGGCCGAGGATCTGGTTGACGTAGGTCTCTGTGTAGTCCGACGTCGCATAGCGTGGCGCGGTCACGATCGAGAGCAGGAAGCCCTGATCCTCTTCCGGCGCCAGCTCGCTTGAGGTCTTCGTGAACATGAAGCCTGTAAGCGCAACCAACGCGACGACGATGATCAGCGTCACCGGCCGGTTTCTGAGCGAAGCGGTGACCGCTCGCTCGTAAACACGTTCGACACGGCTGAAGGTGCCGTCGACGATGCGCTGGAAGCGACCGTGCTGGCCGGCCTTCAGCAGGCGAGCCGACATCATCGGCGTGATGGTGACGGCGATCAGGCCGGACAACACCACGGAGCCCGCCAAGGTCACCGCGAATTCGCGGAACAATGCGCCGGTCAGGCCGCCGGTGAAGGCAAGCGGCGCAAACACGGCGGCCAGCGTGATGGTCATGGCGACGATCGCCGAGAAGATCTCGCGCATGCCGTTGAAGGCCGCCTGCATCGGCGACATGTGGTCTTCCTCCATGTGGCGGTGGATGTTCTCCACCACTACGATGGCGTCGTCGACGACGAGGCCGATCGCCAGCACCATGGCGAGCAGCGACAAAAGATTGATCGAATAGCCGACCGAAAACAGTATGAAGCAGACACCGATCAAGGACAGCGGGATGGTCACGATCGGCATCATCACCGAGCGGAACGAGCCGAGGAACAACAGGATGACCACGATGACGATGGCAACAGCCTCGCCGATGGTCTTGAACACCTCTTCGATCGAGGCGCTGATCTGCTCGGTGGAATCGTAGACGACCTCGATCGTCATGCCTTTCGGCAGCGTCTCCTGAATCACCGGCACGAGCTTGGTGACCGCCGCTGCCGTCGTCAGCGGATTGGCGGCCGGCGTCGGGAAAATGGCCAGGAAGGTGCCGGGCTTGCCGTTGAAGCTCACCCTGGTGTCGGTACTTTCAGCGCCGAGTTCGACGCGCGCCACGTCGCGCAGGCGCACCACCTGGCCGTCCGTCGAACGGATCGGCAGTTGGGAGAAAGCCTCCGGCGTCTGCAAGGTCGAGTGAACCGTGATCGACGTGACCACATACTCGTTCTGGGTGTTGCCGGGCGCGGACAGGAAGTTGGAGTTGTTGATCGCGGTCAGCACATCCGCCGCCGTTGCGCCGCGGGCGGCAAGCCTGACCGGGTCGATCCAGACGCGCATCGAATATTCCTCGGCGCCGAAGATCTGCACATCGGCGACGCCCTCGACCGTCGAAATGCGGGGCCGCACGACGCGCTCGATATATTCGGTGAGCTGCTCCTTCGTCATGTTCGGATTCTGCATCGAGATGTACATCATCGCGAACTGCTGGCCGGTGCCCTTGACGATCACCGGGTCCTTGGACGCATCCGGCAAAGTGCCACGCACGCCCTGAACTTTGGACAGCACCTCGGTCAGCGCGACGTCGGGATTGGAGCCGAGCTTCATCTGCACGGTCACGGTGCTCGAAGACGGGCGGCTCGACGAGGTCACGTAATCGATGTTCTCGGTCGAGGCGACGGCGCGCGCGATCGGGGCGGAGATGAAACCCTGGATCAGGTCAGCGCTGGCGCCGGGATAGGCGGTGGTGATGGTGATCGCCGTCTCGTCCACCTTCGGATACTGGCGGATCGACAGGTTGAAGATGGCCTGGAAGCCCAGCAGCAGGATCATGCAGGCCAGCACCGTCGACAGGACGGGCCGGCGAATGAAGATATCGGAAAAGCTCATTGCTGAACCTGCTTGTTCGCCGATTTGCTGGGATCGATCGTGTTGTCGACGGCTACCGACATGCCGTTGAAGAGCCGGTTCTGGCCGGCGGTGACGACCTGGTCGCCGGCCTTCAGGCCCTCGACGATCTCGACCATGCCGTTGTTGCGGCGGCCGAGCTTGACGAACACCTGCGAGATGACGAGCGCCGGCTGCTGCCCGGCCTCGGCGGGCTTGGCGGCGTCGGCTGCGGTCTTGTCGGCGGGCTTCGCGGCATTGTCAGCAGGCTTTGCCGTGTCGGAGGCCGGCTTTGAGGCATCGGCCTGCGGTTTGGCGGCATCACCGGCAGGCTTTTCCGCGCCGGCTTTCTGGTCTTCCGGTTTCGCCGGCGCTGCAGCGCCGGCGTCAGCAGGCTTGGCCGGCACCACCACGAAGACATAGTCGCCGTAAAGGCTCGACGTCACAGCCGTCTGCGGCACCGAGATGACGTTGTTTTCCTCCGGAAGCTCGACGCGGATCTGCACGAACTGGCCAGGCGTCAGCTTGCCTTCCGGATTGGCGACCTCGCCGCGGATCGACACCAGCCGGCTCGCCGGATCGATCTTGGGATCGATGCCGCGAATGGAGCCGGCAAAGGACATGTCGGCGGCGTTGCTGCCGATCCGCACCGTCTGGCCGATCTTCAACAGCGGCAGCTGCTGCTCGGGCACCGTGAAGTCGACCCGCATCGTGTCCAGATCCTGGATCGTCACGACCGAGTTGCCGGGCGCCAGATATTGGCCGATGTCGATCCTTGGAATGCCGACCGTGCCGGTGAAGGGCGCCGAGAGCTGCTTCTGGTCGAGCACAGCCTGCAGCTTGTTGACCTGCGCGGCCGAGGCGTCCGCAGCCGCGCGCGCTGCGTCAAGCGTCGCGTCTGTGCCGACACCACGCCGTTGCAATTCGATCGCGCGGGTCAGCGCCGCCTGGTCGGACGCGGCCTGAGCCTTCTGCGCCACCAGGTCGGCTTTCTCGACGGCATCGTCGAGCTGCAGGAGCACAGCGTCGGCCGCGACCTTCTGGTTGGCGTGGAAGAGGATGTCCTTGACGATGCCGGCCGTCTCGACAGTCAAGTCGACGCCGCGCACGGCGTTGACGGTGCCTATCGCCTCGACGCCGGGCGTCCAGTTCGCGGGCTTCGCGACGACGGTCGACACGGTCGCGGCCGGCGGCTTCATGGTGGCGAAAAACTGCTTGATGCCGTTGTCGCGCAGGATGTTGAAGCCGACGATACCGACGCACACCACAACGAGTAGCAGCAGAATTCCGGTGATGATGAAGAAGCGCTTCACGGACAGTCCCCTCGAGCCGGCAACCGGCAAAACGTCGATGCCGGGACACATATCGATGACGGGTCCCGGTTTCAAATTTCGGGCGCCTTACTGTACCGTCTGGACGGTCTTGTCAATTCCGCATAAGCTAATGTAAGGGGAGGGTGATGAAGGCTCGCAGAGCAAACTCGCGCGACAGAATATTGGCCGCCGCCGCCGACGTGGCCCGCGAGGCGGGGCCGGGAAGCCTGTCGCTCGACGCCATTGCCAGCCGCGCCGGCGTGTCCAAAGGCGGCCTGCTCTACAATTTCCCGACCAAGGCCAAGCTGATGCAGGGGCTGGTCGAGAATTACCTCAATGCTTTCGAACAGGCGCTCGAAGAACGCACGGCCGAGGCCAGCGATGAAAGCGTGCTATCGGCCTACATACGGGTTTCGGCCGATGATTGCGAGAAACCAAAACCGTCGGCCACCTGGATGTTCTCCGCGATCGCCGAGGATCCGGAATTCCTGACGCCGATAGAGGCGTTCAAGCGGCAGCTGTTCGAACGGCTGAAAGGGGAGACGGACGACCTTGGCTCGCTGCTGGTCTGCTTCCTCGCCATCGAGGGTCTGCGCAGCATGAATCTCTTCGATTCCGACGTGCTCTCGCCGGAGGAGCGCAAGCTCCTGGTTTCCTCGCTCCTCAAGATAGCCGGATAGGTTGCAGGCGTCACACCAGCTTCATCCTGGAGACATAGCGTTCTTCCCGGTTCTTTGCTGCATGCAAAAGGAGTGGGACATGGTGGACGTTGTTTCCAGTGAAGCGGGGATTCCGAGACCGGATCACCCGTTAGAACAATCGGGCGGCGCCAAATGGTTCCTGCCAGCCTTCGGCGTGCTGGTTCTGGCCGGCCTGATCTATGTCGGCTATGCGCTGAGCCAGGACCTGGCGATCGCCAAGACGGTGCCCTGGATCCTGCTTGGTATCGCCTTGCTGATCGCGCTCGGCTTCGAATTCGTCAACGGCTTCCACGATACCGCCAACGCGGTGGCCACCGTCATCTACACCCGCTCCCTGCCGGCCGAATTCGCCGTCATGTGGTCGGGCGTCTTCAACTTCCTCGGCGTCTTGACCTCGAGCGGCGCGGTGGCGTTCGGCATCCTGTCGCTGCTGCCGGTCGAGCTCATCCTGCAGGTCGGCTCGTCTTCCGGCTTCGCCATGGTGTTCGCCCTGCTGGTGGCGGCGATCCTGTGGAACCTCGGCACCTGGTTCCTCGGCCTGCCGGCGTCGAGCTCGCACACGATGGTCGGCTCGATCATCGGCGTCGGCCTCGCCAACCAGTTCATGGCCCCGGCCGGAAGCGCCACCAGCGGCGTCGAGTGGGGGCAGGCGAGCAATGTCGGCCTGTCGCTGCTGATTTCGCCCCTCGTCGGCTTCTTCGCCGCCGCCCTCCTGCTTTATGTGATGAAGCTCCTGGTGCGCAATCCGGCGCTCTATGAGGCGCCGAAGGGCAACACGCCGCCGCCATGGTGGATCCGCGCGCTGCTGATCTTCACCTGCACCGGCGTCAGCTTCGCGCATGGCTCGAATGACGGCCAGAAGGGCATGGGCCTGATCATGCTGATCCTGATCGGCGTGGTGCCGACCGCCTATGCGCTCAACCGCACGCCGGACGTCAACTATCTCGATGCCTACAAGGCGGCCTCGGTTTCCGTCGAGCAGGCGCTGGGCAAATACGTCAAACCGGGCGTCACCGTCGCCGATGCCAAGGCCGCGGTTCAGGAGGCCGTGCGCAGCAAGTCGTGGAACGACCAGACGACCGTGGCGCTGCAGACCTACATCCACAACACGACCGCCGGGCTGCAGCCCTACGCCACCGTCGACAAGGTGCCGACCGACCTTGTCAGCAACGCCCGCAACGACATCTATCTGATCGGCGAAGCGCTGAAGCTGATCGACAAGAAGAAGCTGCTGCCGATGCAGGACGCCGACCTTAAGGCGGTGACCGACTATCACAAGGCGGTCGACAACGCGACGAAGTTCATCCCGCTGTGGGTGAAGATCGCCGTGGCGCTGGCGCTCGGCCTCGGCACCATGGTCGGCTGGAAGCGCATCGTCGTCACCGTCGGCGAGAAGATCGGCAAGAGCCACCTGACCTATGGCCAGGGCGCCGCCGCCGAGCTGGTCGCGATGATCACGATCGGCATGGCCGACCGTCTCGGCCTGCCGGTGTCGACCACTCACGTCCTGTCGTCGGGTGTTGCCGGCACGATGGCGGCGAACGGCTCCGGCCTGCAGTGGGCGACCGTGCGCAACCTTTTGCTCGCCTGGGTGCTGACGCTGCCCTGCTCGATCGCGCTGGCCTTCGTGCTGTTCGTGATCTTCCGCCAGGTGTTCTGAGCGGCGGGTCATGCATTGGTGACAATACCGGCGGCGCCGCAACGGCGCCGCCACGGTTTCAGGCATGTCCATGAGCGACGGCCATGAATGACGCATCGCATCTGACACTGCTGGCCTGGGATGATAGCCGGCATCATGCGCCCGGGTTGGTCTGGGCCTATCGCGGCAGCACTGGTGAGGCGCCTCAGCCTCTCGCTCCCAAAGACATCGAGGCCGCGCTTGCCGATCCGGACGGCTGGGTGTGGTTGCATGTCGACCTCATCGACCAGCGGGCGCATTCCTGGATCAGCCATGCCTGCGCGCTGCCGCAATCGGCGCATGCAATCCTCGAAGGCCACGAGGACAGCATGGCGCTGGCGCATGAGAAGGGCGTCGTGCATGGCATCGCCGCCGATCTGCATGGCGAGATCGGACGCCGGTCGACCACCATCGGCAGGCTGCATTTCGCCGTGACGGACCGGCTGCTGGTGACCGGCCGCCGCCACTCGCTGGCCGCCGTCGAGGAAGTGCATAAGACGCTGTCGGAAGGTTTTAGGCCGGCAACGGCATTCGAGCTGTTCAGCGCGATCGTGCTCGCCTTTTGCCGGAGCGCAAGCGAGCGGCTGGCCGCGGCGACCAAGCAGCTCGACGATGTCGAGGACCGTCTCGTCACCGAGCGGCTTGCCGACGAGAGGCGCAGGATCAAGGATGTGCGCCGGCTCACGGTCTCGCTGCACCGGCCGATCTCGGCGCAGGCGGCGCTGTTCCAGGACGAGAACCGCGCCGGCTGGGAGCTTTCGGCAGGCGCGCACGAGATACTGGCTCGCCTGTCGGCCCGCCTCAAAAGGCTCGACCGCGAAGTCGTCATGGTCAACGACCGCGCCAGGCTGCTGCAGGAAGAGGTCGCGGCCGAGCTCGCGGACGAATCCAACCGCAGCCTGAAGGCGCTGGCGGTGATGAGCGCGCTGCTTTTGCCGGGAACGCTGATCGTCGGTATTTTCGGCATGAACACCGCCGAGCTGCCGCTGACGCACACGCATGGCGGTTTCTTGCTCGCATTGCTGCTTGCGGGAGCGGCGACCGGCCTGTTCTACTGGCTGCTGTTGCGGGCTGGCGCCAATCTCAAATTCTAAACGCGTGAACTCATAACTCTGACACACGCGACAGCAACCGGCGCCCACGAAGAGCGCCGGAGAGTGCGATCAGACCTGGGCCCAGCCACCGTCGACGCACAGTTCGCTGCCTGTCAGGTATGACGAGTCATCAGAGGCCAGGAACAGGACGGCCTTTGCGATCTCATCGACAGTGCCGCTGCGATGCATCGGAATTTGGGCATGCACCTGGGTCTTCGTCTGCTCGATCATCTCCTCGCTCATTCCCGCTTTACGCGCCTGATCCGTATCGATGTAGCCGGGTGCCATGGCATTCACTCGAATGCCCTTCCCGGTCAGTTCCACTGCGAGCGATCGTGCCAGCGAGCGGATTGCCGCTTTCCCCGCCGAATAGACGCTGACATGGGGACGGCCCTGCCTGTTCAGGGTCGAGGTGTTCAGGATGATCGAGCCGCCGGACGTCATGAGCGGCAGGAGCTTCTGCACCGTAAAATAAGTCCCTTTGAACGTGTTGACGATCGTGAAATCGAATTCTTCCTCCGACATGTATTCAAACATGTTTGGTCGCGCCCCGCCGGCATTGGCAAAGAGGACATCGACGCGGCCATGCTTTTTCTCGACATGGTCACGAAGCGCTTCGATGTCCGACATTTTGGAAATATCGCTGCGGATCGCGTCGGCGCCATTTCCGATACTTTGCTTCG